>NZ_QLJK01000023.1:0-91797 GCF_003950715.1 Sphingomonas sp. S-NIH.Pt3_0716 | reverse complement strand
GGGAGTCAGGCTGTTGGGCAGGGCGGCGGGATCCAGATAGCCGCGCGGGAAGGGGATGGCCTTGGTCAACTGCCCGACCGCCTCGATCGTGGTCGGCGGCACCGGGGCGCGGGCCGAGGGCGACGTGGCGGTGGTTGCACAGCCGCTGACCAGCAGGATCGATGCCAGAAGGAATGTCTGTTTATGGAGTGTGCGCATCGCCTGTCCGCCTTTTGCTTTGGGGCCTGACGCCCGGCCCTATCAGCAGGGGCAGGGCGCGACCATCGGTGCTTGTCCCGATAGGCGGCAGCGGTGCAACCCTCAAGCGCGCTTGCCGATCCCCTTCTCGATCAACGCGTTGGCGATGTCGGCAATCTCCTGCGCGGGGCGGCTGTCGTCCCACACGCCATAGCGCAGCCCCAGGAACACATTCATCCCCATGATCGCCCAGGCATGGACCTCTTCCACGTCCGCGCGCACGTCGCCCTGCTGCGCGGCCTTTTTCAGGCGCGCGGCCATGCGGGTGGCGGTATTCTCATAATGGGCGCGATAGGCGGCCTGGTCGACGAACTCGGCCTCGTCGATGATGCGGTAGATTTCCTTGTGGGCGCGGGCGAACTCCAGAAAGCTCAGCAGGCCGATCCGCTCCGCCTCGATCCCGTTGCGCGCATCGGCGATGCGGGGCGAGACATAGTCGCGCACCTGGCCCGACATGTCGTTGACCAGCGCGCGGAAAATGTCGTCCTTGCTGTCGAAATAGGTGTAGAAACTGCCCAGCGCACAGCCCGCCCGGCGGGTGATGCCGCTGATCGACCCGTCGTGAAATCCCTTTTCGCCAAACTCCTCGGCCGCCGCCGACAGCAGCGCGCGAAGCGTGCGTTCGCCCCGCGCGGTGCGTGGCGCCTTGTCATCGCGTCTCTCATCCCGTGGGGAAGCCGGATCGGTCATGCTCTCTCCCTCTGCCTGCCAATACGCGCCTTTTCAATGATTTGAGGACGTCTGGTGGCCTTGTTCGCCGTCCCTCATATTTGAAGTTGAAAGCTGGTTCAACTTTCATTATTCAAAGGGCAAGCAGATTGGCTACCCGGATGACCGGGGGCCGCTTCAGGAGAGGAAACGCCGATGAAGGCCCATCACAGCATTCGTGCCTTTGCCCTCGCATCCGCCGCCTGGACCGGCGCGATGGCATTCCCCGCCTTCGCGCAGGACGCGTCGGCGCCCGTCGCCGACACCGAAGAGGCCGGCATTATCGTCACTGCCCGCCGTCGTGAGGAAACGCTGGTGTCGGTTCCGATCGCGGTCAGCGCCTTCTCTGGCGCTGATCTGGAACGGGGCGGGGCGATCGACATCAGTGACCTCGCCAATGTCACCCCCAACACCACGCTGGAGGCGTCGCGCGGCACCAATTCGACGCTGACCGCCTTCATCCGCGGTGTCGGCCAGCAGGATCCGGTTTCCGGCTTCGAACAGGGCGTCGGCATCTATCTCGACGATGTCTATCTCAACCGGCCGCAGGGCGCGCTGCTCGACATTTATGACGTGGAACGGATCGAGGTGCTGCGTGGGCCGCAGGGCACGCTCTATGGCCGCAACACGATCGGCGGCGCGGTCAAATATGTCACGAAGATGCTGCCGCAGGACTTTTCGCTCAAGCTCAAGGGCACTTATGGCAGCTATGATCAGGCCGATGGCATCATCAGCGTGTCGGCGCCGATCGGCGACCTGATGCGCGTCGGTGGTGCCTTTGCCCGCCTGTCGCGCGGCGGCTTCGGCAAGAATTTCACCACCGGGCAGGACAATTATAACAAGGATATCTGGGCCGGCCGCGCCACCTTCGAAATGGGCGGCTATGGCGCGCCGGTACTGATGCGCATCACCGGCGACTATACCAAGGACAACAGCAACCCGCGTGGCGGCCACCGCCTGATTCCGGGCCAGGCATCGGGCGCGCCGGTGCTGGACGATGTGTTCGACACCCGCGGCGGGCTGGTCGATCCCAAGCAATATGTGAAGTCCTACGGCCTGTCGATGAACCTGACGGCCGAACTCAATGATGCGGTGACGCTGCGCTCGATCAGCGCCTGGCGCAAGGATGACAGCGCCTCCCCGATCGACTTCGACGCGCTGCCCGCCGTCGATGTCGACGTGCCGGCCTATTACAAGAACGAACAGCTCAGCCAGGAATTCCAGCTTCTCTATGACAAGGGCCGGCTGCACGGCATGGTCGGCTTCTATTATCTTGATGCCAGCGCCGACACCCAGTTCGATACCCGCATCTTCACCACCGTGGCGGGGCTGACCGCCTTCACCCAGGCCAATGTCGATACCGAAACCTATGCCGTGTTCGGCGACATGAGCTTCGACCTGACCGATCAGCTCAGCCTGTCGGCCGGTGGCCGCTATACCTGGGACACGCGCCGGGCCAATATCCTGCGGCAAAGCTATCTGGGCGGCGGCTCGCCCGTGTTCGACGGGGCGGGCATTCCCTTCGGTGCGCCCAGCACCAATTTCCGTGGCGAGCGCGAGTTTAAGAAGTTCACGCCGCGCTTCTCGGTCAGCTACAAGCCGACCGCCGATCACAATATCTATGCCAGCTATTCCAAGGGCTTCAAGGGCGGCGGCTTCGACCCGCGCGGGGTCGGCACCAACGCGCCCGACCTTAATGGCGACGGCATCCGCCAGGACAGCGAAATTGCCTCCTTCCTCAGCTTCGCGCCCGAACAGGTCGACAGCTATGAAGTCGGCTACAAGGGCAATCTGATGGACGGCGCCCTCTATGTCGCGGTCGCCGGCTTCTATGCCGACTACAAGGATGTGCAGATCCCCGGTTCGGTCGCCTGCACCGTCAATGTCGGCGGCGTGCCCACGCCCTCCTTCTGCGGTGTCGTGTCGAATGCCGGCAAGGCGCGCTTCAAGGGGCTGGAGTTCGAAAGCAATGCGCGTCTTGGCCGCGATATCTTCAGCGGCGGCGATCGTCTGAACCTGCAGACCGCGATCGGCTTCATCGATGCCGATTATCGCGAATATATCGCCAATATTGCCAGCGTGCCGACCGATGTCGCCGATTATCGCCGGGTGCAGAACACGCCGAAATGGACCGCCAGCGGCACGCTCAGCTATAATGTCCCGGTGGGGGATGGCAGCCTCTATTTCGGCAGCACCGTCTCCTGGCGCTCCAAGACCTACCAGTTCGAAATCCCCAACCCCTATATCGACCAGAAGGGCTATGCGCTTTGGGATGCAAGCCTAGTCTATACCGCGCCCAGCGATCGCTGGAGCATCGGCGTCCATGGCAAGAATCTGCTCGACAAGGAATATAAGACCTCGGGCTATACCTTCGTCGCGGCCAATCCGGTGACTGGCGCGATCATCAACAATGCGGCCGGCTATCCCACCCCCTCGCTGGGCAAGGAAGGCACGCTCACCGCCTTCTACGGCAACCCGCGCCAGGTGTTCGTGACCGGTTCGGTCAAGTTCTAAGCTGCGTTTCCCATCCGTTCGGTTCGAGCTTGTCGAGAACCCCTGCGCAACGGTGCTCGACAAGCTCGAACTGAACGGAGATGGGTAGCCGCCTATGACCGACCGAACCTCTTCCCCCGCCTATCGTGGCGTCGTGCTGGCGATGCTGCTGCTGGTCTATACCTTCAACTTCCTCGACCGGCAGATCCTGGGCATCCTCGCCGGGCCGATCAAGGCGGAGCTGGGGCTGACCGATACCCAGCTCGGCGCGCTGGGCGGCATCGCCTTCGCGCTGCTCTATTCGACGCTGGCGATCCCGCTGGCGCTGCTGGCCGACCGGACCAGCCGCACCTGGGTCATCACCGTCAGCCTTGCCATCTGGAGCGGCTTTACCGCGCTGTGCGGCATGGCCGGCAATTTCATGCAGATGTTCCTGTTCCGCATCGGCGTCGGCGTGGGGGAGGCGGGCGGCGTCGCCCCCTCCTATGCGGTCATCTCCGACTATTTCCCGCAGCATCAGCGCGCCCGCGCCCTCTCCATCTATTCGCTGGGTATTCCGCTGGGTTCGGCCGGCGGCGTGCTGCTGGGCGGCTATATCGCCCAGACCGTCGAATGGCGCACGGCCTTCATCGCGGTCGGCATCATGGGCATCCTCATCGCACCGCTCTTCCGGCTGGTGGTGCGCGAACCCGCCCGCCCGGTGCAGTCGGGCACGCCCGTCCCGGTCAGCGCCGTGTTCGGCATTCTCGCGGCCAAACGCAGCTTCTGGTTTCTGGCATTGGGCGCCGCGTGCAGCTCGATGTGCGGCTATGGCGTCGCCTTCTGGCTGCCCAGCCTGTTGATGCGCAGCTTCGGCCTCGACCTGCTGGGCGCGGGCCAGTTCCTGGGCGGGCTGCTGCTGCTGGGCGGGGTCGCGGGCGTGCTGCTCGGCGGCTTCCTGGGCGACGCCATGGGCAATCGCGACAAGGCCTGGTTCGCCTGGGTGCCGGCGATCAGCTATGTGATCGGCATGCCCTTGTTCGTGGTCGGCGTGCTGTCATCCAGCGTATCCTTCGCCTTCGCCCTGTTCCTGATCCCGCAGGCCTTGGTCTATGTCTGGCTCGGCCCGGTGCTGACCGCCGTGCAGCATCTGGTGCCGCCGCATATGCGCGCCAGCGCCTCGGCGACCTTCCTGCTCATCAACAATCTCGTCGGCCTCGGCCTTGGCAGCTGGAGCGTCGGCGCCCTGTCCGATGCGCTGACCCCGACCTATGGCAATGAAGCGCTGCGCTACGCCATCGTCGCTGCGCTCGGCTTCTACCTGCTGGCGGGCCTGTTCATGGCGCTCGCCGGCAAGGCGCTGCGCAAGGATTGGGTTACGGCCTGACCCATGAAGTGACAGGGCGCTGCCCTGTCACTTTCGCTGTCGGCTTAGCGCTCCTTGGTGGCGCTGAACTTCACCTTGGGATGGCGTTCCTGCTGATAGCCGATGTCCCAGGCACTGCGCGCCATGAACACCAGATTACCGTCGCGGTCCTTGGCCATGTTGGCGCCATTATAGGCGACCAGATCCTTGATCGCCTGATCGTCGCCGCTGATCCAGCGGGCGGTGTCGAACGGCGACGGCTCCAGCACCGCCGCGACCTTATATTCGGCCTCCAGCCGGCTGATCAGCACTTCCAGCTGCAGCTGGCCGACGACACCGACGATCCAGTTGCTGCCGATTTCGGGATAGAAGACCTGGATCACGCCCTCTTCGGACAGGTCGTCCAGCGCCTTGCGCAGCTGCTTGGTCTTGGTCGGGTCTTTCAGCTGCACGCGGCGCAGGATTTCCGGCGCGAAATTGGGCAGGCCGGTAAAGCGCAGGCCCGGCTTCTCGCTCAGCGTGTCGCCCACGCGCAGCGCGCCATGGTTGGGGATGCCGATGATGTCGCCGGGGAAGGCCTCGTCCGCCAGCTCGCGGTCCTGCGCGAAGAACAGGATCGGCGAATGGACGGCCAGCGCCTTGCCGCTGCCCGACGGGGTCAGCTTCATGCCGCGGCGGAACTTGCCCGACACCAGCCGCATGAAGGCGATGCGGTCGCGGTGCATCGGGTCCATGTTCGCCTGCACCTTGAAGATGAAGCCGGTGACTTCGCTGCCCTCGGGCTCGACCGGGGCCGGCTCGGCCGGCTGGGCGCGCGGCGGCGGCGCATGCGCCGACAGCGCGTCGATCAGCTCGGTCACGCCGAACAGCTTCAACGCCGATCCGAAATAGACCGGGGTCAGGTCGCCATGGCGATAGCGTTCCAGGTCGAACTCGGCATAGCCGCCCTGGGCCAGCTCGGCCTCCTCGCGCAGCTTTTCCAGGCCCCGCTCGGACAGATAATCGGCGAGCTTGGGATCATCCAGACCGCTGAACTGGTGACGGGTGCCGTCAAATTCCTTGGACGGGCCGACCGGCTGCATCAGCCGGTTGGTGGCGAAGTCGTAGATACCCTCGAACTCGCCGCCCATGCCGACCGGCCAGCTCATCGGGCAGACGTCGAGCTGCAACTGGTCGGCGACTTCATCCAGCAGGCCGAACAGTTCGCGGCCCTCGCGATCAACCTTGTTGACGAAGGTGATGATCGGCACGTTGCGCAGGCGGCAGACCTCGAACAGCTTGCGCGTCTGCGGCTCGATGCCCTTGGCCGCGTCGATCACCATCACCGCCGAGTCCACGGCGGTCAGCGTGCGATAGGTATCCTCGCTGAAATCCTCGTGGCCTGGCGTGTCGAGCAGGTTGAAGGTGATGGTCTCGCCATCGCGGGTCCGCTCGAACGTCATGACCGAGGATGTGACGGAGATGCCGCGCTGCTGCTCGATCTTCATCCAGTCCGACCGGGCGCGCCGGTTTGCGCCGCGCGCCTTGACCTCGCCGGCCAGATGGATCGCGCCGCCTTCCAGCAGCAGCTTTTCGGTCAGCGTGGTCTTACCGGCGTCCGGGTGGGAAATGATCGCGAAGGTGCGGCGGGATGGGATGCTCATGATGCTGTTTTCTGGGGTCCGAGTTAAATAACCCGTTCGCCCTGAGCGAAGTCGAAGGGCCTTGCCGAGCGGAGGCGAGGCACTTCGCTGCGCTCAGTGGAGGGCTTCGACTTCGCTCAGCCTGAACGGAACTTGGGAAAGCCCGTTACACGTCGACCAGCGTCACGTCCATGCGGAAGGATCGGCTATCACCCGGCAGCAGGGTCATGACACCCTGCTTGTCCCAGACATCGCCGGTGAAGCCGACCGGGTCGGCCATGCCGGCCCAGGGTTCGACGCACAGATAATGAGCGCCCGGCTTCTGCCACAGGCCGAGCCAGGGTGTATCGGGGAAATCGATCTTCAGGTGCGGCCTGCCGGGTACGCCCCAGCTCAGCGACCGGCTGGCGAGATCGTCCCAGATGAGGGCATCGCCGGCGAACATGGCATGGGTCGGCGCCAGTTCCTTGCCCTCGACCGGGGAGGGCACGCTCTCCAGCGCGATCAGCCCCGGCTCGCTGCCGACCTTGCGGATCGGCGCGGGTTCGGCCTGCTCGAACAGGATGCGGTGGTCCTCGACGCGGCCGCCATAGGGCAGCGGCCAGGCGAAGGCGGGGTGATAGCCAAAGCAGAAGGGCATCGCCGTCTCGCCCCGGTTCATGACGGTCGCCGTCATGCGCAGGCTCGGCCCCTCCAGCACGAACCCCATGTCGAGCCGAAAATCGAACGGATAGACGGTGCGCGTATCCCGGTCCGCCTCCAGCCGGAACAGGGCGGCTTCCTCGTTGCGATGGACCAGGGTGAAGGGGCTGGTCCGGGCAAAGCCATGCTGGCCGATCGGATAGTCGACATCGTTCAGCCGATAGACGTCGCCGCGCGATCGGCCGACGAACGGGAAGAGCAGGGGGGCATGGCCGGTCCACCATTGCGGGTCGGCATCGGTCATCAGCTCGCGCCCCTGCGCGTCGGTCAGCGACCAGAGTTCGGCGCCCAGCGGCGATATGCTGGCGGACAGATTGCCGGAGGCGATGGCGATGCGGTCGTTCATGGCGAAACACTCCTGTTTGCCCAGCGGCATAGAGCCGGATCGTCATCTGTGGAAGCGCCTTGGGCTTCCACAGATGACGTGAATCAGGCTCTATCCCAAGGTCCGATGCGGCAAATCCCGACTGTCTCGCCCGCCGCGCAATCGTTACGTTGCGGAACCGACATGGGGGCTGGCGGGTTGAGCCAGCGGGAGGACCAATGATGAAAATTGCCGTATCGACCGCCACGATCCTGTTGCTGCTCGGCACGTCGGCGCTCGCCCAGGAACAGGGCAAGAAGAGGGACGACACGCTCGACAAGGCGGGCGAAATCGCGTCCCAGCCGGCCCGCGATGTCGGCATCGAAAAGACGCAGGTGCCGCCGATCCTCGTCGCGGCCGAGGAAAATCCCTATGCCGCGCCATCGGGCAAGACCTGCAAGGCGCTGAATGGCGACATGGCGGCGCTCAACAAGGTGCTTGGTCCCGATTTCACCATCGGCCGCGAAGCCAATGAGGATCGCACCAGCAAGATCGCCGAGGGTGTGGGCAAGTCGCTGGTCAATTCGCTGATCCCCTTTCGCGGCGTGGTGCGGGAAATCAGCGGCGCCGCCCCGGCGGAACGTCGCCTGCGCGCCGCCATCGCCGCCGGTCTCGCCCGGCGTGGTTATCTGCGCGGCATGGCATCGGCCAAGGGCTGCAAGATTACGGGCTGACCTCCGGCGCCGCCGGGCGCGGCGCCCCGAACAGCAGCAGCCAGATGGCGAAAGCGCCTTCGCCCAGCAAAGGCACGAAATCGAGCTGGCCGGGGATCGCCTCGCCGATTGCTGGCGACAGCAGCGCCAGGCTGCGCGCGACCAGATGGACCGCGCCGCCCGCCATCAGCAGCGCACCGACTGCCACCGGCAATCGGCGTGATCGGATCGCCAGCCATCCGATTAGCAGGCAATAGATGCCGAAGAAGATCAGGCTGATGCCGTAGAGATCATTGTGGAGGCTGAGGCTGATCCGCACCAGCGACTGCACCTCCGCCATCGGGATGCCGGGATGCGGCGCACCATCGATCAGCGCAAGCGGCAGCAGATGGAGCAGGCTGTTGCCCGCCAGCACGGCAATGCCGGTCAGGCTGAACAGGGCGGCGGTGCGCGCCAGCACCCGCCCGGTCGGCGCTAACAGGCCATAGAGCAGGGCGGTCACCGCCAGATAGCAGCAGAGCATGGCGACATCGCTCGCCCCGCCGGCGCGATAGAGCCAGGGATAGTCGGCGATGTTGCGCATCGTCTCGCGCCCGTTGCCCGGCACGATCAGGGCCGCGCGCACCACCGCTTCGGCAAACATGCCGCAGCCAATGGTGCCGATGTAGAAGAGGCCGGCGAGGCGGGCCTGAAATCGTTCAGCCTTCCCGTCCATCGCCGGCCTTTCCTGTCTTAGCCGCGCAGGCTCGCGCCCAGCTTCTGGGCGGCCTTGACCACCGCCGCGCTGATCGCGTCCAGCTCTTCCTGGGCGAAGCTCTTCTCGCCCGGCTGCAGCGTGATCTCCACCGCCAGCGACTTGTGGCCTTCATCCACGCCGGGGCCGGTGAAGACGTCGAACAGGCGCGCGTCGACGATTGCCTTCTTGTCCGCGCCCTTGACCGCGCGCACCAGCGCATCGGCCTCGACGGCTTCGGGCACCAGGAAGGCGAAGTCGCGCTTCACCGCCTGCAGGGCCGGCGGGGCGTAAGGCGCGCGCATGAAGCCGCTCTTGCGCTTGGCGGGAATGGCATCGAGGAAGATCTCGCCTGCGACCACGGTGCCCGACAGGCCGAACTGCTTGGCCAGGCTCGGGTGCAGCACGCCATATTCGGCCAGCACCACCTTGGGGCCAAGGCGCAGCGTGCCCGACTGGCCGGGATGATAGGCCGCCGATGCCTCGCCCATGCTCTGCAGATTGCCGACCGGCGCGCCGGCCGCCGCCAGCAGCGCGATCACTTCGCCCTTGGCGTCGAACGCGTCGAAGGGCTGGGCCTTGCCGCTCTGCCAGCTGCGCGCCGTCTTCTCGCCGGCCAGCACGAAGCCGACCGTGGCGCGCTCGCCCTGCTTGAAATAGCGCCGGCCCAGTTCAAACAGCCGGATCGACGTCGCGCTGCGATCGACATTGCGCTTGGTCGCCGACAGCAGGCCGGGCAACAGCGAGGGCCGCATGACCTTCAGCTCTTCCGAAATCGGATTGGCCAGCGTCCAGTCGCCACCGCCAACGCTTGCGGCTTCCTTCTCGGAAATGAAGGACCAGTTGATCGCTTCGGCGAGGCCGCGGGCGGCGGCGGTGCGGCGCACGCGGCGCTCGACCAGCTGCTCGGCCGTGGCGGTCGGGCGGGCGACGCCCGGCACACGCGGCAACGGGGTGGACGGCACATGATCCAGACCGACGATGCGCACCACTTCCTCGACAATGTCGGGCCAGCCATCGACGTCGCGGCGCCAGGTCGGCACGCTGATGCTCCAGTGGCCCGGCACGCTCACCGGCACGCCATCCTGATATTCGATGCCGCCGACTTCGCCGCTGACGCCGAAGCCCAGGCTTTCCAGAATGCGCTTCTGCACATCATGCGGTACATCGACGCCGGCCAGCGCCAGGCACTGGTCGGGCGCATAGGCGACCGTCCTGGGCGTCGCGGGCGGAGTGCCGGCGCGGGTCGCTTCCGATGCGGTGCCGCCGCACAGGGTCATGACCAGGCTGGTGGCGATCGACAGGCCATCGTCCAGGAAGGCGGGATCGACGCCACGCTCGAACCGGCCGCGCGCATCTGAGGTCAGCGCCAGCTTCTGGCCGGTCACCGCGATCCGCTCCGGCGTGAAATAGGCGCATTCGATCAGCACGTCGGTGGTGCCGTCCTGCGCGCCCGAATGTTCGCCGCCCATGATGCCGCCAATGTCATGCACGGCTTCGTCGTCGGCGATCACGGTCATCGTCTCGTCGATGGCATAGGTCTTGCCGTTCAGGGCTAGCACTTCCTCGCCGGCCTTGCCCTTGCGCGCAACCAGACCGCCCTTGAGCGTCGCCATGTCATAGACATGCAGCGGCCGGCCGAGGTCGATCATGATGTAGTTGGTGATGTCCACCAGCGCGCTGATCGGCTTCTGGCCGATCGCCTTGAGCCGACGCGCCATCCATTCGGGCGAGGCGCCGTTGGTCACGCCCTTGACCGAGCGGGCGAAGAAGGCGGGGCAGCCGTCCACATCGTCGGTGCGCACGTCCGGTCCCGGACCCACGCCGGCAATCTCCGGCACGATGATGGCGTTGAGCGTGCCGAGGCCCGCCGCCGCCAGATCGCGGGCGATGCCGCGCACGCCCATGCAGTCCTGACGGTTCGGCGTGATCGACACGTCGATGACCGGATCGTTGAGGCCGGCCCAATTGGCATAGACCTCACCCACCGGCGCGTCGCCGGCCAGTTCGATGATGCCGTCATGGTCGTCGCCCAGCTCCAGTTCGCGGGTGGAGCACATCATGCCGTTGGATTCGACGCCGCGAATGGCGGTCTTCTTGAGCACCATGCCGTTGACCGGCACCACCGCGCCCTCGACGCCGAACACGCCGATCAGGCCGGCACGGGCATTGGGCGCGCCGCACACGACCTGCAACGGATTGCCGTCGCCATGGTCGACGCTCAGCACCTGCAGCTTGTCGGCCTGCGGATGACGCTCGGCGGTCAGGATCTTGGCGATCTTGAACGCGCCCAGCTTCTCCGCCGGGTTCTCCACATCCTCGACTTCCAGCCCGATGGCGTTCAGCGTCTTGAGGATGGTGGCCAGGTCGGCATCGGTCTTGAGGTGCGTCTTGAGCCAGCTCAGGGTGAACTTCATGCGCCGACTCCTCCCGACAGCGTGGGCACGTCGAGTGCCGAGAATCCATAATGTTTCAGCCAGCGCAGATCGCCGTCGAAGAAGGCGCGCAGGTCGTTCATGCCATATTTCAGCATGGCGAGCCGATCGACGCCGGTGCCGAAGGCAAAGCCCTGCCATTCGTCGGGATCAAGCCCGCAGGCCTCGATCACGCGGCGGTTGACCATGCCGCTGCCCAGCACTTCCAGCCAGCCGCCGCCGGGTGCATCGCCGTCGCCGCCGATGACGCGCTGGCCATTGGTCAGCGTGTAGCCCACGTCGACTTCGACCGACGGCTCGGTGAAGGGGAAATAGCTCGGGCGCAGGCGCAGGACGATATCCTCGCGCTCGAAAAAGGCCTTGAGGAAGGTCTCCAGCGTCCACTTCAGATGACCAAGCGTGATGCCCTTGTCGATCACCAGACCCTCGATCTGATGGAACATCGGCGTGTGGGTCGCGTCGGAGTCGCTGCGATAGACGCGGCCGGGCGCGATGATGCGGATCGGCGGCTCCTGCGTCATCATCGTGCGGATCTGCACCGGCGAGGTATGGGTGCGCAGCAGCATCTTCTTCTGCCCTTCCTCGTCCGGGAAGTAGAAGGTGTCGTGCATCGCGCGTGCCGGGTGCGTCTCCGGGATATTGAGCGCGGTGAAATTATGCCAGTCGTCCTCGATCTCCGGACCCGTCGCGACCGAGAAGCCGAGGTCGGCGAAGATTTCCGCCAGCTCGTCCATCACCTGGCTGACGGCATGGACGCTGCCCTGCGGCCCCAGATCGGCGGGCAGGGTCATGTCGACCTTTTCCGAGGCGAGGCGGGCGTCGAGCGCGGCCTGCTCCAGCGCGGCCTTGCGGTCGGCGATCGCGGCGGTCACGCTTTCGCGCAGATCCTGGATCGGCGGGCCCTTCTCCAGACGCTCCTCGGGCGACATGCCGCCCAGCGTCTTGAGCAGGCCGGTGACGACCCCATTCTTGCCCAGCGCGCCCACGCGCAGCCCTTCCAGCGCGTCCAGCGTGTCGGCAGCCTCGATGTCGGCGATCAGGCCGGCTTTCAGTGCGCTAATTTCGGTCATATCATTCGTCATTCCCGCGAAGGCGGGAATCCATCTCCCGCGCTAACCAATCATCCTGACGCTCAATCGATGCGCCGACTGTCCAATGGCTCAAAGCCCAAATCGATAGCCAGATCGCGCCAATCGGGATTGCTCCGTTCGATCAGGTCGATCTTCCATTGCCTGTTCCACTTCTTGATCTGCTTCTCGCGCCGGATCGCTTCCTCCATGGATGCGCCGCATTCGAACCAGACCAGTCGCTTGACCCCGTAGTCGCTGGTGAAGCCTTCGATCAAGCCAGAACGGTGCTGATACAGGCGTTGCACGAGGTTTGATGTGACACCGACGTAGAGTGTGCCATTTTTATGGCTCGCCAATATGTAGACTGTCGGATCGAGCTCGCGTTGCATCGGCCCCGCCTGGAGATGGATTCCCGCTTTCGCAGGAATGACTTAGCTTTAAGCTCTAGCCCCCAGCAGCGCGCCGCCAAAGCCGATGAACATCAGGCCCGTGCCGCGGTTGAACAGCTTCTGCCGGTTGGCAGGCGCCAGCCAGCGGGCGAGGCGCAGGCCGCCGAGCGCATAGACGCAATACCAGAAGCTCTCGATCACCACGAAACTGGCGATCAGGATCGCCAGCTGCAGCCAGAAGGGGCGGGCGAGGTCGATGAACTGGGGGAAGAGCGCGGCGGCGAAGATGATGAGCTTGGGGTTGGACAGGCCGGTCAGCAGGCCGGTCGCATAAAGCGCGCGGGCGGAGCGGACCGGGCCGGCATCGCCGCCGTCCGCATTACCGACCGGCGCGCGCCAGGCCTTGATCCCCAGCCAGATGAGATAGGCGACGCCGGCATAGCGCAATATGTCGAACAGGCGCGGCGAGGCTTTCAGCAGCGCGCCAAGGCCCAGCGCCGACGCGATCAGGCACAGCAGCACGGCGCTCATCAGCCCCGCCATCGTCACCAGCGCCTTGCGCGGCCCATGGGCGATGCTCTGCGTCATCACATGCAGCATGTTGGGACCCGGCGTGGCCGAGATCAGGAAGACCGCCGTGACATATAACCACCAGAGATGCAGCGACATGGGATCACTTCTCCAAGGCGCTCCCTTCACCGTTCGCTTTGAGCGAAGTCGAGAAGCGGCAAGCGCAGTGCGGGCATTTCTCGACACGCTCGAAACGAACGGAGGTCGAGGAAAAACAAAAAGGGCGCCGAAGGCATCTGCCCCGGCGCCCCTTTTGACGATCTTGCGATCGATCAGCTTCAGGCTGCGGGCAGCGCAGCCTTGGCCTGGGCGATGATGGCGCTGAACGCCTCGCCTTCGTGCATCGCGATGTCGGCCAGGACCTTGCGGTCCAGCTCGACGCCGGCCAGCTTCAGGCCGTGCATGAACTGCGAATAGGTCAGGCCTTCAGCGCGGACACCCGCGTTGATGCGCTGGATCCACAGGCCACGGAAGGTGCGCTTCTTGACCTTGCGGTCGCGATAAGCGTACTGGCCGGCCTTTTCGACAGCCTGGCGAGCGACGCGGATCGTGTTCTTGCGACGGCCATAATAGCCCTTCGCCTGAACCAAAATCCTCTTATGCTTCGCCTTGGTGGTTACACCACGTTTTACGCGTGCCATTGTCCTCTACTCCTTACTTCAGGCCGTAGGGTGCCCAGAGGCGGACGTGAGCCACGTCGGCATCGGACAGCACGGAAGTGCCACGGTTCTGGCGAATATACTTGGCGTTGTGCGAGATCAGGCGGTGACGCTTGCCAGCGACGCCGTGCTTGACCTTGCCGGAAGCGGTGAACTTGAAGCGCTTCTTCACACCGCTCTTGGTCTTGAGCTTGGGCATTTTCGTCTCCTTGTTTGGCGCGACGATTACAGACAGCCACGGCAGCCCTAGTTAGCCGGGCGGTCTCACTGAATATCGCGAAGGGCGGCCCATAGTCGGCCGCGCCCGCAAAAGCAAGCGATTCGGACCCAAAGGCGGCATGCCCGCGTTGACCCCGCCATGGCCGATGTCGAACCTGTGCCGCATGACGCGCCCTTAACCGCCCAACCGGGCGGCGCGGCTGTGCATCTGCGCCGCGCGCGCGACCGCTGGCGCCGTCTGCCGCTGCCGGCCCGCATCCTGCTATGGATCGTCGGCATCATCCTTGCCCTGTGGCTGATCCTCTTCGTCACCAAGGGGCGGTTCCTGAAAGGGCCGTTCGAGCGCATCCTGTCCGCCCGGCTGGAGCGGCAGGTGCAGGTCGGCGGCGACTTCCAGCTCTATTTCGCGCCGATCGCGATCAAGTTCCGGGCGGAAGACATGCGCATCGCCAACCTGCCCTGGGCCAGCCGGCCCGACCTGCTGCGCGCCGACCTGATCGATGCACGGATCGCGCCCTTGAGCCTGATCTTCGGCAGCAGATATCGCATCCCATGGCTGGAACTGCGGGGTGCCGCCGCCGACCTCGAATGGTCGCGCGATCGGCAGCATAATACCTGGACGCTGGGCGACCCCGACCGGAAGGGCGAGCCGATGACATTGCCGCTCGTCCGCCGCGCGCTGCTCGCCGGCACGACGATGCGCTATCGCGATCCGGTGCTGATGCTGTCGACCGATATCGGCTTCGAAACGGTGAAGGCGCAGGACACCCGTTTTGCCAGCGATGTCCGCCTGTCCGGCACCGGCACGATGCGCGGCAAGCCCTTTACCCTCAAGGGCGGCCTGCTGTCGCCCAACGCCACCGTCACCGGCGGCAAGAACAGCCTGGCGCTGCGAGCACAGGCGGGCGCGACCGTGCTGGAGGTCGCCGGCACGCTGCCCGGTGCGACCGAGCTGGAGGGCAGCGACCTGCGCGTCGTGGCGCAAGGCCCCAATCTCAGCCATTTGTTCGATTTCCTGGGCGTCGCCATTCCCGGCACCCGCCAGTATCGCTTCACCTCGGCCCTGACCAAGGCGGGCGAGGAGTGGCGCTTCACGCATCTCAAGGGCCGGTTCGGCGCCTCCGACCTTGCCGGGCGCTTCACTGTGTCGCTGCCCAACAACCGCCTGCTGCTCGACGCCGATCTGGCGACGCAGCGGCTCGACATCATCGATGTCGGCCCCTTCATCGGCTATGATCCGCAAATTCTGGATGCGCAGGGCGGGGCGGGCGCGATCACGACCGTGCAGGGAACGCCGCGCCTGCTGCCCGACGCGCCGCTGCGGATCGAGGCGATCCGCAATTTCGACGCCAATGTCCGCTACAGCGTGAAGACGATCCGCGCGCCCAACGTGCCGATCGCCAACGCCGCCGTGACGGTGAAGCTCGACCATAGCCTGCTGACCCTCTCGCCTTTGACCTTCGACATGGCGGGCGGTCATGTCGCGTCGGACATAGAGATCAACGCCCGCAACCAGCCGGTGCGCACGAGCTATGACGTCCGCCTGGCGCCCACGCCGATGGGTATGCTGCTCGCCCGATGGGGCGTCGAGCAATCGGGCACGACCGGCATGGTCAAGGGGCGGATGCAGATGACGGGGCTGGGCGATACCGTCCATGATTCGCTCGCCACCGCCAATGGCCGCATTGCCGTCATCCTGCCGGCGGGCAGCATGTGGGCGCGCAATGTCCAGCTTTCCGAAATCGATGTCGGCACCTTCATCACCAAGATGTTCGAAAAGAAGCTGAAGGATCCGGTGCAGATCAATTGCGGCCTCATTGCCTTCACCGTGCGCGACGGCGTGGCGGCGGCCGACCCGATCCTGATCGACACGCGCAAGAATGTGATGATCGGCCGGGGCGGCTTCTCGTTCAGGAATGAAAGCCTCGATCTCGCCTTCCGCGCCGACGGCAAGAAGATCAGCCTCTTCTCCGGCCAGTCGCCGGTCGGCATTGGCGGCTATTTCGCCCGGCCGTCGATCAACGTCATCAGCCCGGACCTGATCGCGCGCGGCGGCGCAGCGGCGGCGCTGGGCATCGTTGCCACGCCGATCGCCGCGACACTGGCCTTTGTCGATGTCGGCGATGCCAAGGCAGCGGCCTGCGGCCCGGTGCTGGCCGGCGCCGATGCCGCAGCCCAGCGCACCCGTGGCGGCAAGCCGCGCGACGATGTCGGCCGCGGCACCACCGCGAAGGATGAAGCGGGCAAGGGCAGCAAGGCCGAGAAGAAGGCGCAGGACAAGAAATTCCTCGGCATCTTCTGAACGGCGTGCGTCGGGCCTATCCTCCGGCCCAGCCGACTCGGCCTATGGGTCGGTGCGAAGGAGAGGATCATGAGCGACACGCCGTTCGTCCTGCCGGGGGTCACGCCCCATCTGACCATCGCCGACGGCAAGGCCGCCGACGCCATCGCCTTCTACACGACTGCGTTCGGCGCGACCGAACAGAGCCGCCATCTGGAGGAGGATGGCACGCGGATCATGCACGCCCATCTGACGGTCAATGATGGCGGGCTGATGCTGAACGATCATTTTCCCGAAATGTGCGGCGGTGCCCCGGCGGAAAAGCCGGCCGCGGTCACGCTGCATCTGGAAGTGGACGATGCCGACCGCTGGTGGGATCGCGCGCTGGCCGCCGGCGCGGCGATCCGCTTCCCGATCGACAACCAGTTCTGGGGCGCCCGCTACGGCCAGCTCACCGACCCCTTCGGCCATGTCTGGTCGATCGGCGGGCCGATCAGGGATTGATGCGATGATGGTCGGGACGACGCGCTGGGACGTGGTGACGGGCGACATCACCCGTTGCGCGGTCGACGCGATCGTCAACGCCGCCAATAACAGCCTGCTCGGCGGCGGCGGCGTGGATGGCGCGATCCACCGCGCCGCCGGGCCTGACCTGCTGGAGGAATGCCGGGGCATCGGCTGCTGCCCGACCGGGGAGGCGCGGATCACGCGCGGCTATCGACTGCCGGCCCGCTACGTCATCCACACCGTCGGCCCGGTCTGGCAGGGCGGCAATCAGGGCGAGCGCGACCTGCTCGCCAGTTGCTATAGCCACAGCCTGTCGCTCGCCCGCCACCATGGCCTGCGCACGGTCGCCTTCCCGGCGATCTCGACCGGCGTCTATGGCTATCCCAAGGCGCAAGCCGCCAAGGTCGCCGCCCGCGCCGTGGCGGAAGCGCTGCGTCGCGACCCCGATGCCTTCGACCAGATCCTCTTCGTCTGCTTCGACGAAGACAATCGCGCCCTCTACGACGCGGCCGTTAGGGATGCGTTGTCGGGGGATTAGGGGCGGACGAATGTCTCGTTCGCCGTCATCCCCGCGAAGGCGGGGATCCATCTCCCGCACCTTCCATTTGGGTGAGGCCGTTAGAGATGGGTTCCCGCTTTCGCGGGAATGACGAAAAGGGGTGATTAGGGGGCGGTTCGGTTTTGAACGAAAAGCCTTGTTTTTAGGCATTGTTCCTCAGAAGAGCGGTGGGTCATTTTCTTGTCCAAGAGACGTTGTTCTGAAAAACAATCGCCCTCTCGTCGAATGCGCGCTCGTGCTTGCACGGCATAGTTTCGCTCCGATCGTCTTGATCATATTTCTTTACATTTGGGGTGTCGAATCCGATTACCTGATTATCGCGACAACCTTGATGGTTATCGCATGGGCTTGCATGGGTGCTTACATTGCTCAATTGCGATGCGTTAATTGCAAGAGCTTGTTGTATCGGGAGGAGGCCATCGCGCTATCCGACTTCAAAAAGATCAAAAGTCGGCAAAGATACAGCGTTCTGGATCGCTGCCCCAAATGTGGCGCTGAGCAATACCTGTAACGTCAGCTATTCTTGACAGTTCAACAATGATGGACCGTCTGATTTTGGTTGCTAGCAGACTACCCAACACCACACTCAATGATCGTGATGATGCCCATGGTCATGCCCATCACCCGCGCCATGGATCGCTTCCAGCACATCCTCCAGCCGTGCCGGATCGCCCAGCGCCAGCACATGGCCTTCGCTGTCGGCGGTCAGCGGTTCGCCGTTCCAGTCGCACATCAGGCCGCCCGCGCCCTCGACCACCGGCACCAAAGCGGCGAAGTCATAGCTTTGCAGCCCGGATTCGATGACGATGTCGAGGAAGCCCGACGCCAGCAGGCCGTAATTATAGCAATCGCCGCCATAGACCGGCCCCTGGCGCGGCGATCCGCCCGACACGGCGCCGACCAGCGCCATATAATGGGGCACGTCGCCCTCGGCGAACAGATGCGGGCTGGTGGTAGCTATCCCTGCGCCCTCCAGCGCCTTGCAGGCGCGGGTGCGCACCGGCTTGCCGTTGAAGGTGGTGGGCTGACCACTCATCCCGGCCCAGCGTTCCTGCGCGATCGGCTGGTCGATGATGCCGATCGTCGGCCAGCCCGCCTGCGTCAGCGCGATCAACGTGCCGAAGATCGGCCGCCCGGCGATGAAGCTGCGCGTGCCGTCGATCGGATCGAGAATCCACACCCGCTCGGCATCGGTGCGGACCGATCCATATTCCTCGCCGATGATGCCGTCATCTGGCCGTTCCTTTTCCAGGATCGCGCGGATCGCGGCTTCGGCGGCCCGGTCGGCCTCCGTCACCGGCGACTTGTCGGCCTTGATCTCCAGATCGTAGCGCGCGCGGAAAAAGGGGCGGATGGCGGCGCCGGCGGCGTCGGCAAGGCGGTTGGCGAGGGCCAGGTCATCGCGGGTCGTCATGCCCCTTCGCCTAGCCGGTCGGCGCGCGCTAAGCTAGACTGCGCCATCCTGATTCACCGAAGGAGAGAGGAAAGATGCCCGGTTCACCCGTCATCCCGTGCCTGCGCTATGCCGATGCGCCCGCCGCCATCGATTTCCTGTGCGCCGCCTTCGGCTTCGAGCGGCATGCCGTCTATCCCGACGATCTCGACAACAGCATCATCCATCATGCCCAGTTGGTGCTGGGCGAGGGCATGGTGATGCTGGGCAGCGTCAAGGATATGGAGGGCGAGTCGCTCTACACCTGGTCGACGGTCCGCGACCTCGGCGGCATCACCGCCTGCGTCTACATGGTCGTGCCCGATGTCGACGCCCATTGCCTCCATGCCCGCAACGAAGGCGCGGTGGTGGTGGACGAGCCGCATGACAATCCGGGCTATCCGGGGCGCGGCTATACCGCGCTCGATCCCGAGGGGAATGTGTGGAGCTTCGGCAGCTATGATCCCTGGGAGCCTATCCCCGAGGACGCCGATTAAGCTTTTGGAAACCGTGCCGTTCTAGCCTTCCAGGGGAAAGGGGGGCGTCATGGCGCTGGTTGGCTGGATCTTGAGCTTCATCTGCCTGTTCGCGGGCCTCGCGCTGCGGCAGGACATGCCGATCGGCGGATCGGTGGCGATCTCCAACATCCTCGTCGTCTTCGCCCTGCTCGCCTGCCCAATGGTGTGGCGCGAACTGCCGCTGGGCGTCTCGCGCGGCCAGCGCATCGTTTCCGGCCTGGCCCTCGTCTTCGCCCTGCCGATCATCCTGTTCCCGACGCATTAAAGCGCCGGGCGCGCCAGCATCAGCCAGACGATCGCCAGGATCGCGCCAAAGGCGGGAAAGCCGAAGGCGAACCACCAGCGGAAAAGTCGATGATAGGCGGATGGTAGCGAATCACCGCCGGCGACGGCGGCTGCCGCCAGGTCGCGCATCCGCGCCTGCATCCACAGCACCGGCAGCCAGAAGGCGCCGATCAGCAGATAGAGCGCAACCGACAGCAGCAGCCAGGGCGTGTCGAGCGGCCAGCCGAGCCCGTGGGCCAGCGCCAGCCCGGTAATCGGCTGCACCACCACTGCGCTGGCGGTGAAGAGCATGTCGGCGATCACCACGATCCGTGCGACCGCCGCGATCACCCGCGCGTCGCCGGTGCGGTGTGCCATCAGCATGAAGAAGGCGATGCCCGCCCCGGTGCCGATCAGTACGCAGGCGCCCAGCACATGGGCCCAGCGCAGCGCCAGGATCAGGACATCGCTCATCGTTCCTCCAGCAGTATATGGGTGATCAGCGCGGCGATCATCACCACCAGTGCCTTGGCCAGCGGCGCCAGCGGATCGACCCACATGTCCGGCCGCACCCAGCTGCCCATGACCAGATAGGCGGCAGTCAGTCCAGCCATGCCCAGCGCCGCGCGCTGCGCCCAACGCCGCACCAGGATTGCCGCGCCCAGCAGTAGGTCGGCGACGCTGCCGGCGATGCTCAGCGCCATGGCGACGCCTGCGACCGGCGTCCCCTGCAATTCGCCGGCCACCGCGTCCAGCCGGGCGAGGCCGACCAGCCCCGACAGCAGGAACAGCAGCGACAGCGCCGCCACTAGGCACGGCATCAGCAGCATCAGTCGCGCCTGCGAGCGATCCTGCAGCCCCGATGGGTGGCGCGCCAATATCTGGTCCAGCGTCAGCAGCGGCCGGCCCAGCAGCGCCTCGCCGCCTTCCGGCACGCCGGTCACGTCGCGCGCGATCATGGCCATGGCGGTGCTGCGCAGCGGCGATCGCCAGCCCAGATGGCCGATCAGGTCGGCGACCGCGCTGACCGGCCTGGCGATCCAGCCGGGCAGCGCGATAAGCGGAACGGGCGCAATCCCCAGCCAACGGCGATGGGCGACGATGATGGCGTCCAGCGTCGATGCCTCACGCTCGACCAGATCGATGTCGATTGCGCGCAGCGCGTCGGGCGCCAGGCAGCGCAGCACCGCCCGCGCCACATCGTCCAGCGCGACGCTCTGGATGCGGCTGTCGCCATGGACGCTGAACAGCCGCAGCGGCATCGCCGCCAGCGCCCGGATCAGCAACGTGCCGCCATAGGCATTGCGGCCGATCACCAGACCGGGGCGCAGGATCGCCCAGTGCAGCGCGGACGCGCGCAGATGATCGTCGGCCACCGCCTTGGTCGACAGGAAGGGGCTGGCGTCCTTTGCCGTGGCGCCGGGCGCGGAAATTTGGATGAAGCGGGCAATGCCCTGCGCGGCGCAGGCGTCGATCAGCGCGGCGATGCTGGCGCCCTGGATCGCCTCCAGCCGTTCGCCGCCGCCGCTCTGCAACGCGCCGCTGGCATTGACCACGGCGTCGACGCCGTGCAGCGCCGTGGCCCAGTCGGCCGGCTGGGTCATGTGGTTGAGGTCGGCGAAATGCCAGGACAGGGCGGGGAAGAGGCGGCGGGCGGTCCGTTCGGACCGGCCCAGGCCGATGACCTCATGCCCCGCCGCGATCAGCGCGCGCGCAATCCCGCTGCCGATGAAGCCATAGGCCCCAACCAGCAGGACGCGCATGCGCGTCTTAGTCGAACAGGCTGGAAACGGAGCTTTCGTCCGCGATGCGCTTGATCGCTTCGCCCAGCAGCGGGGCGATCGGCAGGTGGCGGATGCGCTTGGCATCGTTCACCGCGTCGGTGCCCTGGATCGAGTCGGTGATGACCAGTTCCAGCAGTTCCGACGCCTCGACGCGGGCGACCGCGCCGCCCGACAGCACGCCATGGCTGACATAGGCGACGACTTCCTCGGCGCCCTGTGCCTTCAGGGCGGCGGCGGCGTTGCACAGCGTGCCGGCCGAATCGACGATATCGTCGATCAGGATGCAGAAGCGGCCCTTCACGTCGCCGATGATGTTCATCACTTCCGACTCGCCGGCGCGCTCGCGGCGCTTGTCGACGATGGCGAGCGGGGCGTTGTCGAGGCGCTTGGCGAGCGCACGGGCGCGCACCACGCCGCCGACGTCGGGCGACACGACCATGATATTCTTGTCGCCGAACCGGGCCTGGATATCGGCCGACATCACCGGGGCACCGAACAGATTGTCGGTCGGGATGTCGAAAAAGCCCTGGATCTGGCCGGCATGCAGATCGACCGAGAGGACGCGGTCGGCGCCGGCGGTGGTGATCAGGTTGGCGACCAGCTTGGCGCTGATCGGCGTGCGCGGGCCGGGCTTACGGTCCTGGCGGGCATAGCCGAAATAGGGGACGACGGCAGTGATTCGCTTGGCCGACGCGCGCTTGAGCGCATCGATCATGATCAGCAATTCCATCAGATTGTCGTTGGTCGGATAGGCCGTCGACTGGATCACGAACACGTCTTCGCCGCGGACATTCTCATGAATTTCCACGAAAACTTCTTCGTCGGCAAAGCGACGGACGCTGGCCTCGGTCAGGGGGATTTCGATATAGTCGGCGATGGCGGCCGCGAGCGGCTTGTTCGAATTGCCGGTCATGAGTTTCATGGCGAAAATCCCCAGGCTAATTGGCGTGACGAATTGATGACGATGCGCGAAACGCGGCCCCTTTAGCGGCGCATGTCCCATGTGGAAAGGCGCTTTTGCGCCCTGCGACAAAATGCACTAGTGCGCGGTGCATGACCGACAAACTCGTGATCGCGCTCGCCCAGATGACCCAGACCATGGGCGACCCGCGGGCCAATGCCGACGCCATGCTGGAATGGCGCGCCCGCGCCAAGGGCGCGGACCTGATCGTCTATCCCGAACTGCAACTGATCGGCTATCCGCCCGAGGATCTGGTGCTCAAGCCCGCGCTGCTCGACCAGGCCAATTATCATCTCGACCGGCTGGCGCAGGAAAGCGCCGATGGCGGTCCGGCGATGCTGGTCGGCACCGTCGTCGCCTCGCAGGGCGTGCTGTTCAACGTCGTCGCCCTGATCGAAAATGGCGCCGTCACCGCGATCCGCCAGAAGCGCGAACTGCCCAATTACGGCACGTTCGACGAAAAGCGCCTGTTCGCGCCCGGCCCGCTGCCCGCGCCGATCACGTTTCGCGGCGTGAAGATCGGCGTGCCGATCTGCGAGGATATCTGGTTCCCCTTCGTCACCGCCCATCTGCGGGCCGAGGGCGCGGAAATCCTCATCAGCCCCAATGGCAGCCCGTTCGAGGTCGACAAGGATGATCGCCGCCTGAACGTCGTCGCCGGCACCCGCGTGCGCGAAACCGGCCTGCCGCTCGTCTATTTGAACCGCGTCGGCGGCCAGGACGAACTGGTGTTCGACGGCGCCTCCTTCGTGATGAACGGCGACCTCTCCATCGCGCAACAGCTGCCCGACTGGGAGGAAAAGCTGGTGCTGACGCAGTGGGAGAAATGGGACGGCCAGTGGGTCTGCCTGCCCGGCGAGCGTCATGAACTCGATCCGCGCCCGGCCGACATCTATAATGCGATGGTGCTGGGCCTGCGCGACTATGTGAACCGCAATCGTTTCCCCGGCGTCGTCCTCGGCCTGTCGGGCGGCATCGATTCCGCTTTGTCCGCAGCCGTCGCGGTCGATGCGCTGGGCGCCGACCGGGTCTGGTGCGTGATGATGCCCTCGCGCTTCACCAGCCAGGAGAGCCTGGATGACGCAGTCGAATGCGCCCGCCTGCTCGGCGTCCGCTATGACACCATCCCGATCGAACCAGCCGTTGCCGCCTTCGACACGATGCTGGCCCCGGTGTTCGAGGGCAAGGCGCGCGACCTCACCGAAGAAAATATCCAGTCGCGCATTCGCGGCCTCACCCTGATGGCCCTCTCCAACAAGTTTGGCCACATGCTGCTGACCACCGGCAACAAGAGCGAGATGTCGGTCGGCTATGCCACCATCTATGGCGACATGGCCGGCGGCTATTCGGTGCTGAAGGACGCCTACAAGACGACGGTGTTCGACCTCTGCCGCTGGCGCAACGAGCATATGCCCTCGCTCGGCGAAGGCTTCGGCCCCGCCGGCCCGGTCATGCCCGAACGCGTCATCAGCAAGCCGCCCAGCGCCGAACTGCGCGACAATCAGAAGGATGAGGACAGCCTGCCGCCCTATGAGGTGCTGGACCCGATCCTCTATGGCCTGGTCGAAGAGGAATTGTCGGTGGCCCAACTGGTCGAGCGCGGTTTCGACAAGGCGGTCGTCACCCGGACCGAGCATCTGCTCTACATCGCCGAATATAAGCGTCGCCAGTCGCCGCCCGGCGTGAAGCTGGGTATCCGCAATTTCGGCCGCGACCGCCGCTACCCGATCACCAACGCCTTCCGCAGCGTATAAGTAACATCCGTTCGCCCTGAGCGAAGTCGAAGGGCAGGCTGAGCATGGCGAAGCCCCTTCGTTCGGGGCGAACGGGTTTGGAAATAAAGATATGACCGTCATCACCCGCTTCGCCCCGTCGCCGACTGGCCATCTCCATGTCGGCAATATCCGCGCCGCGCTCCATAATTGGCTGTGGGCGCGCAAGTCCGGTGGCCAATTCCTGCTGCGCCTCGACGACACCGACCTGGAGCGCTCGCGCCCCGAATATGCGGAATCGATCAAAGCCGACCTGAAGTGGCTCGGCCTCGACTGGGATGGCGAGGAAAAACAGTCGGAGCGCTTCGCCCTCTATGAGGCGCGGTTCGCGGCGCTCAAGGCCTCGGGCTATGTCTACCCAGCTTATGAAACCCAACAGGAACTGGAACTGCGCCGCAAGGTGCTTCTCGGCCGCGGCCTGCCGCCGGTCTATGATCGCGCCGCCCTGGCGCTGACCCCGGACCAGATCGCCGCCTATGAAGCCGAAGGGCGCACGCCACACTGGCGCTTCAAGCTCGACCATGAGCAGCCGATCGTCTGGACCGACCTCATTCGTGGCGAGCAGCGCTTCGACCCCAAATTGCTGTCCGACCCGGTGATCCGCCGCGCCGACGGCTCATGGCTCTACATGCTCCCCTCGGTGATCGACGACGTCGACATGGGCGTCACCCATGTGCTGCGCGGCGAGGATCATGTCTCCAACACCGCGACCCAGATCCAGATGTTCACCGCGCTCGGCGCGCCGCTCCCTGCCTTCGCGCACGAAGCGCTGCTGACCGGCAGCGAGGGCAAGCTGTCGAAGCGGCTCGGCTCGCTCGGCGTCGCCCATTTCCGCGAGATCGGGCTGGAGCCCGCCGCGATCGCGTCGCTGCTCGCCCGTCTCGGCAGCTCGCAGCCGATCGAGCCCTTCGCCGACCGTGCGCCGCTGATCGAGACGTTCGACTTCGCCCATTTCGGCCGCGCCCCCGCCCGCTTCGACGAAGCCGAACTGGCCAGCCTCAACCAGAAGATCGTCCACGCCCTGCCCTATGAGGCGGTCGCCGACCGCTTGCCTGCCGGCATGGATGCCGCCGCCTGGGCCGCGATCCGCCCCAATCTGGAAACGGTGGCGGGCGCCGCCGACTGGTGGCAGATCGTCACCGGCCCGATCGCCGGGCCGGAGGTAGCAGATGAAGACCGCGATTTCCTCGCCGCCGCCCATCGCATCCTGTCCGCCGTCCCCTTCGACGCCGACATCTGGCGCACGCTGACCGGCGCGCTCAAGGACGAAACCGGCCGCAAGGGCAAGACCCTGTTCCAACCCCTGCGCCGCGCCCTTACCGGCCTGGACCACGGCCCCGACATGGGCCAGCTCCTGCCGCTGATCGGCCGGGAAGAAGCGTTGAAGAGGCTGGCGGTGGCCGGTTGATCGGGTTAGGCTGGCCGGACCGGACCATTCTGGAGGCCAGCCTGATGCGTTATGCTCTCATCCTGTCGTCCGGCCTGCTGCTCATGGGAGCCGCAGCGCCGTCTGCTTCCTATAATATCTTTCCCGAACAGGCGGTGATGAATGCCGCGGCTGTCGCCCCCGATGGGGTGAAGGGGGTGTTCGAGCTGCCCGTCCGCGCCACTGGGCGCCAGGGCGGCTGGTTCTATCTTAATTCTCAGCAGGATTATCGCGATCCCCGCAACCTGACGATCGCCATTCCCGGCGCCATGGCCGATGCACTGGCACAGCGTTTCGGCGCGGAACTCGATCAATATCTGACGGGCAAGACCATCGCGGTGCGTGGCGAAGCGAAGCGGGTGAAAATTCATTTTCTGGCGGATGGCCGGCCGACCGAAAAATATTATTATCAAACCCATGTGCGGCTGACCGATCCCAGCCTGCTGACGGTGGAGGGTGAACCAGTCCGTTACTGACCGCTCAGGCGGCCATCATCTCCAGCGCCTTGCCGACGGCCAAAATCCCCTCCGGCGCGGCGGCGAAGCCCATATGGGTGCAATCGACCTCGATCGCGCGGTCGCGCTCGCCGGCGCGGCCTCGGGCGCATTCGGGCAGGATCACGCCGTCGCGCGGCGACCAGAGTGCCACGGTCGGCACCGGCGGCTTCTCCTCGCGGGTGCAGGGGAAGGGCGGGGTGTCGACCGGGAAGCCCGACACCAGTTGATAGAGGCGCCAGGCATGGTTGGCGCGCGGGTCGCCGGAAAAGGGCGTGCCCATCGTCACCACGCCGCCGACCTTGGACTGCGCGAACTTGGCATATTCGCGGGCATAAAGGCCGCCCAGGCTCCAGCCGACCAAAGTCACCGGCTTGCCGCTTGTCCGGCGGATCGCATCGACGCGGGCGTCGATCTTCTCCAGCGTGTCGGCGCGCGGTCCGAAATTGCGGCCCATGTCCCAGCCATGCGCCTGATAGCCCGCCGCGTTGAGGATCGCGCGCAGCGGCTCCATGCGATGTTCCGACGCCATCAGGCCGGGCACCAGCAATATATGCCGCCCATCACCGCGAATCGTGCGGCTCAGTTGTTCGGCCTGCGCCTTGGTGCGGTTGATGTCGAACGGCACCGACGCATTGCCCAGCAGATGCGACAGCGACGGGCGCGCAGATGCGCGCGGACCGCTGGCAAGGCGGCCCTTCCAGAAGCTGGCAATGGCATCGGCATAGGGTGGCACGAGAGACTCTGTCCTGAACCAGGCGGAAAAGGTGACATTCTCGTGACAAACGGAGGGTGCGTCCATGGGTTTCATCGCAAGCGATGAACGGTATGTCTCAGGAAAAGCGGGTCAGGGGGCGAGGGGAGATGTCTGGGCGACGCTGGCGCCCTCGGTCGTGCGCAGCTGGCGCGGCTCCAATATGGCGGCCGTTTCGATCAGGTCGAGCGCCCGGCGCGCCTCCAGATAGCGTCGGGCATATTGCATCCAGCGATCGGCCGCAGCGCGATCGGGCATGCGCTCCACTTCGGCCAGTGCCGCGCCGACCCGGCTGGCGTCGATATAGCGCAGCGCCCGCTGCATCGCCATTTGCGGCCGCGGCGAGGGGGTGGAGGATTTGCGGATGATGATCAGCTCGCGCGCCTCATGCTCGAAACTGTCCCACCAGCTGGCATCGGCCGGCGGCGAGGTGACGCGGTCGGCGACATCGACCAGGCCGGCGCGCAGGTCGGCCAGCGTCACCGGCTCGCGCGCGGCATTGATGATGGTGGCGACGGCGCGGGGCTGGGCCTGGCCGAAGCGCAGCCGCAACTGCCCCTCGACATAGCCGAGCGGGGCGCCGGTATCGAGCGCGCGACGGGCGGCGAAGGCGACCAGCAGCCCTTCGGCGCGCGCGGCATTGCCCGACGCGGCCTGCGCCTCGACGGTGATGCGGTTGAGCCGCTCCTCCAGCTGGATCACGCGGGCGTCGAGCATCTGCGCGGCATCCGCCGTCAGCGGACGGCCCGATGGGATGGCGTTGCTGCCCAGCAGCGGAGCGGGCAGGGCGGGCGTCGCCGCCTCTTCCTTGCCCCAGCGCTGCTCGATCTGCGGCATCGCCCAGATGGTGACGCCGATGCCGATCAGAAACGCGAACAGCAGCAGCACGGGCGTCAGCCAGGATGTGCGTCGGCGCGCGGGCGGCGGCGTTTCCTGCTGAATTTCCACACTCTCCTGCTCGTTCATCAAGTCTCTCTCGTTTGCGACCGGCGTTTCATTCGCACAATCGACGGGCGAGGGCCAGTACCGCCGCATCATTGGGCGCATCGGCGGCCTGCGCGCTGCCCCATCCGCTGCCGCAGGCGGCAAGCGCCGCCGGACTTATCGCCACCACGTCGCTGGTTGTGCGCTGATTCTCCGGAACAATCTCCGCCAGCCGGGCGCCGGCCGCCGCAGAATGGACCAGCAGCACGCCGCCGCGCAGGTCCAGCGGATCGCAGGGCAGGGGCATCATCCGATAGACTGGAATGCGCGTCACCCGCAGCGGCCCCGCGTCCATCGGCGCCACCGCCTCTCCCGACAGGTGCAGCAGCGTGCGGTGCCCGTCGGCCGCGATCCGCGCGGCGATCGCGCTGGCATCGCCATCCCCGGCGACCGGCTCAGCAAAACCCGCCGCCCGCAGCGCCTCGGCCGTCGCCGCGCCCACAGCATAGGTCGGCAAGGAGCGATAGGCCTGCAGCGCGAAGCCGCCGAATCGCACCGTCTGCGCGCTCGTCACCAGCAGTGCGTCGAAATCCCCGGCGGGTGGCGGCGTCCAGGCCAGCGCCTCGGCCGCGAACAGCGGACACAGCCGCACCGCCAGCCCCATGGCCATCGCCTTGTCCGCCGTCCTGCCGGCGCCGGGCGCGGGCCGCAGGATGATGAGCGGTCTCACCCCTCGAACAGGCTGCGCAGCGCTGGGCTTGCCCGCTCCAGCAGGCCCCGGCCGATCGCCTCGGCCGCGTCGAAATCGCCGCGCGCCAGCCGTGCCTCGTCCCGCACCGTCTCGTCCCCTTCCGGGCTGATGATCTCGGCGCGCAGGTGGATCTGTCCGCCCTCCAGCAGCGCGAGGGCGGCGATCGGCGAATGGCATGTGCCGCCCAGGCCCCGCAGCACCGCGCGTTCAGCCATCACGCAATCGAATGTGTCGCGATGGTTGATCGCCGCCAGCCAGCCCCGCATGGCGTCATTGTCGGCCAGCGTCTCGATGCCGACCGCCCCCTGCGACGGCGCCGGCAACATGGTGTCGACCTCGACCGTGGCGCCAATGTCCGCCTGGCCCAGCCGGTCGAGCCCGGCGGCGGCGAGCAAAGTCGCATGGGCCTCGCCGGCTTCCAGCTTGGCCAGCCGGGTGGCAACATTGCCGCGGAACAGGATGATCTGCGCATCGGGGCGCAGTCGCTTCACCTGCGCGGCGCGGCGCGGCGAACTGGTGCCGACAATGGGCTGTGGTGGCAGCGCGGCAAAATTTTCCGCTCCCACCAGCCGGTCGCGCACATCGGCGCGCGGCAGCATCGCGGCAATGCGGATCGCATCGGGCCGGATCGTTTCGACATCCTTCATGCTGTGGACGGCGCAATCGATCTCGCCCTCCGCCAGCGCTCGGTCCAGCTCCTTGGTCCACAAGGCTTTTCCGCCGATTTCGGCCAGCGCGCGGTCCTGGATCCGGTCGCCGCTGGTCTGGACGATGACGGTGGTGATGGCATCCTGATCCCATCCATGGGCGTCGCGCAGCGCCTGCGCGGTCATATGGGCCTGGGCCAGCGCAAGCGGCGATCCCCTGGTGCCAAGGCGCAACGGTCGTTCGGGTCTTTTCATAAGCGGCTTGCTCTAATGGCCACGGGCACTAGATGGAAGCGGCAATGACCATCATCCTTGGCCTGGAATCAAGCTGCGACGAAACCGCGGCGGCGCTGGTGACGGCCGACGGGCAGATATTGGCCCATCGCCTCGCCACGCAGGAAGACGCGCACCGCCCCTATGGCGGCGTCGTGCCCGAAATCGCGGCCCGCGCCCATGTCGAGGCATTGGCTCCGCTGGTCGAGGCGGCGCTGGCGGACGCAAAGATGACGCTGGCCGATGTCGATGTCATCGCCGCCACCGCCGGCCCCGGCCTGATCGGCGGCGTGATGGTCGGCCTCGTCACCGGCAAGGCGCTGGCCCATGCCACCGGCAAGCCGCTGGTCGCGGTCAATCATCTGGAGGGGCATGCGCTCTCGCCGCGCCTCGCCGACCAGAATCTGCAATTCCCTTATCTGCTGCTGCTGGTATCGGGTGGGCATTGCCAACTGCTCAGGGTCGAGGGCGTCGGCCAATATCGCCGGCTTGCCACCACGATCGACGATGCCGCGGGAGAAGCCTTCGACAAGACCGCCAAGCTGCTCGGCCTGGGTTTTCCCGGCGGTCCGGCGGTAGAAAAGGCGGCAGCCAAGGGCAATGCGCGCGCCGTGCCGCTGCCGCGCCCGCTGGTCGGTACCGAAGAACCCCATTTCTCCTTTGCCGGCCTCAAGAGCGCGGTGATGCGCGCCGCCCAGTCCGGTCAATATGCGGTCGAGGATATCGCCGCGAGCTTCCAGCAGGCGGTGATCGACTGCCTGCTCGATCGCACCCGCCGGGCGCTCGCCGCGAGCGAAGGCGTGACCGCGCTGGTCGTCGCCGGCGGGGTTGCCGCCAACCAGTCGGTACGTGGAGCATTGACCACGCTGGCGCAGGATCATGGCCTGCCCTTCGTCGCCCCGCCCTTGTGGCTCTGCACCGATAATGCGGCGATGATCGCCTGGGCCGGCGCGGAGCGCTATGCGGCCGGCATGACCGACGATCTCACCATCCCCGCCCGGCCGCGCTGGCCGCTCGATCCGACGGCGGAAAAGGCGCGTGGAGCAGGAGTGAAGGCATGAAGGCGGGAGTCATCGGAGCAGGCGCCTGGGGTACCGCGCTGGCGCAGTTGCTGGCGGCTGACGGGCAGGATGTGCGCCTCTGGGCGCTGGAGGCCGATGTGGTCGATGCGATCAACGGCGCCCATGAAAATCCGCTCTATCTGCCCGGCCTGCCGCTTTCGCCCTCGATCGGGGCGACCGGTGTCCTGGCGGACCTGGCCGATCGCGACCTGATCCTGGTGGTCAGCCCGGCCCAGCATCTGCGCAGCGTCGTGGCGCAGGCGCCGGCCGGCGTGCCGCTGGTTCTCTGTTCCAAGGGGATAGAGGCGGGCACCGGCCTGTTGATGTCGGAAGTTGCGGCGCAGGCGCAGCCAAGCTCGCCGATCGCCGTCCTCTCTGGCCCGACCTTCGCCCATGAAGTGGCAAAGGGCCTGCCGACCGCCGTCACCTTCGCCTGCGCCGACCAGGCGCTGGCCGAAAAGCTCGCGGCGCGCATCGCCCGCCCGACCTTCCGCCCCTATCTGTCCGACGATGTCGTCGGCGCGGAAATCGGCGGCGCGGTCAAGAATGTGCTCGCCATCGCCTGCGGCGTGTCGGAAGGCGCTGGGCTTGGCCTCAATGCGCGCGCCTCGCTGATCAGCCGGGGCTTTGCCGAAATGACCCGCTTCGGCCTGGCGCGCGGCGCCCGCGCCGAAACGCTGGGCGGCCTGTCGGGCCTGGGCGACCTTGTCCTCACCTGTTCCTCCACCAATTCGCGCAACTTCTCGCTCGGCAAGGGGCTGGGCGAGGGGCAGAGCGCCGCCGACCTCCTCTCCAACCGTCGCACCGTGGCCGAAGGGGCGCACACCGCGCCGGTGCTGCGTGATGCAGCCCGCGCGGCCGGCGTCGAAATGCCGGTGGTGGAAGCCGTCTGTGCCCTGCTCGGCGACGCCGCACCATTGGCACAGGTCATCGACGCGCTGCTGGCGCGTCCGCTGCGGCCTGAATAAGCATCGCCGCGACACAATAGATCGCCTATAGACATGAGCATGACAATCGAGGGGGACCAGGGTCCTGTGACCGCGCAGGCGACCCCTGCCGAACAGAAGGATGACATCGCCGCCCTGGCCAAGGGCGGACGCACCAACGTCTTCGGCTTCCTGCTGCGCCTCGCCGCGCGCCTGCCTTTCCTGTTCATCGCCGGCCGCTGGTATGGCGCCGATGCGCTGGGGCGCTTCGCCTATGCCGTGCTGGTGGTGGAATTCGTCGCCCAGATCGCGACGCTGGGTCTCAAGCGCGGTCTTGCCGGCGCGCTCGCCCAGACCGAACGGCCGCACAGCCATGTCGTGACCGACGCGATGGTGGTGACGCTGATCGCGTCGCTGCTGGGGGCCGGCTTGTTGATCGCCTTCCCCCAGGCGATGTTCCCCAATAGCGGCATCAACGGGCTCGACCGCTTGCTGGCGCTGATCGTCATCGCCGTTGCGACCTCCGACGTTGCGCTGGCCGCCTGCGCCTATCGCTTCGACATCGGCGCGACGGTCCGCGCGCGCTCGATCATTGAACCCTGGGCGATCAGCATCGGCGCCTTCGGTTTCGCTTATTATTCGCTGCGCGACGGCCTGATCCTCTCCTATGTCGTATCGATGGTCGCGGCGATGATCGCCTCGATCATCCCGATGTGGCGTCATTATGGCCGGCCGCATGGCTGGCGTCCCGATGCCGGGCGGCTCTGGCGCCTCGCCCGCCGCAACCTGCCGCTCGCCGCGGCGGACGGCGTCGAATGGGGCTCGCGCCGGCTCGACATGGCGATCCTGGGCCTGTTCGTCAGCCCGGCGATCGTCGGCATCTATTATGTCGCGCAGCAGGTCGCCTCGCTGCCGCAGAAACTCAAGACCAGCTTCGACCCGATCCTGGGGCCGGTCATCACCCGCAACCTGGCCGAAGGCAATCTGGCGGCGATCGCGCGCCAGGTCAGCCAGGTCGGCTTCTGGATCATCGCCGCGCAGGCCGGCATCGCCCTTGCGCTCGGCATTCCGGGTGAGGCCGTCATGGGCCTGGTCGGTCCGCATTTCGTCGGCGGCACCGGCGCGCTCGCCTTCCTGCTGCTGGCCGAAGTGGTGGCCGCGACCGCCGTGGTCAGCGAATCCGCGCTGGTCTATATCGCCCGCCACCGCAATCTGATGATCTCGCTCAGCATGATCGCGTTGCAGGCGGCGCTCAGCTTCGGGCTGATCCTGCTCGGCAAGCGGTTCGGCCTCACGCCGCAGGAACTGGCCGCCGCGCCCGCTCTGGGCCTGTGCATCGCGCTCGGCGCTGGCGCCTTCGTCAAGGCGCGGCTGCTCTCCAGCCTGCTCCACGCCCGCGTCAATGCCTGGCGCTGGCCCCTGCTCAGCGCCTCGGGCGTCGCCTGCATCGTCGGCGCGGCCTTCGTCGCCCTGCCGGCGCGCTTCGAATGGGTCGAGCTGGCGGTCGGCGTCTGGGCGATCCTGGGCGCCTATGGCTTCGTCATCTGGCGCTGGGGCTTCGGACCTGACGACCGCGCCCTGTTCCGCAAGCAGAAGGCCCCGGCCTGATCCACCCAATAAAAAAGCCCGCCTCTCGACCGGAGAGGCGGGCTTTTTTGTCAGTGTCTGTCGCGATCAGGCGAACAGCTTGGCGCGGATCAGGTTCAGATCTTCCTCGGGACGCGCGCCCCAGTGCGAAATGACTTCGGCGGCCGCCGCCGCGCCCAGCGCCAGGCAATCCTCGACGCTGCGCGCTTCCAGATGTGCAGCCAGATAGCCGGCGGCGAACAGGTCGCCTGCACCGGTGGTGTCGATGATCTGGCTGACGGGCGCAGCCGGGGCTTCGTGACGCACGCCATCGACGATGGCGACCGCGCCCTTTTCGCTGCGGGTCGACACCAGCACCGGCACCTTGTCGGCGAAGCGGGCCAGCGCCTTGTCGAAATCATCGACCTGCGCCAGCGACTGGATTTCGCCCTCGTTCGAGAAGAGGATGTCGATCAGCCCCTGTTCGATCAGGTCGATGAAATCGGCGCGATGGCGGTCGATCACGAAATTGTCGGACAGGGTGAAGGCGACCTTGCGGCCGGCATTGCGGGCGGCGTCGATCGCGGCGCGCATCGCGGCGCGCGGCTGCTCGGGATCCCACAGATAGCCTTCCAGATACAGGATGCGGGCCGACTGGATCAGCTCCAGGTCCAGCGCCGCTTCGGGCAGGAACTGCGAGGCGCCCAGGAAGGTGTTCATGGTGCGCTGCGCATCCGGCGTCACCAGGATCAGGCAACGGGCGGTCGGGATGTCGCCCTGCATCACCGGCGTGTCGAACTTGATGCCCAGCGCGCGCACGTCATGGGCGAACACCGCGCCCAGCTGGTCGTCATTGACCTGGCCGATGAAGCCGCACTTGGCGCCCAGCGCGGCGAGGCCGGCCAGCGTGTTGGCGGCCGAACCGCCGCTGATTTCCTTGGCCTGGGGCATGTCGGCATAAAGGGTCTCGGCCATTTCGGCGTCGATCAGCTGCATGCCGCCCTTGGTCAGCGCATGCTGCGCCAGGAAGGCGTCGTCGCTGCGGGCAAGAACGTCGACAATGGCATTGCCGATCGCGACAACGTCAAGCGTGGGGGAAGAAGTCACGCGGGCTCCTGTGAAAGATGATGGGAAAATAGCGGTAAATTGGGCCGTCTCTACCGGTCCGGGGCCGCTGGCGCAACGCTGCTGATTGACGGAGCCGCCGGGGCGCAGGATATCGGGCCATGATCATCACCGCGGCGCTGCGCGCCTTCCCCCTGATCTTCCACGCCGCGGCGCGCCGGCTGCTGGTCAAGACGCTGGCGCTGACCCTGTTGCTCTTCGTCCTGCTGGGCGTCGGACTATGGGCGGCCTTTCACGCCACGCGCCTGCATTTCGGCTGGGGTGAAGGCGACGGTTGGGGCGGCATGGCGGAGGCGGCTGCTACCGGCCTTGCCATGATCGCGGCCAGTTGGCTGCTGTTCCGCACCATCGCCATGCTGGTCATGGGCCTGTTCGCCGACGATGTGATCGAGGCGGTGGAGCGCGATACTTATCCACAGGCTGTGGGCCGGCCGGTCGGCTTCACCCGCAGCCTCCATTATGCGCTGCGATCGGTCGGCCGCACGCTCGGCTGGAACCTGCTGGCGCTCCCCGGCTATGTGCTGCTGCTGGTCACAGGGTTCGGCACAATCGGGCTGTTCCTCGCGGTGAACGCCTATCTGCTCGGCCGCGATCTTGCCGACATGGTCGAGCCGCGCCATCCCGGCCTGCCGCCGATCGGCCGTGGCAACCGGTGGCTCATGGGCCTCGTTTCGGCGCTTCTCTTCCTCATTCCCCTGGTCAACCTGCTTGCGCCGATCTGGAGCGCGGCTATGGCGGTCCACATGTTGCTAGGGTCCAGGAGGAAGCCGGTCTGATGTCGCCCCGTTTCGCGCTCGCCGCGCTCCTGTCGCTGCCGCTTGCGGCCTGTGGCGGCGTCGTCCCGCCCGCCACCAGCTATACCCCGCCGCCCGCCGGTCCGCCGGCCAGCGCCTTCACCAAGACCGGTCCGCTGATGGGCATGGACGCCAAACGCCTGACCCAGATGTTCGGCACGCCGCGCCTCGACATTCGCGAAACGACCGTGCGCAAGCTGCAATTCGCCAATGGTCGCTGCGTGCTCGACGCCTATCTCTATTCGCCCGGCAAGGGGAAGGAGCCGGTGGTGACCCATGTCGATGCCCGCACGCCCGCCGGCACAGACGTCGACCACGCTTCCTGCGCGACTACGCTCCAGCAGCGCTGAGCAATTGGCCTAGCGCCCATTCGGCCGCTTCCGCCACCACCGGATCGGGATCGGAGGTCAGCGGCCGCAGCCGGTCGACCAGCCCCAGGTCGCCGCTATTGCCCGCCGCGATCGCCGCATTGCGCACCATCCGGTCGCGCCCGATCCGCTTGATCGGCGAGCCTGAGAAAATCTCGCGAAAGCCCGCATCGTCCAGGTCGAGCAGGTCGCCCAGCGCCGGCGCCGCCAGCTCCGCCCGGCCGATGAAGGCGCGGTTGGCCGCTGCCCCCTGCGCGAACTTGTTCCAGGGGCAGGCCGCAAGGCAATCGTCGCAGCCATAGATGCGGTTGCCCATCCTCGCCCGGAACTCTTCCGGGATCGGCCCCTTATGCTCGATCGTCAGGTACGAGATGCAGCGCCGCGCATCGACGATATAGGGCGCGGGAAAGGCATCGGTCGGGCAGGATGACAGGCAGGCGGTGCAACTGCCGCAATGGTCCACCTCCGGCGCGTCGGGTTCCAATGCGATCTCGGTATAGATGGCGCCCAGGAACAGCCAGCTGCCATGCTGGCGGCTCACCAGATTGCTGTGCTTGCCCTGCCAGCCCAGCCCCGCGCCCTGCGCCAGCGGCTTCTCCATCACGGGCGCTGTATCGACGAACACCTTGAGCGCGGTCGGCTGCTGATCGACCAGCCAGCGGGCCAGCGCTTTCAGCGCCTTCTTCACCACATCATGATAGTCGCGACCCTGCGCATAGACGGAAATGCGGCCCCGATCGCCGACCTCAGCCAGCGCCAGCGGATCACGACCGGGGGCATAGCTCATCCCCAGCATGATGACGCTGCGCGCCTCGGGCCACAGGCCCGTGGGCGATCCGCGCTGCTCGGCCCGCTCTTGCATCCATAGCATGTCGCCATGATGGCCGGCCTCCAGCCATTGGCGCAGCCGCTCGGCCGTGCGCGGCGCGGCATCGGCGCGCGCGATCGCGCAGGCGGCAAAGCCCAACTGCGCGGCCTGCGCTTTCAGGCGCTGCTCCAATGTTTCGTTTTGCACTGGCATGGTCCGGGATTATCAGGGGCGGATGATCGGTGACACTCCGGCTCCTGCCGCCCCCTATGCCGTCGAAGGCCATGCCCTTGTCAAGGCGTTCGGCGATTTTCGCGCGGTGGATGGCGTCGATATCGCCGTGCCCGCCGGCACCATCTACGGCATTTTGGGGCCGAACGGCGCGGGCAAGACCACCTTGCTGCGCACCCTGCTGGGGATCATCGACCCTGACGAGGGCCACCGCACCCTGCTGGGCGATAGCGCGCCGCTGCGCATGGCCAAGCAGGTCGGCTATCTGCCCGAGGAGCGCGGCCTCTACCCGTCGATGAAGGCCTATGAGGCGATCGCCTTCATGGGCGCGCTACGCGGCCTGCCGCTCCATGTCGGGCGCGAACGGGCGCGCGCCATGCTCCAGGACTATGGCATGGGTGCCTCGGTCGAAAAGCCGATCCGCCAACTCTCCAAGGGCATGGCCCAGACGGTGCAATTGTTCGGCACGATCGTCCATGAACCGCGCCTCATCGTCCTCGACGAACCCTTCTCCGGCCTCGACGCGATGAATCAGGAAAAGCTGGAGGCGCTGATCCGCGATCAGGCGCGCAAGGGCGTCACCATCCTCTTTTCCACCCATGTCATCGCCCATGCCGAACGATTGTGCGAACGCATCGCCATTGTCGCGGGCGGCCGCATCCGGTTCGAAGGATCGGTCAGCGACGCGCGCGACCGTCTGCCGCCCCAGGTGACATTGCGCACGCGGCTGAGCGACGGCGCCTGGCGCCGCGCCTTGCCGACCGATACGCTGGCGCAGGATGGCGCCTGGCATTTCGCGCTGCCCGATGACGGCATCGAACCGCTGCTGCGCGCCCTGCTCGATGGTCAGGCCGGCATCGAAAGCCTGTCGATCGAACGGCCGGGCCTGCATGACGCATTCGTCGCGATCGCGGGGGAGGCTGCTGCGCGCCAGATGCGCGATGACGCCACGCAGGAGGCCGGGGCATGAAGGAATTGCTGCGCGCCGCCAGCGTGATCGCCCGGCGGGATTTCACCGCCGTCGTCCTGTCACGCACCTTCATCCTGTTCCTGATCGGGCCGCTGGTGCCGATCGTCATCGGCATGGTCTTTGCCGGTTTCACCCAGAAGATTTCCAGCACCGACCTGCGCCCGGTCGTCGGCATCGCCATGGCGCCGGCCGATGTCGGCGCGCTCGAACGGGCCCACAAGCGCCTGACCGAACGCATGGGGCCGCAGGCACTGCCGCGACTCCACGCCGTGCCGCTCGGCACCCCGCCGCGCACCCAGCTGGCCCGGCCCGATTCCGACGTCGTCGCCATTCTCTCGGGCACGGTCTCCCGCCCGGTCCTGATCGGCAAGCCAGAGGATCTGGACCGGCTACAGGGCGATCTCAGCCTGATTGCCAGCGCGGCGCAGGCCGAAAAGGTGCTGCACATGGTCAAGGTCGAGCGGCAGGAAGTGGCGACCAGTCTCGGCGCTCAGTCGCAGGCCCGTTTGCTGATCGGCCGCACCGGCCAGATCGTCATCTTCTTCCTCACCATCTTGCTGGCGGGCATGATCCTGTCCAATCTGGTCGAGGAAAAGACGAACAAGATCATCGAGATATTGGCTGCCGCCGTGCCGGTGGACGCGATCTTCCTCGGCAAGCTGATCGCCATGCTGGGGATGAGCTTCGTCGGCATCGCCTTCTGGGGCGGCACCGCCTTCACCATCTTCATGGCGTTGAAGGCGCCCGGCACGGTCCTGCCCGATCCGGCGGTGGGCTGGCCCGCCTTCATCGCGCTCGGCATCATCTATTTCGCCATGGCCTACACGCTGCTCGGCTCGCTGTTCCTGGGCATCGGCGCACAGGCGGCGACCGTGCGCGAGGTGCAGACGCTCAACATGCCCATCACCATGGGCCAGATGATGATCTTCTTCTTCGTCTCCTACACGGTCGACCATATGGGATCGCCGCTGGAAGTGGCGTCGGTGGTCTTTCCGTTCTCCTCCCCCTTCGCGATGATCGCGCGGGCGGCGCAGGATGGGGCGCTCTGGCCGCATCTGGTGGCGATCCTGTGGCAGGGCGTCTGGGTGGCGCTCATCATCCGCATCGGCGTGCTGCTGTTCCGTCGCCATGTGCTCAAATCGGGCGGCCGCTGGTGGAAGCAGTTGTTCAGGAGCTCGACAGGCTGAACAGGCTAGGGAGGGATAATGAACCGGCGGCATTTTCTCTATGGCGTCGCGACCGGCGCCTCTGCACTGGCCCTGTGGCAATTCCGCCCCGACGCGGCGGAAGCCGCCTATCCCTATCGCCTGACCGACGCGCAATGGCGCAACAAGCTCAGCCCCTGGGCCTATAAGGTGCTGCGCCAGGGCGCGACCGAATTTCCCGACAGCAGCCCGCTCAACCGGGAACATCGCGCCGGCACCTTCACCTGCGCCGGCTGCGCCCAGAATCTGTTCAGTTCCAAGACCAAGTTCGACAGCGGCACCGGCTGGCCCAGCTTCTATGCGCCCTTGCCCCGCGCCATCGGCACCTCGCGCGACTTCAGCCTGGGCGTGCCCCGGACCGAAGTCCATTGCGCCCGTTGTGGCGGCCATCTCGGCCATGTGTTCGACGACGGGCCCAAGCCCACGGGCCTGCGCTACTGCATGAACGGCGTCGCGCTGGCCTTCAGTCCCGCCTGACCTTGTAGATGCGCAGCGGCCCCTTGGTGGGCAGCGGCTGCAACCAGTCGGGTACATTGCCACGCGACAATTGCGCCGACAGGCTCTGGGGATGCTCCTTGGCATAGAGCGCATATTCGGTCAGGCACGCGCAGGTCACGACATAGTCGGCGCCACGCCCACCATTGACCGACTGGATCACCGCGCGCGCCTTTTCCGGCGTCGCCATGAATCCTTCGATCACGGCGGTAATGCCGGCGGCATTGCGATGATGGGCAGTGCCGATCACGCGGTGCGGCGTCTGCACCAATATGTCGGGGCCAAGGTCCAGCGGCGCGAACAGGGTGGACGGGGGCAGGGTGTGCAGCGGCGCCAGCGTGGCAGCAGCCCGGCAATTGACGGCGCTGGTCTTGGCCGACGGGGCTTCGGGGATCAGGGCAATCCATAGCGCGCAGATTCCGGCCGGGGTCAGCAGGATCAGCGCCACCGATCCCAGGACGCGCACCAGCGCCTGCGACGACGCCTGTACCTTGCGGAACAGGGCGATCAGCAACCAGGCGACACCGGGCAGGGCATAGACATGGGCGACCGACACGGCGCGCATCACCAGTAGCGACACCGCCATCGCCCCCAGCAGCAACAGGGTCAACGCCAGCCAGCGCATGCGCGCATCGCGGTTTACGGTTTGCCGCGCGGCGACCATTGCGCCGGCCAGCCCAACCAGCCCGGGCAACAGGATGACGCCGCGCAATGACAGGCTCTGGTCCCAGATCGGCCGGCCCTCCATCACCTGCAAATACCAATATTTATAGGCCAGTGGCCCGAGCGCCTGGAACGGATCGCCCGACAGGCAGGGGCCACCGATCGCCAGCAGGATCGCGATGGCGGCCCCGCCGCCGATCGTCGCGATCAGGAAGCGCCGGGTCATGCTGGCCGTGCCGATCAGCTTGCCGGCCAGCGGCACCAGCACCGCCATTGCCACCAGCGGCCAGACATAGGCGGCCGACAGTGCGTCGCATTGGTCATGCAGCAAGGCCGCCTTTCCGCGCAGCAAAGCCAGCAGCGCAAGCGCCGCCCCGCCCAGCGTCGCCGCAAAGGCTATGAAGCGCGATGCTTCCCGGCCGTCGAGCCATTGGCGCAGCGCAAACAGCCCGGCGAACAGCGCGACATAGGGCAGGGCTTCACTCGAAATCTGCAACCAGACCGCCAGCGCCAGCGCGCTCGTCACGCCGCCACGCACCCGGCCGCTATCCAGTGCGCCGGCCAGCGCGATCGTCGCCATCCAGATCTGCCAGCCATGATGGTCGATCCGCAGCGGCGTGAACTGCACCAGGATCGACGGTGTCGTCAGCAGCAAGGCCACGGCCACCAGCGCCAGAACAGGATCGCCAAGCCGCCGGGCGGCCAGATGCACGGCGGCGGCCAACCCGCCCAGCAACAGCAGCGGCACGGTGATGCAGGCGACCAGCTCTGCGGTCGCAGGCCCCAATAGCGGCCGCGCCAGCAGGATCAGCCCTGCCACCGGCATGTCGACGATGCGCGACCAGTGCATCGGTCCGCCCAGTGGCGGGTTTACCCGATGCTGGCTGACGTCCCAGAAGCCCTGTCCGCCGATCCAGTCACGCACCTGCACCAGCCGCATGGCATCATCGGGATCGCGAAAGCCCAGCGCGGCGAAATCGCCATGGAACAGCCACAGCATGACCGCGCTGCACGCCAGCCAGGCGAGCAGGATCAGCCAGCGGCCATGACGCTCAGCTGCGCGCGAAAATGCCATATTTGCGGATCGCATAGACGCTCAGGAAACTGGCTGGCACCGATATCAGCTTGGCGATCGCCGGGGCAATGCCGACCGCGCTCAGCCCGCCAACCAGGACCATGGTGATCCCCATGCCGACCAGCGCACTGGCCACGAAGCCGAACCGCTGGGCGTGACTGGGGCCGGCGCCCGTGTCGAATACGAAACGGATGCTGATCACCCAATGCACGACCAGGCCGATCGCGTAGCCCCCGAACGCGGCCAGAGTCGGCGTTGTACCGGCCCGGCTCAGCATCAGGAAGGTCGCCATGTCGCTCGACAGCGCGCAGATGCTGGCCAGCAGGTAGCGGGCGAACATGAAGCGCGCAGCGATGGCGCCCAGCCGGGCGGTCAGGGCGCGCAACGGCTCGCCCATCGGCTCATGCGGCCTTTAGGCGAGAGGGCACCAGTCGTTCGCTGGCAAGGGCGGCGCGCTGTCCTTCGACATCCTGCCCTTCCTCGCCCGATTCATGATATTCGGCATCCTCGTTGACGCCCCAGACGTCATAGACGCGGGTGCCGGCCTCGATGTTGCGCACCGTCAACATCGCCGTCATCATCGCATGATCCTGGTTGTTATAGCGGTGCATGCCGTTGCGGCCGACCAGATGGAGCGTCGGGGCGACGGCTTCCAGCTCGGTACGCATCGCCAGCACATGGTCGGCATAGGCATCGTCATAGACCGGATAGGCCTTCTCCTGCCGCACCACCGCGCCGCCGACGACATCGTCGGGATTGCACAGGCCCAATATGGCCATTTCCTTCTTAGCCAGGTCGATCAGATCGGCGTCAGCCGACGCCCACAGGCCATCGCCCTCGAAGCAGAAATATTCGAGGCCCACGCAAGCGACCGATTCATCGGGCACCATTTCGGGCGACCAGCTGCGGAAATTCTGGATACGGCCGACCTGCACCTTGCTGTCATGGATATAGATCCAGTTGTCGGGGAACAGATCTTCCGACTTGATCATCAGCGCCACGGTCAGGAAGTCGCGATATTTGAGCTCCATCGCCTCGGGCAGGGTTTCGGGCAGCGGATGGATGCGCGCGGCCAGTTCGCGCATCGGCGCGGACGAAATCACATGGGCGGCGTTGATGATGACATCGCCATCCGGGCCGTCCGCCACCACGCGCCAGCGCTGCGTGCCCTGGTCCTGCGCCAGCTGCTTCAGGCTGTGCGCCATCAATATCTGGTTGCCGCCCTCGATTACCCGGTCGCGCGCGGCTTCCCACATCATGCCGGGGCCAAGGCGCGGATAGCGGAATGTTTCGAGCAGCGTCTTGGTCGCCATACCGTCATTGGGCTTCTTGTTGAGGCCGAGGCTCCGCTTCAGCCCATCGACCACCGCACCCCAGAGCGACAGGCCCTTGATCCGCTGCGCCGCCCAGTCGGCCGACATCTCGTCGCACGGCATGCCCCAGACCTTTTCGGTATAGGTCTTGAAGAAGATCGAGAAGAGCTTGTGGCCGAATGCGTTGACGGTCCAGTCTTGGAACGATCGGACATTGCGGTTGGGGAACAGCCTGGCCTTGGCGAAGCTTGCCATGCACAGGGTCGAACGCCAGATGCCCAGATTCCACAGCGCCTCGAACGCGCGCAGGGGATAGGAGTAGAATTTCCCCTCATAATAGATGCGGCTCATGCGCGGGCGCTGGATGAAATCGTCCGGCAGAATCTCGTTCCACAGGTCGACCACTTCCTTCGACTTGGAAAAGAAGCGGTGGCCGCCAATATCGAATCGATAGCCATCCAGCTCGACCGTGCGGCTGATGCCGCCGACATAGACCGGGTCTTTCTCGATGACGGTGACGGAAAAGCCTTTTTTCGTCAGCAGATAGGCGGCGGTAAGGCCGGCCGGGCCTGCCCCGATGATGGCGACGTCCACACTCTGGTCGACACGCGACATGCTCTATATCCCCTGGATGGTCCTTCGTGTCTCGCTGAGTGAAGGAAATCCTCTAAGGAGTGGTTAATCGCCGGTAAGCATGAATGGGGCGCCGGCAGGACCGACCGACAGGACAAAGGGCCGCCCCGCATGTGCGGAACGGCCCCCTGCAGTCCCCGTGACGGGGAAGGCTTCCCTTGCGGGATGGGTGAAGATCAGCCCTGGCGCTGGGCCAGCGCGTTGAGGTCGCTGCGTGCGCCGTCCAGCGCGCTGCCGACACAGTCGCGATAGTCGGGGGTCGCCGGCAGGATCGATCCGTTGACCCAGCCGCACACCTGCTTGGCGGCGCGGCTGATGCGATAATCGGCGCGGCGCAGGCCATTGTTGCTGGCCAGGTTCAGGTCGGCCACCGATACGGCGATGGTGCGGGTGGTGAGGCCGGTGGTGCCGTCAACGACGACTTCGTTGCTGCTGTTGCCGGCGATAGCCATGCCAGGCAGCGCAAGGGCCAGGGTGGCGGCCATCGCCACCAGCGTCTTCTTGGTCATCCTATTCTCCTGTCGAACATGCTTTTTCTTATGTCGTGCCCAACGCCTGACGTGGGTGCGGGGTCGTCATCCTAAATAGGATTGCCCGGTGACATTGAAAAGAGGCCAATTGCCAAAAAATGGCAGTTTTCTGCGATTTTGCGGGTGCGAACAGGATCGTTTCGCACCCGCATAAACGTGATCGAAGTATTGTTCCGACGCGCCATCTAGCGCGTTGGGAAACAAGCCTTAATGGCGGAAGTGGCGCATGCCGGTGAAGACCATCGCCAGGCCCGCTTCGTCTGCTGCGGCAATGACTTCCTCGTCACGGATCGAGCCGCCCGGCTGGATCACCGCCGTCGCGCCGGCTTCCACTGCCGCCAGCAGGCCGTCGGCGAAGGGGAAGAAGGCGTCGGACGCGACCGCCGAACCGATGGTGCGCGGTTCGCTCCAGCCGGCCTTCTCGGCGGCGTCCTTCGCCTTCCAGGCGGCGATGCGGGCCGATTCCAGACGGTTCATCTGACCCGCGCCGACGCCGGCGGTGCTGCCGCCCTTGGCATAGACGATCGCGTTCGACTTCACATGCTTGGCCACGGTCCAGGCGAACAGGCAATCCTTCAACTCCTGTTCGGTCGGCGCGCGCTTGGTCACGACCTTCAGCGCGTCCAGGTCGACCTTGCCATTGTCGCGGCTCTGGACCAGCAGGCCGCCGGCGATGCTCTTGACCATCAGGCCGGGGCGGGCCGGATCGGGCAGTTCGCCGGTCAGCAGCAGGCGCAGATTTTTCTTCTTGGCGAAGATCGCCTTGGCTTCGTCATCGGCATCGGGCGCGGCGACGACTTCGGTGAAGATGCCGCTGATCGCCTCGGCGGTCGGGCCGTCGAGCGGACGGTTGACGGCGATGATGCCGCCGAATGCCGACACGCTGTCACAGGCGAGCGCCGCTTCATAGGCTTCGATCAGCGTTTCGCCGGTGGCCACGCCACAGGGATTGGCGTGCTTCACGATCACCACGGTCGGCGGACCGTCGCGGAATTCGCTGACCAGCTCCAGCGCCGCATCGGCGTCGTTATAATTATTGTAGCTCAGTTCCTTGCCCTGGATCTGCTTGGCCTGGGCGATGCCGTTCGCGGTCGGGCCGTTGGGCAGGTAGAGCGCGGCCGACTGGTGCGGGTTCTCGCCATAGCGCAGCGTGGTGCTGAGCTTGCTCGACAGCGACAGGCTTTCGGGGAAGGCGACACCCTGGTCGGCAAAGGCGAACCAGCTGGCGATCATCGAATCATAGGCGGCGGTGGCGGCATAGGCCTTGGCCGCCAGCATCCGGCGGAAATCATAGCTGGTGGCGCCGCCCTTTTCGGCCATTTCGGCGATCAGGCGGGCATAGTCGGTCGGATCGGTAACGATCGCGACACTCTCATGATTCTTCGCGGCCGAACGGACCATCGACGGGCCGCCAATGTCGATATTCTCGATGATCTCGTCGCGATCGGCGCCCTTGGCCACGGTCGCGGCAAAGGGATAGAGGTTGACGATCACCAGGTCGATCGCGCCGATTTCATGCTCGTCCATCGACGCGACATGCTCGGGGTTACCCCGCACCGCCAGCAGGCCGCCATGGACCTTGGGGTGCAGCGTCTTGACGCGGCCGTCCATCATTTCGGGGAAGCCGGTCAGCTCGGAAATATCCTTCACGGCCAGGCCCGCCTCGCGCAGTGCCTTGGCAGTGCCGCCGGTCGACACCAGTTCGACGCCATGCTGGCCCAGTGCCTGGCCCAGTTCGATGAGGCCGGTCTTGTCCGATACGGAAAGGAGGGCGCGCTTGATGGTGACGTCGGTGGTCATGGGGATGCTTCCTGCTGTTCGGGATGCCGCTTCAGGCTTGCCGCAGCCCTCTAGTCGCGCGCGGCGCAAAAATACAGTCCTCACGCGCAGGGAATTTCCCGATCTTGCGGGCTTTTGCCGCTACTGTATTGTGATCGCATAACAGTTGGGGGATCTGACATGCGCTATCTGCTCGCCGCCACCGCCTTGCCCTTGCTCGTTGCCTTCCCGGTGCTGGCGCAAATTCCGACGCCGGAACGGGCAGTTACCGATCCAAAGAGCCTGACCTCGCCGGTCAATCCCGATGCCCGCGCCGTGCCGCTGGCAGACATCGGCGCTTCGCGCAGCCTGTCGAGCGCGGCGTGGAGCGCCGACGGCAAACAGATTTTCGTCGCCACCAACCTCACCGGCCGCACCAATATCTGGCGCACCGACACCGCCGGCAGCTGGCCGGTGCAACTGACCCAGTCGGACGATGCCCAGACCGGCCTCGCCGCCTCGGCCGACGGCCGCTACCTGCTGTTCCAGCAGGATGTCGGCGGCAATGAATATAGCGACATCTATCGCGTGCCGGTGGACGGCGGCGCGGTCGAGAATCTCACCAACACCCCCGACCGGCGCGAAAGCGACCTGCTGGTCGGCCCCAGCGGCGGGCTGGTCGCGCTCGTCACCAAGCTCAAGACCCAGGGCCAATCCAATGTCGCGGTGATGGATGGGGCGGGCAGGGTGCGTGACCTCACGCAGGAGGCCGACCCGCAGTTCAGCTGGTCACCGGTCGCCTGGATCGCGGATGGCAAGGCGCTGATCGCCAACCGCATGCGGATCGATTCCAAGGTGAGCGAAATCTGGCGCATCGACGTCGCCAGCGGCAAGGCGGCGAAATTGCTCGGCAAGGCCGACACCGTCTATGCCGCGACCGATGCGAGTGTGGACGGCCAATGGATCGCCGTCTCAACCGATGAAGGCAACGGCCAGATTCATGGCGGCCTGCTTGAAGCGGCCACCGGCAAATGGCGTTGGCTCAAATCCACGCCTTGGGAACAGGTGCCGGCCAGCTTCACCCGCGACGGCAGGGCGCTCATCTTCCGTATCAACGCCGACACGCGCAGCACTCTCTATCACTTCGATCTGGCGAGCGGCGCGGAAACACCGCTCGCCATCCCGCCGGGCGTCAATTATCTGGTCGGGAGCGAGCCGCGCTCGCCCGACGGCACCATGCTGATGCTCAACCATTCGGGCGCCGACTCGCCGGCCAATCTCTATCTCTATGATCTTGCGGCCGGCGCTGCGCGCCCCGCGACGCAACTCGCCATCGCCAGCCTCCAGCCCGCCGCGCTGCCCAAGTCCGACGTCGTCACCTACAAGAGCTTTGACGGTACGCTGATCAGCGCGATCGTGACCATGCCGGCCAATCTCAAGCGCGACGGCAGCAACCCCGCCATCGTCCTGCCCCATGGCGGCCCCACCGGTCAGGCGCAGGATGGTTACAGCCGCTACGCCACCGCCTTTGCCAGCCGCGGCTATGTCGTGATCCAGCCGAATTTCCGCGGCTCGACCGGCTATGGCAAGGCGTTCCAGGACGGCAATGTCAAGGATCTGGGCGGCGCCGACCTCAAGGACACGGTCGCGGCCAAGCATTTCCTGGTCGATAGCGGCTATGTCGACGCCAAGCGGGTCGGCATCTTCGGCGGCAGCTATGGCGGCTTCATGACCCTGATGGCGATCGGCCGGGCGCCCGACGAGTTCGCCGCCGCCGTCCAGTGGTTCGGCATCATCAACTGGCGCACCATGTATCGCGACCAGGATGAGGAGTTGAAGGCCTATCAGCGCAGCCTGCTCGGCACGCCGGAGAGCGATCCCAAGGTCTATGACGCCGCCTCGCCGCTCACCTATATCCGCGCGGCGAAGGCGCCCCTGCTCACCATCCAGGGCGAAAACGACATTCGCGTGCCACGCGGCCAGGCGCAGGAGGTGCATGACATCCTGAAGGCGAAGGGCAATGTGGTGGAAACGATCTTCTACCCGGCCGAGGGCCATGGCTTCCAGAAGAAGGAGAATCAGCTCGATTCGCTGACCCGCACCGTCGCCTGGTTCGATACTTATCTCAAGCCGTCGTCCGCCAAATAGGGCGTGCGGCGCTGGCCGGCGCCCAGCAGCGCCGGCCACAAGGCCAAAGCGCCCAGCGCGACGCTGCTTATCAGCGCCAGCGGCGCGGCGAACAAGGGCATCGCCAGCAGCAACATCATTCGCCCACGCAGCCCCGCCGTTGCCTGTGGCCACAGCCATAGCGCGGCGAGCAGCGCCATCACGCAATCATAGTCGCTGACATAGAGCGACCCTGCCAGCACACCCAGCACCAGCAGCGCCTTGGCTCGCGCCGTCGGTCCCTCGCGGTGCCAGACCCGCAGCACCAGCAGGGCGACGGTCAGGCTGGCGATCGCCTGCGCGGCATAGGCCAGCGGGATCGGTGCGCCGACATGCCGGACGAGCACGAAGATGGACAGCATCCGGTGCCATGTGCCGTCGCCATGTTCCAGTATCACGCTCTTGAGCAGGCTGCCCTGCTGGGCATAGGCGATCCAGGCATCGATCCCGAACAGCGGCAGGGTGATGAGGGTCAGCGCCAGCGCCGTCCCAATGAACGCGCCCAGCGCCCGATATTGCCGCCCGGCCAGCAGGGCGAGCGGGATCAGCCAGCCCAGTTGCGGCTTTACCACGAACAGCGCCAGGATCATGCCCGCCACCGCTGGCCGCTCGCGCAACAGGATCAGGCCCCAGCCGATCATGGCCGCCGTCCAGCAGCCATTCTGGCCGCCCATCGCATTGATGAACACCGCCGGCACCGCCAGCGCGACCAGCACCCACTGAACCGGCGCCAGTCGCCGCACCGCCAGCGCGAAGGCGCCCCATCCCAGCAATTGCCAGGCGGCCCAGGCCAGCGGATAGGGCAGCAGGCCGAAAGGGGCGGAGATCAGCCACATGACCGGCGGATAGCTGTAATGATAAAGGTCGATGGGACTGCCGGCGATCCCGGTCTCGAACGCATTGAAAGCGGCCAGATCATAGATGATGCCGGCCTGTCCCGTCACCGCCAGATGCGCGCCGGACCAGAAATTCAGGAAATCCTCGCCAAAGGGATGGCCGGCGCCATCGGTCATGCCCTGGCGCAGCTGTCGGGCGAGGTAGGTCAGGAACAGCACGCCCGCGACCACGCACCATATATGCGCAATCCGTCGCAACTGCGCGGTCGGGATCGATCCCATCCGGTCGTAAAGCCCCGCCATCATGCGGACTGCCTAGGATGAAAGAATGAAGATCGGATTAGGCGCGACTAGGTGAGGCGCTAACGGCCCGGCCGCTGAAAGTGGCCGGGCCTGAGAGCGAGGTCGTTGATTGGTAGCAAACGGGCCTCGGGTCGCCCCTCTTGCATGCGCCCTTGTCCGGGTCGTTCATAGGAAAAAACGGACATCGATAGTTGGCTGAACAATAGCGCCCGCGTGATGGCCAATGCGATGCGGGTCAGCCGACCCGCTTGAACAGCCAGCCGATGCTGGAGCCGCCCGGCAGCGCTTCGCTCGTCACCACCAGCTGCCTTGTCGGGTGGGGGCGGCCGTCGCCATCGACCCACAGGCTGTCCTCGACGCTCAGCATGCCGGCCCCGGTCCGGAACTGCCATAGCGCGCCCAACTCGATCCGCAGCAGCGCGCCCTGGCTGTCGGCGGTCAGGGTCGGTTCCACGCCGGGCGCCAGATGGAAGCGCAGCTGCACCGGCCGCTTGACCGGCTTCTTGCCGCGCGTCGCCGGGGTCAGCATATCCTCGCCGCGCACTTCCTTGCCATCGCCGCTCATCATCAGCAGGCGGCGGTGGACATAGCCCATGCGGCGGACATAGCCGTCATGGCTCAGCTCCACCCGGCTGCCATTATCCTGTTCCTGCCGGTTCAGCTCGACCTCGGTCACGCCCTTGCCCAGCGTGCCGTCGGGCATCAGCGCGGTCGAATTGCTGTCGTCCAGCACCAATGTGCTGTGCGCCGCGGTGGAGCGCAGCGCCTGGGCCAGATCGCGCGGGATATAGGCGCCTTCCAGCGCTGCGCCGCCGCAATTGATCACCAGCCGCAGCCGCCCGTCGCTGATCTCGATCGCGCCGGTGGAGGCGCAGCCGGCGGCCGCCAGGCGTGCGACCGGCGGCGGCGCCGCATCGATCTGCACCACCGTATTGCCCGCGCTGATCCGCTGATAGCCCCAGTCGCGCGCCTGGCGCAGCGGCCGGGTCCGCACCCGGCTGGCCTGCACCAGCGCCTCGACCATGTCGGGGTCGACCGCACCCGCGCCCTGCCAGTTGCCCAGCCCCCCATCGCCATGGGTCAGACCCAGCAAGGCCGGCACCGCGCGGCTCAGCCCGTCGATCAGGAAGCCGGGCACCTGTTCGCGCCGCACCTCATAGACCGCGACCACCATCGCCAGCAGCATCACGCCTTCCAACTGCGCCAGCGGCGACCGGGAAATGATGCCGCCATCGGCATGGAAGGCGCTGTCGATCGCGCGCTTCAGGCCCGCTTCGCCGAACAGCTTGCGCGGATTGCCGCCGGGCATCAGCATCGACGCCGCGACGATCCCGCCCCAGGCGACCAGGCGCGGCAGGCCCGGCGCGGCCTTGTCCGCGCTCTGGTCCAGATGGCGCGCGGTGCGGGCGATGCAGTTGAGCACCAGCGACCGATAGACCAGGTCGCTCGACGACAGGATCAGCGGCGCATGGGCGGTCCAGAACAGCAGCCGCCAGGCCGCATTGTCGGCGCGCCAGGCCGGGTCGCTCGGCGTTTCGGCGTGGGCGGCGAGCCATTTGCGCATCAGCGCCTCGGCCACCGGCGCGCCCTGCTCGCGCGTCGCGGCGGTCGACAGGTCGCGCAGCCAGCGGAAGCTGTGCAGATAGTCGGTAAAGGCCGGCCCGACCGCCAATTTGCCGAAATCGATCGTATCGATCGCCAGCTTCTGGCCCCGGAACAGGAAATAGCCGGCGCGGATCGCCTGGCCGGCGCGCGGGTCGCCGGGCACGACATCGTCCGGCACCGCCAGCAGCTTGAGCGGATATTTGCCTTTCAGCCGCCGGCTGTGCAGCGGCGTCTTCCAGCTCAGCCGATAGAAATGATTGGCGATCCGCTCGGCCAGCGACAGGCCCTTGTCATCCGCGACGCGGATGAGCCGCTTGCCCTGTTCGATGCCGTCGTCGGCCGGGTCATGACCGGCGTCGACCGCGACAGGGGAGGACTGGCGCCGCTGGTTCGTCACCCGCCCCGCAGCGTCCTGATATTGTCGGCATAGGCGGCCGGGCCGCCACGGAAGGTTGCGGTGCCGGCCACCAGCACGTCGGCGCCCGCCGCGATCGCCTTGGGCGCGGTGTTGATGTCGATGCCGCCATCGACCTGCAGGCGGATGTCACGGCCGCTCTTCTCGATCATCTTGCGGCACGCCTCGATCTTGCGCAGCTGATTCTCGATGAAGCTCTGGCCGCCGAAACCGGGATTGACGCTCATCACCAGGATCAGGTCGATATCGTCGATCAGATAGTCCAGCATCTTGGCCGGGGTGCCGGGGTTCAGCACCACGCCAGCCTGCACGCCCAGCGACTTGATGTGCTGCACGGTGCGGTGGATGTGAGGGCCGGCCTCGGGATGGACGGTGATGATGTCGGCGCCGGCCTGGGCGAAGGCGTCGAGATATTGGTCCACAGGCGAGATCATCAGATGCACGTCGAACGGCTTCTTGGTGTGCGGACGCAGCGCCTTCACCACGGCCGGGCCGATGGTGATGTTGGGCACGAAATGGCCGTCCATCACGTCGATATGGATCCAGTCGCAACCGGCTTCGTCGATGGCGCGGACTTCCTCGCCCAGCCGTGCGAAATCGGCGGACAGGATGGACGGAGAGATGAGAATGGGATGGGTCATTTGACCGCCCGCATTAGCCCTCCCTTGGGGCGAGGGCAACGCATGATTTGCGCGGTGCGGCGATGAGTCGCGTCAGGGGATGAAGAAGGTCGTGGGTTCCAGTCGGACCGGCGCGCCGACATCCTTCGCCAGCCATTGCTTGACCCCGTGCAGCGCTACCGTTTCGCCGTCCAGCAGCACCGGCGCGGCGATCAGGCGCATCGCGCAATCGCTGCTGTCCGGGCGGCGAATGTCGACGTCCAGGGTGAAGCCGCGCTGGTGGCGGATGGCATAGGCGCGTAGCCGCTCCATCGCCTCGCGGCTGTCATGGGCATAGAGCGACACCGACAATGGCCGGGGCACGATGCTGCCCGGCTCCAGCCCGAATATGTCATAGACGCCTTGGGTCCAGCTGATGCTGTTGTCGGCCAGATTGCAATGCCACAGGCCCAGCCCCCGGTCGGCCAGCGCCGCCTCATTCCCCGCAATATCCTGGTCCAGAACCACCGGCGCGAGATGCTCGCGCAGGTCGTAGAGTGGCCAGCTATGATGCAGGGGCAGGGGTTCGGTCGGACGCAAGACGGGCCTTTCCAGCGAAGGGCCTCACCTTAAGCCCCTCATGGTTAAGCCTTAGTTCCCGATGCGCACGATCCTTGCAACGAAAAAGCCGTCGGTGCCGCCCTGCTCCGCCAGCGTGTCGGGCAGGGTGCGCAGCCAGCCGTCGGCGCTGGGCGCCATGCCTGTGGGCAGTTCGCCTGCCTGCACTGGCCGGAGCTGAAAATCGGGGCGCACCGCCAGGAAACGGGCCATCTGCGCCTCGCCTTCGGCCTGTTCCAGCGAGCAGGTGGCATAGAGGATCGTCCCGCCCGGCTTCACCCAGTCGGCGACGCGGGCCAGCAGTTCGCCCTGCAGTTCGGCCAGTTCCGCGATCTGGCGCGGGCCGATGCGGTGCAAAACGTCGGGATGACGGCGATAGATGCCGGTGGCGGTGCAGGGCGCATCGAGCAGCAGCGCATCGACCGGCGCCTCGGGTGCCCATTGCCGCAGATCCGCCTGCACGACATCGGCCGACAGGCCGGTGCGCGCGAGATTTTCGCTCAGCCGCTCCAGCCTTTTCTTCGACTGGTCGACCGCGGTCACGGCCCAGCCGGCGGCCGCCAACTGCATCGTCTTGCCGCCCGGCGCGGCGCACAGGTCCAGCACGGTCCGGCCTTCGCCCGCACCTAGCAGTCGGGCCGGGCAGGAGGCGGCGATATCCTGCACCCACCAGGCGCCCTCGGCAAAGCCGGGCAGGTCGGGCACGACTGCCCCCTCGGGCAGGCGGACATGGCCGGGCGCAAAGCTGGTGCCGCCCAGCGCCTCGACCCATTGGCCGGTCTCGGCCGGATCGCGCAGGCTGATGTCGACCGGCGGGCGCACGGCATAGGCGTGGGCGGCGGCCAGCGGCATCGCCTCGCCCCATTGTCCGGCCCAGCGTTCGGCGACCTCGGCGGGCAGGGTGGGCGGCACGGGCAGGCTCGGCTCGGCACGGGTCACGGTGCCGAACACGCCATGGACCAGCTTGCGCGGCCCGCCATCGACCAGCGGCAGCGCGGTGGCGATCGCCGCATGGGGGGCGGTGCCCAGCGCCAGCACCTGGATCAGCGCGATGCGCAGCACCATGCGCGCCTTGGCATCGTCGGGCAGGGGCTGCTTGGTCGCGCCGTCGATCAGCGCGTCGAGATCGGGCAAATGGCGCAACGTCTCGGCGACGATGGCATGGACCAGTGCGCGGTCGGCCCGGTCGGCCAGCCCCTGGGTCGCGCCATGCAGTGCGATCTCCAGCGGATCGCCCCGACGCAAGACGGCGTCCAGCAGCTTGAGTGCAGCACGGCGCGCGGGCAGGCCGGGGACATCATCGGCGCGCGGGGCACCGGAACGGGCGTTGGGACGACGGGACATCAAAGGCCCCTACGCGCTTTTGCCCTTGGGGTCATCTTCAAACGAAGCAGATGGCCGTGTAGATCACTGCCGCAACCAGGGCGATGCTGGTCGCGACGCCGACCCACAGCGCCAACCAGTCCGACCGGCGCGGGCGCGGCACCATCCCCTTCGGTACGACCCGCAAGGAAGAAGGGATGCGTTTGCGGCCCAGCGTGGCGATCGCGATCGTCCGCCGGCCGATCGCGTGGAACAGGCGCGGCGTGTGGCGGGAAAAGATATAGTCGACGGCAATATCGACAACCAGGCCAGCCGCCTCGCGCGCCACGAACCCGGCGGCGCGGAAGGCGATCTCGCCAATCTCGTCGACCGGCATCAGCGCCCGTGCGGATCGAGCGCGCTGCGGCGCGGCTTGGGCGCTGCCGCCGGCGGCACCACTGGAGACAGCGCCGATGCGCGCGTCGAAGTCTGCGACGCCATGTTAATGGGCGGCGGGCCGTCCTTCTGCCCCATATCCTGCGCAATCTCCTCCAGTGCGGCGATGCGCTTCTCGGTCGCCGGATGGGTCGAGAACAACTCGCTCACATGTACCGGCACGATATAGAGCTGCGCGGCGGCGGGATTGCGCTCGGCCACCGGGTTGGGGATCAGCTCGGCCCGGCCGGAAATCTTGGCGAGGGCGGAGGCGAGCGCGCGCGGATTGCCGCTGATCTCCGCCCCGGCCTGGTCGGCGCCATATTCGCGGGTGCGGCTGATCGCCATCTGCACGATCATCGCGGCAAAGGGGGCGACGATCACCGCCAGCAAGGTCGCGATCATGTTGCTATGGCCATTTTCCTCATTGCCGCCGCCACGGAAGAAGAGGCCGAAATTGGCCAGCATCGAAATGGCGCCGGCAATGGTCGCCACCATTGTCATGATGAGGGTGTCGCGATTCTTCACATGGCCCAGTTCATGCGCCATCACGCCGGCCACCTCGTCGCGGGTCAGCATGTTCAGCAGGCCGGTGGTCGCCGCCACGGCAGCATTTTCCGGATTGCGGCCAGTGGCAAAGGCGTTGGGCGCATCCTGGTCGATCACATAGACGCGCGGCATCGGCAGGCCGGCGCGCTGGCTCAGCGCCTGGACCAGGCCGTAAAATTCGGGCGCGCTCTGGGCATCCACCTCGCGCGCATTGTGCATGGACAGCACGATCTTGTCGGCATTCCAGAAGGTGAACAGGTTCATCCCCGCCGCCACCAGCAGGGCAATCACCGCGCCGCCGCTGCCGCCCAGCGTATAGCCCAGCGCCATGAACAGCGCCGTCAGCGCCGACAACAGCATCACCGTGCGAAAACCACTCACTTGCACATCGCTCCTTTGCGGCCCAGATAGCGGGCCTTGTACTGAATATGGGGTTGCCGCGCGCGCTCCGCAATCGAAAGGCCCGACATGGGACATTTCAACGGCAAGCGCCCGGCGCATGTGAAGGCCCCCGAGCACCTCTCCAAGAGCCCGCCCGTGCCTCAGCCCGATCCGATCGACCAGCAGCCGGTGCTGGACGAGGAACTGAGCCCGGTCCGCTATGGCGACTGGGAGCGCAAGGGCATCGCCATCGATTTCTGATCTGGCGCCTTCTAATCGGCCAGCGCTGAACGCAACTAGTTCGGCTTGCCGACGTTTCAGCACATATTCCGCTGGCCCGTGCCCGGCTAGCGGGCGAGCGCGACCCCTTGCTCTGGCCTTTCCGGCTGGGTCTGCGCAGATTCAGGGGCATGAGGAGTATGCGGGGCGTGAGCGCGGAATTGGCGCAGGACGACAAGGTGACGAAGCCGGTTGCGGCCTATGCGCCGGAAGATGCGGCATTATTGTGCGGTATCGGTCGGCTGGTCTGCGCCTGGACGATGCTGGAACAGAGTCTGGAGGCACGGCTGGCCGAGTTGCGCGAGACCATGGGCGATGTGCGCACCGTGGGCGCGCGCACCCGGCCGACCATGACCAAGCTGATGACCGAATTGCGCACGACCGTCGCGATGCGCGATCGGCGCAACGCGGCCGGGCTGACCGAAATTGCGGAGGTCGAGCGCGATCTCCAGCGGATCGATCGTTTCCGTACCCTCATCATCGGCGGCTTTCAGCAGCCGTCACCTGAAGGCTTTCTGTGCCGCGACTTACGTAACAATGCTCAATATGTAAGCCTGGAGCATTTGGATAATGAAATTGCGGCGCTGGAACAGGTTGCACAGCGTCTTCTGACGATCTGACCCATAAAGACAAGTTGCCGTAGCGCTTGACCTTTTTCTCCCGGTTCGCGATCCCCCCAGCGAGCCGGCACTCATCGAGAACGGAGTCCCATGTCGAACAAACCGATTCGCAAAGCCGTCTTTCCTGTCGCCGGTCTTGGCACGCGTTTCCTGCCCGCCACCAAGTCGGTGCCCAAGGAATTGCTGCCCGTGGTCGACCGTCCGCTGATCCAATATGCCGTGGATGAAGCGCGCGAGGCCGGGATCGAGCAGATGATCTTCGTCACCGGACGCGGCAAGGGCGCGATCGAGGATTATTTCGACATCGCCTTCGAATGCGAGATCACCCAGCGCGAGCGCGGCAAGGATCTGTCGGCGCTGGAAGGGACGCGCCTGGCGCCCGGTGATGCAGTGTTCCTGCGCCAGCAGGAGCCGCTGGGCCTGGGCCACGCGATCTGGTGCGCCCGCGATATCGTCGGTGACGAGCCGTTCGCCATCATCCTGCCCGACGAGTTCATGAAGGGCGCGCCCGGCAATGGCTGCATGAAACAGATGGTCGAGGCCTATGAAAAGGTCGGCGGCAATCTGGTCTGTGCGCTCGAAATCCCGATGGACCAGACGCCCAGCTATGGCGTGATCGATCCGGGCGCGCGCGACGGCGCCCTGACCGAGGTGAAGGGCCTGGTGGAAAAGCCCAAGCTCGGCACCGCCCCCTCCAACCTCATCCTGCCCGGCCGCTATATCCTGCAGCCCGACGTCATGACGATCCTGGAAACCCAGGAAAAGGGCGCGGGCGGCGAGATCCAGCTGACCGATGCCATGGCCTCGCTGATCGGCAAGCAGCCCTTCCACGGTGTCACCTTCGATGGCCGCCGTTTCGACTGCGGCTCCAAGGCCGGCTATATCGAGGCGAACCTCGCCCTGGCGCTGGAGCGCGAGGATATCGGCGCCCATATTCGCGACTTCGCGAAGGCCGAACTGGCCAACTAAGCTTCGATCCGCAGGGGTGGCCGCTGGTCACCCCTGCTGCTGCCCGTCAGAACAGGCGGACGGCCTGTGCCAGCAGAATTCCGATGCCCGACAGGGTGATGGTGCCCCCGATGGCCAGCTGCAGCGGGCGGACTATCTGCCGGATTGGCACACCGATGGCAGCTTCAATCTTGCTCATGCAAATCATTATCGCATAAAGCGAACGGAGAGTCACACCCATCTCTCCACTCACACTGATGCAGCGGATCGATCATCATTCGTGATTATAAGTAACGAATGATCGGAATGGCCGCTCTCAAATCAGTAACGCAACAATGGGCTCAAACTGTCAGCTTCGCTGTCAACTTTGCACCGCCGGTGACACATAATCGGCGTCGTGGATGAACGGCATCGCCGCATCATTCGCCAGCGCCGTCAGGATCGCGGCAAAGTCCGTCGCGCAGCGAAACCCCATCTGGCGCCGCGCCAATCCCGCATCATAGACCCGGCCGATCGACGCGGGCAGTTGCCAGCCGCGCCGGGCATATAGCTCCGCAGCTTCGGGAAAATGCCGCGCGATCACCGCTGCCGCATCGCGTTTCAGCTCCGTCGCTTCCTCGCGGGCGAAAGGCGTCGGCGCGGAAACCAGATAGGTTTCGCAGCGCGCTGGCGGCGTCCGTTCCAGCGCAACCAGATGCGCCCGCGCCGCATCCTCGACCGTCAGCCGGCGATGGAGAAATTCATTGGCCTTCAGATTTTGTCCCGTCAGGCTGGCGTCCGTGTCGTCATCCTCCGGGAAGAAGCGGGCAGTGCGCAAGATGGTGCAGCCGATGCCGCACTCCAGTTGCTGCACCCGGCACAGCCCCTCGGCCGCCAGCTTGGTCACGCCATAGATGTTGCGCGGCTCCAGCGGCCCGCTCTGCTCGTCCAGCCACACCGCCGCCTCGCCGGCCTCGTCGCGTACTGCCTGACTGATCATCAGCGACGTGGTGGATGTCATGACGAAGCGGTCATGCCCAGCCGCGGTCGCTGCTTCCAGCAGGTTGCGCGTGCCGGTGACATTGACGTCGATGAAGGCCTGGGCGGGGTAGCGGGCGATGTCCGGCTTGTGCAACGCGCCGCCATGGATCACCGCTTCAATCCCGCGCTCGGCAAAGGCCCGGTCGATCAGCGCCCGGTCGGCGACCGATCCGATGATGTCGGTGCCCCGGCCTGACGCGACGTCCAGGCCGGTCACTGCATGTCCCGCCGCGCGCAGCATCGGCGCCAGGAAACGGCCCAGCCAGCCCGACGATCCGGTCAGCAGGACATGCATGTCAGGTCAATCCCTGTGGAAAGGACCGATCAGAACGGGACTTCGTCGTCCAGGTCGTTGTCGAAGTTCGGGCCGCCCTGACCGCCGCCCGAGGAGCGTCCGCCGCCAAAGCCGCCACCCTGGTTGCCGCCGCCCGAAGAGCGCCCGCCACCAAAGCCGCCGCCGCTGTTGCCGCCGCCGAAATCGTCATAATCGCCGCCGCCGAAGCCGCCGCTGCTCGCGCCCCAGTCGCTGACGCCCTGGTTGCCGCCGCCCGACGAGCGACCACCGCCAAAGCCGCCGCCCTGGCCGCCTCCGCCACCCGGCGCGCCGTCCAGCATGGTCAGCACCGCGCCGGGGCCCGACAGGGCAACTTCGGTGGTGTAACGGTCATTGCCATTATTGTCCTGCCACTTGCGGGTGCGCAGCTGGCCTTCGATGTAGATCTTCGATCCCTTGCGCAGGAAGCGCTCGGCGACGCCGACCAGGCCTTCGGAATTGATGACGACGCTATGCCATTCGGTGCGCTCCTTGCGCTCCCCCGACATGCGATCCTTCCAGCTTTCCGAGGTCGCGATCCGCAGGTTGCAGATCTTGCCGCCATTCTGGAAGCTCTTCACTTCCGGGTCGGCCCCCAGATTCCCGATGAGAATGACCTTGTTGACCGAGCCTGCCATGATTCCTCCGAAAGCACTAAAGGCGCCGTTATAGAAGCCTCGCCTTGGCGGTAAAGAACAAAGCTAGGCCAAATGTCCGGGGCTTGGGATCAGCCGAGTCCCATCGCGACCGCTGCCCAATATGTCACGCCCGCCGCCGCATAGGCCAGCACGAACAGATAGCCGATCATGAACAATGGCCATTTCCAGCCATTGGTCTCGCGCCTTGTGACGGCGATGGTCGAAATGCACTGCGGTGCGAACACGAACCAGGCCAGGAAGGCGAGGGCTGTGGCCAGGCTCCAGCGGCCGGCCAGCCGGTCGCCCAGTCCCTGTTCCAGCGCCTCGGCATCATCCTCGGCATCGATCGCATAGACGGTGGCGATGGCGGAGACGGCGACTTCGCGCGCCGCCATGCTGGGTAGCAGGGCCAGCGAAATGTCGCGGTTGAAGCCGATCGGCTCGACCAGAACATTGATGCCGCCCGCGATCCGCCCGGCGATCGAATATTCGCTCTGCCGCACGCCTTCGGGGGCATGGGGGAAGCTGGCCAGCACCCACAGCACGATATTGGTGGCCAGGATGATGGTGCCGGCGCGTTTGAGGAAGATGACGCCGCGCTGCCACAGGCCGATCACGATATCCTGCGGCCGGGGCCACTGATATTTCGGCATTTCCATCAGGAACCCGCCGCTGCGGCCCTTGGCCACGGTCAGGCGCAGCGCCCAGGCGGCCAGCATGGCACCGACGATGCCGGCGACATAGAGCAGGAACAGCACCAGCCCCTGCAGGCCGATGCCGGGGCCCACGCTGCGCGCCGGGATGAAGGCGGCGATGATCAGGCCATAGACCGGCAGGCGGGCCGAACAGGTCATCAGCGGCGCGATCAGGATCGTGGTCAGCCGGTCCTTGGGATCGCTGATCGTGCGCGTCGCCATGATGCCGGGCACCGCGCAGGCGAAGGAGGAGAGAAGCGGGATGAAGGCCCGGCCCGACAGGCCGACCTTCGCCATGATGCCATCCATCAGAAAGGCGGCACGGGCCATATAGCCGGTTGCCTCCAGCATCAGGATGAAGAAGAAGAGGATCAGGATCTGCGGCAGGAACACGATCACCGCGCCGACGCCGCCGACCACGCCTTGCAGCAGGAAATCGTGGATGATGCCCGGCGGCAAAGTGTTGGTCACCGCCTCGCCCAGCGCCGTGACCCAACCTTCCAGCATGTCGGCGGGCACCGATGCCCAAGAGAAGACCGCCTGGAACATCACGAATAGCAGGCCCAGTAGAAGGGCGAGGCCCAATACCGGGTGCAGCGCGACCCGGTCGACCGCCGCCGTCAGCCGGCGCGACGGGGTTTCGCGCACGATCGCGGCGCGGGCGATGCGGCGGGCCTCGCGGCGCACGGCGTCGAAATCGGGCTCACCGGCAGAGGCGCGCAACATGCCCGTCTGGGCGCCGAGCAGCGTTTCCAGTTCGGTCTTGAGATGATCCAGGCCGCGCTTGCGCACCGCCACGGTGGACACCACCGGTACGCCCAGTTCCTGCGCCAGCACATTGGCGTCCAGTTCCAGCCCGTCGCGGGTGGCCAGATCGACCATGTTGAGCGCGACCACGGTGGGCAGGCCCAGTGCGATCAGTTCCAGCGCGAAGCGCAGATGATTGTCGAGGTTCGACGCGTCGACGACGATCACCAGTGCATCGGGCAGCTTCTCGCCGACCTGCTTGCCCAGCACGAAGTCGCGCGTCACCTGTTCGTCGGGGCTGGCCGGCGACAGGCTGTAGGTGCCGGGCAGGTCGACCAGTTCGACCGGCCGGCCGTCGGCCAGCGACAGGCGGCCCGCCTTGCGCTCCACCGTGACGCCCGGATAATTGCCCAGCTTCTGCCGCGCGCCGGTCAGCGCGTTGAACAGGGCGCTCTTGCCCGCATTGGGATTGCCGACCAGCGCGACGAGGGGAAGGCCGCTCATGCCTGCGCCTCCTGCGGGCCGGTGCTGACCTCCACGGCGGCGGCATGGGCGCGCCGCATAGCCACCGTCATTCGCCCGATCTTCACCGCCAGCGGTCCACGACCCAGCAGGCCGCCATGATGCAGCGCCTCGACGCTGGCGCCTTCGCACAGGCCGAACTCGCGCAGTCGCTGTCCTTCCACGGACGACAGCGACTCCCAGTCGATGGTTTCAACAAATGCGGGTTGGCGCAGGGGCAGATCGGTCAGGCGCAAGGAGGATGGACTCTTAACCAGAAATCAGATTTGCGACTGACTATCAATTACGTCTGGTGAAGGCCAGCCCGAACTTCACACCGCCGGATAGCGCAGCCGGCCGATGAAGCGCGACAGGCTGAGATGCTCGCCATCGCCCACGCCCTTGAACCGGGCCTTCATCTTCTCGAAACGCATGATCCCCTCGATCCGCCGAGCCAGGAAGGCGCGGCTATCGGCATGATCTTCGCTCTCGTCATTGACGAAGGTCAGCAGCGTCGCAGCATAGATGCTGCCCAGCGTCGCACGCTTACTATAATGGTTGAGGTCGGTGGCGGTGTCGCCCGCCGCGCGCCACATGATATCGGCGGCGTGCCAGCCCAGCTTGGCGGCGCGCACGGCATTGGTCGGCATCGCCAGGATCGCCTGCGCCCGGCGCAGTGCCTCGCGGTCGGGCGCCAGCAGGGCCAGGCGGGTCTCGATCAGCGCGCTGATCTTCTTGCGGATCGACATGGCGGCCAGCTTTTCGGGCGGAAACGCCTCCAGCATCCGTGCGTCGATGCTGGCGAACCAGGCCTCGATCATGCCCATGGCGCCGCCGTCGAAGGCCAGCGCGGCGACATCGGCATCGATGCCCTTTTCCGCCGCCGCCATCGCCACCGCTTCGGGGCGCCAGCCATCAAAGGCGGCGTGGCGCGGCAGTACCGGCGCCAGCAGTGCGCGGATTTCGTCCAGGGTCAGGTCTTGGGTCTGGTCGCTCATGGTCGTAACCTAGGCCCGTCGGGGCAGGCGCACAAGCACCAGTGCGACCGCCACGGCCACGCCGCCGACAATGTCGGTCGCGCTCAATGTTTCGCCGAACAGCAGCCACCCGGCCAGCGCGGCGACGGCGGGTTGCAGCAACAGGCTGAGCCCCAGCACCAGCGGTGAAAAGCAGCCAAGCGCATAGGTGAGCAACCCCTGGCCGACGATCTGGCTGGACAGGGCGAGGATGATGAGCGGCGTCCAGTCTTGCGGCATCACTGTTTCGCCCATCGCATTGGCGGCGAGCAGCAGCGGCAAGGCCCCGGCCGCGCTGACGACCGCCAGCACCGACCAGCTGTCCAGCCGCTTGCGTGCGCCCTGGATCAGCAGAAGATAGGTGGTGTAGAGCAGCCCGGCGAGCAGGCAGAACAGGTCGCCCTTCAAGTTGACAGGCGACAGCTCATAGCTGCTGCCCATCAATATGGCCGCGCCGATCGCCGCCAGGATCAGTGCGCCGATCTGCAGCTTCGATACATGCTCCCGCAGCACGATGAGGCCCCACAGCGGCAGCATCAGTGCGCTCATATTGCCGAACAGCGTCGCGTTGGCGACCTTGGTATGGCCGATGCCCAGATGCCAGGCAGCCAGATCGGCGGCAAAGCAGACGCCGGCCAGAATCACGATCGTCCACTGGCCGCGCGACAAGCGGCTCTTGCGCAGTATTGGCAATGCCAGGATGAACAGGAAGGGCATGGCGATCGCCAGCCGCCAGAAGGCGGCAGCCACCGGCCCGACATCGGCCAGCCTTACCAGCACCGGTCCCAGCGCCAGAATGATATTGGCCAGGATCAGCGCCGGAAAAGCGAGTCTGGGCGTCGCGATATGCGCCATGGGGGTTGAAGCGGCCATGGCGGCTCCCTAGCTGGCTTTCTGCATCAAGTCCCGTTGCAAATTGCAACGTTCATGAGGGAGGTTTCATGACCACAATCTTCGATCCGATACAGCTCGGCGCCGACACCGCCGCCAACCGCGCCATCATGGCGCCGCTCACCCGCGGCCGCGCCACCCGCGATCATGTCCCGACCCCGATCATGGTCGATTATTATGCGCAGCGCGCCTCGGCCGGCCTCATCATCAGCGAGGCGACCGGCATTTCGCACCAGGGCCTGGGCTGGCCCTATGCGCCGGGCCTCTGGTCCGACGAACAGGTCGAGGCCTGGAAGCCGGTCACCCAGGCCGTGCATGACAAGGGCGGGCTGATCGTCGCCCAGCTCTGGCATATGGGCCGTGCCGTCCATTCGGCCGTCACCGGCGAGCAGCCGGTTTCCTCCAGTGCCACCGCGACGCCGGGCGACGCCCATACCTATGAGGGCAAGAAGCCTTATGAGGTCGCGCGTCCGCTCGCGATCGACGAAATTCCCGGCATCATCGCCGACTATGTGAAGGCGGCCAACAATGCGATCGCCGCCGGCTTCGACGGGGTCCAGATCCACGCTGCGAACGGCTATCTGATCGACCAGTTCCTGCGCGACAACAGCAATTTCCGCGATGACATCTATGGCGGCAGCATCGAAAATCGCGTCCGCCTGCTGCGTGAAGTGACGCAGGCGGTGGTCGATGCGATCGGCGCCGATCGCGTGTCCGTACGCCTGTCGCCCAATGGCGATACCCAAGGCGTCAATGACAGCAATCCCGAGCCGCTGTTTGCTGCCGCCGCCGATGTGCTGAATCAGATCGGCATCGCCTTCCTCGAACTGCGCGAGCCCGGCCCGGACGGCACCTTCGGCGCCACCGACGTGCCGCGTCTGTCGCCGCTGATCCGCCAGCATTTCAAGGGGCCGCTGGTTCTCAACAGCGATTATGGGCTGGGTCGCGCGCAGGCCGATCTCGCCTCTGGCCTGGCCGACGCGATCAGCTTTGGTCGTCCCTTCCTCGCCAATCCCGATCTTGTCGATCGCCTGCGCGAAGGCGCGCCGCTGACCCAGGCGCAGATGGCGACCTTCTACAGCCAAGGTGCGGAAGGCTATACCGACTACCCGACCCTAGCCGAGGAAAAGGCGGCCGCCTGATCCCTCGTCACCCATGAAGAAGGGCGCGTTCCTCGCGGAGCGCGCCCTTCCTTGTGTCTGCCAAAAGGCCGGGGATCAGATCGCGAAACGCTCGCGCAGGCCCAACATGGCGATCGCTGCCTTGGCCGCTTCGCCGCCCTTGTCCTTCTGGTCGGGACGGGCCCGGACCAGGGCCTGCTCCTCATTTTCGACGGTCAGGATGCCGTTGCCGATTGCGATCGCGTCCATGCTCAGTGCCATCAGGCCGCGCGCGCTTTCGTTCGACACCACTTCGAAATGATAGGTTTCGCCGCGGATCACCACGCCGATCGCGACGAAGCCGTCATAGCGGCCGGTCTCGGCTGCCAGTGCGATCGCGCCGGGGATTTCCAGCGCGCCCGGAACGGTCACCACCTCATATTTGTGGCCGGCTTCATCCAGCGCAGCCTTTGCGCCTTCGATCAGCAGGTCGTTGAGATGGTCGTAGAAGCGGGCTTCGACGATGAGAAACTTGGCCATGCGAATATCCTTCAGAGCTCGATCGGACGCTGCCCAACCACGGCCAGGTCATAGCCGTCAAGGGCGATCAGGCTGTGCTGGGTGTTGCTGAGCAGGATCATGTCATGCACGCCCAGCTCCGCCAGGATCTGCGCGCCCACGCCATAGTCGCGCAGTTCGTCCATGCCCGCCGGTGCCTTGCCGGCATGGGCCTGGATCATGCGGGTCAGCATGTCGGGTTCGCCGTCACGCAGCAGTACGACCACGCCGGCGCCTTCCTTGTCGATGATTTCCATCGATCGGGCCAGCATGTCGCCACGCGGGCCTTCGGCACCGAAAATGTCGCTCAGCGGAGCCAGCTGGTGCATGCGCACCAGGGTCGGCTGGTCGGGGCTGATGCGACCCTTCTGTAAAACCAGCTGCTCGGACTGGGTGGCGCGGTTGAAGAAGGTGATTGCCTTCCACTCGCCGCCCCATTTGCTTTCGAAGCTGGTTTCGGCGCGACGCTCGACGACATGGTCGTGGCGGCGGCGATAGGCGATCAGGTCGCGAATCGTGCCGATCTTCATCTTGTGCTTCTGGGCAAAGATGATCAGGTCGTCGAGGCGCGCCATCGTGCCGTCGTCCTTCATCACTTCGCAAATGACGCCGGACGGATTGAGGCCGGCCAGGCGGGCGACATCCACCGCCGCCTCGGTATGGCCGGTGCGCACGAGCACGCCGCCGTCACGGGCGATCAGCGGGAAGACATGGCCAGGCGTCACGATGTCGGCGCGCGTCTTGGATGCGTCGATGGCGACGGATACGGTACGGGCGCGGTCGGCGGCGCTGATGCCGGTGTCGACGCCTTCACGCGCCTCGATCGACACGGTGAACGCCGTTTCGTGGCGGGTGCCATTGTTGCGGCTCATCAGGTCGAGCCCCAGCTGGTCGACGCGATCCTTGGTCAGCGCCAGGCAGATGAGGCCGCGGCCATGGGTGGCCATGAAATTGATCGCGTCGGGGGTCGCCATCTGGGCGGGGATGACCAGATCGCCCTCATTTTCGCGATCCTCGTCATCGACCAGGATGAACATGCGGCCGTTGCGGGCCTCGTTGATGATTTCCTCGGGGCTTGCGAGCGCGGTGCCGCCCTCGCGCTTGAGCAGATAGGCTTCCAGCTTGCCCAGCGTCTCGGCCGTCGGGTTCCAGTCGCCTTCGCCCAGCTTGCGCAGGCTGTTGGCGTGCAGTCCGGCGGCGCGCGCCAGGCCCGATCGGGACATGCCGCCATCGGTGACGAGGGCGCGGACGGAATCGATAAGCGAGGACGACATAAACACTCCTTCCCGGATCGGGTATGAGGGTTATATCACACTGCAATGTGATTTCTTCAAGGGTGAAATCACATCATTTGCTGCGAAGGCTCTGCATCCGGTCGAGATAACGGGCCAGCACATCGATCTCCAGATTGAATGCCCGGCCGTCGGGCAGGCTGTCCAGCGTGGTGGCGATCGCGGTGTGCGGGATGATGTTGAGGCCGAAATGCACGCTGCCGTCGGGCTGGTCCTCGACGCTGTTCACGGTCAGCGAGATACCGTCCAATGTGATCGATCCCTTGGCGGCCAGTGCGGCGGCCAGTTCTGCCGGTGCGCTGATGACCAGGCGGATCGAATCGCCCTCGCGGCTGGCCGACACCAGATGGCCGATGCCGTCGACATGGCCGGTGACGATATGGCCGCCCAGCTCGTCGCCGACCTTCAACGCGCGTTCCAGGTTGAGCTTGCCGCCCTGCGCCCACAGGCCCGGCGCGGTGCGGGCGACGGTCTCGGCCGACAGGTCGACCGCGAACCAGCCCGACCCCTTTTCCACCACCGTCAGGCAGGCGCCCGAACAGGCGATCGATGCGCCGATCGCGACCGTATCCATGTCATAGCCGCTTTCGATGACCAGGCGCAGGTCGCCGCGCTGCTCATGGGTGCGGATGGTGCCGATGTCGGTGATGATGCCGGTGAACATGGTGCCCAGATCCTTGGGAAAGAAATTTGCGCTGATCTAGGCGCTGCGCGTGCGCGCGTAAACCTCCAGCCGGTCCGGGCCGAACCGGCGCTCCTCGGTCTGGCGCCAGCGCCCATGGGCATCGGCCAGGTCGGTCAGGCCGATATCGCCGATCCCGGCCAGGCCCGACCCGATCAGGATCGGCGCGCGATAGAGCAGCAGCCGGTCGACCAGATCGGCGCGCAGGAAGGCGGCGGCAGTTTCGGCGCCGCCCTCGATCATCAGATGATCGACCCGGTCGAGCGTCGCGATATCCTCCGGGTCTGCAATCGCGCTCCAGCCTTCGGGCGCTGGACCGCGGCTCAGCAGCAGTCGGCGGGGCGATCGATCTTCCAGCCCTGGCAGGCGCACGTTCAGGCTCGGCGCATCAGTGCGCAGCGTGCCGCCGCCGACCAGGATGGCGTCATGTCGCGCCCGCTCCAGATGGGCATGGGCACGGGCATCCGGCCCGGTGATCCAGCGACTTGACCCGTCAGCCAGCGCGATCCGTCCGTCGAGCGAGAGTCCCAGCTTCAGTGTCACTGCCGGGCGCCCGAGCGTCTGGCGCAGCACGAAACCGCGCATCGCTTCGGCGGCCTCAGCCGCCATCAGCCCCATCTCGACCGCAACGCCACGCTCGCGCAGCCAGGCTGCGCTCTGGCCATCGGTGCGCGGATCGGGATCGCGCAGCGCAATCACGACTCGGGCAATACCCGCCCGCGCCATCAGGTCGGCGCAGCGCGGTCCGCGCGGGCTCAGGTGAAAACAGGGTTCCAGTGTCACATAGGCGGTGGCCCCCTCGGCCCGGTCCATCGCCTCGTCCAGCGCCTGTGCCTCGGCATGGGGGCGGCCGCCCTTCTGGGTCCAGCCGCGGCCGACGACATGGCCGTCGCGCACGATCAGGCAGCCGACATTGGGGTTGGGCGTGGACAGGCCCCGGCCACGTTCCGACAGGGCGATCGCCGCCGCCATATAGCGACGGTCAGCGGCGACGTCGGTGGTCATGGTCAGGGTTTGGCGGTCGCCGCGTCGACCTTCTGCTCGGCCTCCGCCTTGGCCAGCCGCTGGTCCAGCAAGCCATTGATCTGGCGGACGGCTTCCTTGCGCCGCGCGGTGTTGCGGGCCTCTTCGTCGCGCCATTCGATGCCGAAGGCGTCGGCAAAGCCCTGCATCTTCTTCTGCTGCTTGACGAGGGCCGCTTCGCGCTTGGCGAAGTCGATCTTCTGCTGCAGGATTACCGCCGCGTCGGACCGGTTCGCGTCCCAGCTCTGGACATAGATGATCTTGTTGCGGGTCGGCATCGTGTTGGTGTTCGCGTCGACGATGAAGGCCCAGACGATCACATAGGTGAAGGCCGCGGACACGCCGAGCAGCGGCCATTTATGCTGGCGCTGCTGCCGGAAATAGCTCCAGAAATCACCAAAGGCGCTCTTGGGAGAAACGGGACGGGGAAATATCGCCATGCCGCGCTTATAGGGCAGGGCGGGCGCGGATGCAAAATGATCCATCGAACTCCCTCCATGAAGGACGGGCGGGCTATGCCCGCCCGTCCTTTGCTCAGCGATCGGTCAGGGTGAAGCGCACGGTCAGCGTCTTGACGCTGCTCACGGCGACGCCGTCGCGCGTCGCCGGGCGGAAGCGCCATTTGCGCAGCGCATGCTTCTGGGTCACGAGCCAGAAGCTCTCGTCGGTCGCCGAAATCTTGACGATGTCGCTGACGCGCCCTTCCGGGCTGATGGTGACACGCACGGTGACGTTGCCTTCCAGCCCCTGGCGGATCATCGCGCCGGGATAATCGGGTTGGAAAGACCCCAGCGCGTTTGGCGCTATCGTCGCATCGATCAGGACCGGGATATGTGGCGGGGGCAGGGGGGGATCGATGACCGTCCCGGTTCCGGAGCCGTCAAAGGGTGAGGAGGGGCCGGTTTCGATCGTCGGGCCGGCCGGAACGGGCATCGGTACGATCGGATCGGTGATGGTCGGCTTTTGCGGCAGCGGGTTGGTCTGGACCGTCTGGGTGGTCGGTTCCGGTGGTGCCGGTTCAGGCGGCGGAGGCAGCGGTACGGGATAGCCGGTGATCGGCGGCGTCGGGCGGACCCAGTCGATGACCTCCTTGGGCATCAGCAGGAAGGCACCGACGACCACGGCATGGACCGCAATTGCTCCGCCGATCCCGATCGGTGATTTGCGCCGCGCGGCATAGCCCGACCGGGTCGCATCCTGTGTCGGTTGCATCGTCATATACATGGACTGCACCCTCCTCTCGCGGCGCCAACTCTCTGGCGTCCATGGAATGATACAACATCAAAACATGATATGTTGCAACATCAATTTTCAAGGGGCGGTGCGCCTGAAATATTCGCGTCGCCTCGGGACATATCGGGGCAATGCGGCGATGCGAGACACTGCGGCAACGCAAATCCAGGAACCCCGATGCGCCTTCCCACGATGCTGCTATTGTCGACCCTGTTGCTGCCGGTGCCACTGTTCGCCCAGCAGCCGGCCGACCTGTCTGCGCGGACGGAAGGTCCGCATGACGGCGGGGCACGACCCGATGGGCCCTGGGCTGCCGATGCCGACGGTGATGGCCGGATCACGCGGGACGAGATGCAGGCCTGGCTTGACCGCCGTTTCTCGGCGATGGATTCGGACGGCGATGGCGCGATTTCGGCTGAAGCCATGCAGCAGATGCTGGGGCATCAGCGCGGCCCGCGGCAGGAAGGGCAGGGCGAACGCCGGCATGGCCGAGGCGGTCCTGGCGGTGGCCCCGGTGGCGCCGGCGGCCCTCCGCCCGGCGGTCCGCCACCCGGCCCGCGACCGGGCGGCCAAGGTGGCGAGACCGCGCCACCCCCACCTCCGGGCCGCGCCATGCCCTATCCCGAGGATGGCAATGAGGATGGCGTGATCGATCGCGCCGAATTTTCCGCGCCGTCGCTCGCCATGTTTCATGATCTCGACCGCAATGGTGACGGCGTACTGAGCGCCGACGAACTGCCGCCATCGCCGCCGCCACCGGGGGGAGAGGGCGGTCCCGAAGACTGATGTTCAGCTAGGAACCGGAAGCCGTCTCCTCTGTGCGACCGGTTCCGGTCGGGGTGCGCCGATTTTGGCCCGGCGCCCCCGACCATTTCTCAGAAGAATGTGTCGATGGCGTGGATCGCGAGCCCTACCAGTCCGCCGACCAGCGTGCCGTTGATGCGGATATATTGCAGGTCGCGGCCGACCGCATTCTCCAGCCGGCTGGTGACCGTGCCGGCATCCCATCCGCGCACCGTCTCGCTCACCAGCTTGACGATCGAATCGCCATAGGTCGCCGTGGCGCCGACCGCGCCGCGCCGCACGAAGCGATTGATCACCAGTTTCAGCCGGGCATCCTCCTGCAATGTGCCGCCCAGTTGCTGCAACGCCTCGCCCAGTCGCCCGGCCATCGCCTTGCCCGGATCGCGCACCGCACGCAGCAGGCCGGTGCGGGCCTGTTCCCACATCCCCTCGATCCAGCGCTGCATTGCCGGATTGTCGAGTATCTCGTCTCGAATCTTTGCGGCCTTCGCTTGCATCTCGATGTCGAATTGCAGGTCGAAGGCGAGCTTGGCCATGCCTTCCTCGGCCTTGAGGCGCAGGCTGTGGCCGGGATCGGCGGCCATGTCCGCCAGCAACTTGCGCAGGCCGTTGACGATGGCATTGGCCAGATTTTCGTCCAGCCCGGTCCAGCGCAGCACCGTGCCGGCGCGCTCATGCACCATCTGGCGGATCAGATGGTCGTTCGCCTCCAGCGCCCTGTCCGCCCACTGGATGATGCCATCCATCACCGGCGCATGGCGGCCGTCGCGCATCGCCGCCTCAATTGCTTGCCCCACCAGCGGGCCGACATTGATCGCGCGCAGTCGCTGGCCGATCGCGCCCTTCACCATCCCGCCCAGCCGTTCCTGGTCCAGCGCCTCCAGCATGTCGGCGAGCAACCGGGATGCGCCGACGCGCAGTCGCCCGTCGCCGGCGGACGGGCTGGCCAGGAAACGGCCGGCCGCGCCGGCCACGTCCATGCCGCGCATCCGCCGCGCGACGACGGCCGGGGTCAGGAAATTGTCGCGCAGGAAGATCGCCAGCGTGTCGCCGATCCGGTCCTTGTTGCGCGGAATGATCGCCGTATGCGGGATCGGCAGGCCAAGCGGATGGCGGAACAGGGCGGTGACCGCGAACCAGTCTGCCAGGCCGCCGACCATCGCCGCTTCGGCAAAGGCCTGGACGAAGCCGATCGCGGGATGGAGATGGACGGTGGCGCGCGCCGCGATGAAGATCGCCGCCATCGCCAGCAACATCCCCGTCGCCACCAGCCGCATGCGCCGCGCGGGATGGGCGGCGGCGTCGAGGGGCGAACGGGGCATGCGCAGCAGCTTCATGACGGTGAAACGGTTACGCGCCCGTTTCGTTCAGGCAAGCCCTATATTTTGCCATGGGGCTGCTCGCGCGATCCCGGCTCCTTATTCCGCCGGCTGGGCATGGCTGCCCGAATGGTCGTCATGCGACTTGTGGGTCAGGAAGCGGCGGCTGAGCCGCGGCCCGGCCCATTGTTCGACACCCAGCGCCAGGCTGAACACGGCCGGCACGATCACGAGCGTCAGCACCGTCGACAGCAGCAGGCCGCCGATCACCGTGATGCCCATCGGCGCGCGCCAGGCGGCGTCACCCGACAGCGACAGGGCTGTGGGCACCATGCCCGCGACCATCGCGACCGTGGTCATCACGATCGGCTGGGCGCGCTTGTGGCCGGCGTCGAGGATCGCCTCCTGCTTGGGTACGCCCTTTTCCATTTCCTCCAGCGCGAAGTCGATCACCAGGATCGAGTTCTTGGCGACGATGCCCAGCAGCATCAGCAGGCCGATGAACACCGGCAGCGACATGGGCTGGCCGGCAATGTGCAGCGCGATCGCGCCGCCCAGCGGCGCCAGCAGCAGCGACCCCAGGTTCACGAAGGGCGGCATGATCCGCTTGTAGAGCAGCACCAGTACCGCCAGCACCAGCATGATGCCGGAGAAGACGGCGATCACGAAGTTGGTCAGCATCTCTGCCTGGAACTTGCTGTCGCCCGCCTCGATCTTCTGCACACCCTGGATGCGGCCTTCCTTGATGGCCTTCATCGTCGGCAGTTCGTTGATCTTCTGGTTGGCCTGGCTGGTGACGATGCCGGGCGCCAGATCCGCGCCGACGACGACGCGGCGGATCTGGTTGTAGCGGCGAATCTGTGTCGGGCCTGCGCCAAAGCTGATGTCGGCCACGACCTTGAGCGGCACGGAACCACCCGACACCGTCGGCACCGGCATATTCTCGATCGTGGCGATATCCTTGCGGCTATCTTCGGCCAAGGCGACGCGGATCGGAATCTGGCGATCGGACAGCGAGAATTTGGCGACATTCTGGTCGATGTCGCCGATCGTGGCGATGCGGATCGACTGGCTGAGTGCAGCGGTCGTCACGCCCATGCTGGCGGCCAGGTCGAGGCGCGGCTTGATGATGATCTCGGGCCGCTGCATGTCGCCCTGTACGCGCGGCGCGCGCAGTTCGCGGATGCCGGCCATTTCATGCACCAGCTGGTTGGCGGTCTTTTCCAGCAGCTCCGGATCGTCCGAACCATACATCATGATGATGTCGCGGCCGAAGCCACCACCCGACTGCGACTGGAAATTGACCCGTGCGTCGGCGATCGTCTGGAACTTGGGCGCGATCTTGCGCTCCCATTCCACCGACGACATCGGCCGGGTCTTCTTGAGCGTCAGGAAGATGTCGGCGCTGGTCGGCTCGATATCGGCAAAGGCGGCCTCGACCACATCCGTGTCGGCGGCCAGCATGTCGGCCACCTTGCGTGTGATGGCGGTGGTCTGCTCCAGCGTGCTGCCCGGCACGGTCTCGATCTTCACCTGACTGAAATCGGTGTTGATCGTCGGCTGGAAGGTCATGGGCAAAGTGCCGAAGGCGAACAGGGTCGCCACGAAGGCCAGCATGCCGATGCCCAGCGTCCACACGCGATGGTCGACGAAGAAGGCGACGAAGCGATTGCGGAACCCGCCGCGCGCGCGCCGCGCCTTCGCCTTGCGCTGGTCCAGCGACCAGTGGAGCACGCTCATATAGCGGTCCATCAGCCAGCCTTCGCCATGGCTCGCCTCGCCATGAGCCTTCAGGAAATAGGCGGCGATCATCGGCGTGATCAGGCGCGCCACGGCCAGGCTCATCAGCACCGACACGACCACGGTCATGCCGAACTGGATGAAGAACTGGCCCGAAATACCCGGCATCAGCGCGACCGGCAGGAACACCGCGACGATCGCCATGGTGGTCGCCAGCACGGCCAGGCCGATTTCGTCGGCCGCGTCGATCGACGCCTGATAGGCCGATTTGCCCATGCGCATATGGCGCACGATATTCTCGATCTCCACGATCGCGTCATCGACCAGCACGCCCGCCACCAGGCTCAATGCCAGCAGCGAAATGCCGTTCAGCGTAAAGCCCAGCATGTCCATGAACCAGAAGGACGGGATCGCCGACAGCGGGATGGCGAGGGCAGAGATCATCGTCGCGCGCCAGTCGCGCAGGAACAGGAAGACGATGACGACTGCCAGCACCGCGCCCTCGATCATCGCCGACATGGCGCTGTGATACTGGCCGCGTGTATATTCGACGCTCGAATAGAGCTGCTTGAACTGGACCTTGGGATTTTCCTTCTTCAGCTTGTCCAGCACCTTCATGGCATCGTCATAGACGGTGACGTCGGACGATCCCTTGGCCTTTTCCAGGCTGAAACTGGTCACCTGCCGGCCGTTCATCAGCGCCAGGCTGCGCTGTTCGGCATACATGTCGCGAACATCGGCAATATCGGCCAGCTTGACCGTGCGGCCGCCGGAAATGGCGATCTGCGTCTGGCCCAGATCATGGGCGTTACGCGCATTGCCCAGCACGCGGATCGACTGTTCGGCACCGGCAATTTCGGTGCGACCGCCGGCCGCGTTGATATTGACCTGGCTCAACTGCGCATTCACCTGCGCGGCAGTGACGCCATAGGCCTGCAGGCGGGCGGGATCGAGGATGACGCGGATTTCGCGGCTGACGCCGCCACCGCGCCGCACCGCCGCCATGCCGCTGACCGACAGCAATCGCTTGGCGACCGTATTGTCGACATACCAAGACAGTTCCTCCAGCGTCATGTCGGTCGCTTCGGCGCTGAAATAGGCGATCGGGCCGCCATCCACGTCAATGCGCTGGACCTGCGGTTCCAAGATGCCGTCGGGCAGGTCGCTGCGAATCTGGTCGACGGCATTCTTGACGTCGTTGACTGCGCGATCGACCGGCGTGCCGATCTTGAACTGGACATTGGTCAGCGACTGGCCTTCGGATGCGAAGGAGGTGATGTCCTCGACCCCGCTGATGCCGCGCACGGCGGCCTCGACCCGCTGGGTCACCTGGGTTTCCAGTTCGGTCGGCGCGGCGCCCGGCTGGGACACGGTGACGCTGACCATGGGAAAGCTGATGTCGGGATTCTGGTTGATGTCCATCCGCAGGAAGCTGACGACACCGGCCAGCATCAGCGCGGCGAACAGGACCAGCGGCGGCACCGGATTGCGGATCGCCCATGCGGAGATATTGCGAAAACTCATGACGGGCTTCCCTCACCGGACGCGACCGCGTCCGCTTCCAATATTGTCAGTCCTGCCGGTCCGGGCATGGTGACCCGGCCGGGACCATTGCGTCAGCGCGCCTTGAGCGCTTCCGGCTTCACCTTCTGCCCCACGGTCAGGAAGGCGCCGGCCGACGTCACGATGCGCTCGGCACCCGTGATGCCGCTGGTGATGGCGACGCCCGTGTCGGACACCTGGCCCACCTTCACGTCGCGCCGTTCGACCTGGTTCTTGCCGTTGACGATATAGACATAGCTGCCCTTGGCGTCGCTCTGTACCGCCGATTCCGGCAGCAGCGGGGCATTGCCCGAGCCGCTGGTGATCGTCGCCGACGCGAAACCGCCGGGGCGGATCGCGTCATTATAGGCGACCGCGATGCGGGCGATGCCCTGGCGGGTCTGCGGATCGACGACCGGCGATACCTGCCAGACGCGACCGCTGAAATGCTGGTTGCTGCCGACTGGGGTCACGGTCGCGCTGTTGCCGGCGCGCAGCGTCGCCAGATCGGCTTCCGCCACCTGTGCCTGCATTTCCATCTCGCCATCCTTGGCCATGCGGAACAATGTGCCGCCGCCGGCCTGGACGATCTGGCCGGGCTCGACCGTGCGGGTCAGCACCAGGCCGGATGCCGGCGCGCGGATGTCCAGCCGGCCGGTGCGGGCGCGCTGCTCGGCCAGTTGCGCTTCGGCCACGCGGACCTGGGCGACGGCCTGGTCACGGGTTGCGGTGCGCTGGTCGATGTCGGCGGCGCTGATGAAGCCGCGGCCGACCAGCGCCTTGGCGCGTTCCAGCTGGGCCTGGGCCAGCTTGGCATTGGCACGCTGCACCTCGACCTGTGCGGCCAGCGAATTGACCTGCTCGCTCTGGACCGATCGTTCGACCGTGGCCAGCACCTGACCGGCGCGGACCCAGTCGCCCGGCTGCACCAGCACGCGCGTCACCATGCCGCCTTCGCCGACCACGCCGACCGGCATGTCGACACGGGCGGCCAGCGATCCGGTGCTGCTCACGGTGCGGGCGACCATCGTCTGGCCGGGGGTCAGCACGGTCACGACCGGCGCCTGCGGTGCGGCGTCGGGGGCGGCGGCATCCTTGCCACGCATCGACAGCGCGGCAGCCGCCGCCACCAGCGCAACCGCAACAACGCCACCGATGATCAGCAGACGCCGGCGACGGCGAATCCGGTCTTCGTCATCGACCAGGATCGCGGACGATTCGCCCGTCAGCGTAGTTTCGTAATTCATGCCGTTTCCATCTCTCCGGCGGGTTCCGCCCAAACTCGGAACTGTGTTATATGAATATATCACCGCCCTCAAGCCCCAATATCACGGTTGGACGGGCCTTCGCAAAGCCAATTGTGCCCTTGCGAAGGGGCTGGCGGGCTCTTGCATCTTGTCCGTCTCTTGCCAAAGGGGCCGGACTATGTCGCTATGCCGCGCCTTGGGGCGGGCTGGACAGTACAAGAAGGATGCGCGCCATGGAATTGCTGGGATGGATCATGACGGGCCTGCTCGCTGGAGCATTGGCGCGGCTGGTCATGCCGGGCCGCGATCCGGGGGGCTGCGTCGTCACCATCCTGTTGGGCATGGCCGGGGCCTTGCTGGCGGCCTTTGTCGGGCAGATCATGGGCTTTTATGCACCGGGTCAGCGTGCCAGCTTCATCGCCGCCGTGCTGGGCGCGATCGCGGTGCTGGCGCTCTATCGCTGGTTCAGCGTCCGGCGCTGACGCAAAAAGGCCGCGTCCTTCCTGGGAAGGACACGGCCTTTGATATGGAATGTCCGGTCGTTAGCGGACCGATCCGCGCCGTACCAAGTTGACGATCGCCAGCAGGATGACCGCGCCCAGCAGCGAAACGAGGAAGCTGTAGAGTGTCAGCCCGGCATTGTTGATCGAGCCGCCACTGAAGATCAGGCCGCCGATGAAGGCGCCGACAATGCCGACCACGATGTTCAGCAAGATGCCCTGCTGCGCGTCCGTGCGCATGATCATGCTGGCGAGCCAGCCAATGATGCCGCCGACGATAAGCCACAAGATGATGCCCATGTTACTCTCCTTGACCACACCCCCAACGGGTTTGCTGGCTATTCAACCCGGAACATGGCTTCGCGTTCCCGCACAAAATGATTCCGCCTTGGAAACCATCCCCGACCCGCAACGCGAAAGGGGCCGCCGGACGGTCTGTCCGGCGGCCCCCGCATCATTTTCTACGGTGTCCGCCCGCCGGCGGCACCCGATCCCTCAATATTTCTGCTGCCGCTCGTAGAGCGACTTATAATATTGGATGCGCGTGACGCGCAGGCCATGCATGCCCGAACGGTCCACCGCGCGTTGCCAGCTGGCAAATTCTTCCAGCGTCAGACTGTAGCGGGCGCATGCTTCGTCCACGGTCAGTAGACCTCCATTGACGGCAGCGACGACTTCTGCCTTGCGACGCACCACCCAGCGAGTGGTGTTCACGGGCGGCAGATTTTCCAGCGTCAGGGGTTCGCCGAGCGGTCCTACGACCTGTGCAGGCCTGATTTTCTGGTTCTCTATCATCTTTACCCTCAATTAGCGGCATTGGCGTTGCCGAATTCAGCAGCGAAACCTCGTTGTCACATCAGCCCTGAAGATCGGCTAAAGCCCCAAGGTAAACACAGGCTTCATCATCCTTGCCCCACCCCTAAATGGCTCGCGATCAGCGGGTTAAAGCTTCCTGCGAGACGAACGGCTTCGATCTTGCCGTCGGAACGTGGCGCGAAAAGCTCGGCCAGTTCCTGAATCCAGTCCTCCATCCCGTCCTGCCCCCGCAGGACGCCCGCGACCGCCAAGGCCGTGGGACTGGCCGCCTGCGCCGCAGCCGAAGCCGCCCGCAGGAAAGGCCAGGCCGGGACGCGTGCCCGGCCTGTCGGCCTTGTCAGGGCGGGTTTCAGCCCGCCTGTCCGGAGAAAACTCAGATCCATGACCAGGCTTCTACCGGGCTAATCGATAAGGTCCGGTAAATGCCGGACACATTTTCGTCATCGAAACGATGCGCCTCTTGGGGAAGATGCTGGAACGCGGCGCCGCCTGCGACTATATGGGCGGCCATGCAGCCCGAATTTCAGCTCCCAGAGCCGCTCTCGCAGCGGCGCATTGTCGTTGCCATGTCCGGCGGCGTGGACAGCAGCGTCGTCGCAGCGCTCGCCGCGAAGACCGGCGCGGAAGTGATCGGCGTGACGCTCCAGCTTTATGATCATGGCGCCGCCGTCGGCCGTACCGGCAGCTGTTGCGCGGGCCAGGACATCCGCGATGCGCGCGCCGTCGCTGATCGCATCGGTATTGCGCATTATGTCTTTGATTATGAAAGCCAGTTTCGCGATTCGGTGATCGCCGACTTTGCCGATGAATATATGGCCGGGCGCACCCCCATCCCGTGCGTCAAATGCAATATGGGGGTGAAGTTCACCGACCTGTTCCAGATCGCGCGCGACCTGGGTGCCGACTGTCTGGCGACCGGCCATTATGTCCGCCGGGTCGAAGGGCCGCAGGGCGCCGAACTGCACCGCGCTGCCGATCCGGCCCGCGACCAGAGCTATTTCCTGTTCGCCACGACTCAGGCCCAGCTCGACTATCTGCGTTTCCCGCTGGGCGGTCTGCCCAAGCCGCAGGTGCGCGAAATTGCCGCTGAACTCGGCCTGTCGGTGGCACTGAAGCCGGACAGCCAGGATATCTGCTTCGTGCCCGATGGCGATTATGCCAAGATCGTGCGCAAGCTGCGCCCCAATGCGGACGAGGGCGGCGACATCGTCCATGTCGACGGCCGGGTACTGGGCCGGCACAAGGGGCTGATCCATTACACGGTCGGCCAGCGCAAGGGGCTGGAAATCGGTGGCCAGGCCGAACCGCTCTATGTCGTGCGGCTCGATGCCGAAGGACGGCGGGTGATCGTCGGGCCAAAGGTTGCGCTGGCCGTGTCGGGCGCGCGCCTCAGCGACATCAACTGGCTTGGTCGCGATTTTACCGGGCCGCTGACCGCCAAGGTCCGCTCCATGGCCAAGCCGGTTCCGGCGCGCCTCGAAGGCGATCGGCTGATCTTCGACGCGCCCGAATATGGTGTCGCACCAGGGCAGGCCGCAGTCCTCTATGCCGGCGATCAGTTACTGGGCGGCGGCTGGATCGCCGCGACCGAGGCTGCGCTGGCCGAGGCCGCCTGAGCCGGCGGCACGGCCAATTGTGACAATTATATTTCCTTTCGTGCCCGATTCGATCTAGCGTCCCTGCCCTGACGGCACCGCTCGCAACAAGGGGCGCACGGATGGACAACCGCGAAGTCGAGCTGAAGCTGGAATTTGACCCGGCCGATCGCGCCCTGCTGGCCGATGCACCTTTGTTCGCAGGGCAGAAGGGGCAGGCGGCCCATCTGGTTGCGACCTATTTCGATACGCCCGCGCTCGATCTGCACCGTGCCGGTTTTTCGCTGCGCGTCCGGCGCAAGGGGCGGGCCCATGTCCAGACGATCAAGGCTGATGGCGGCAGGGCGGCTGGCCTCTTTGCCCGCTCGGAATGGGAAAAGCCGGTCGACGGCAATGTCCCGCTGTTCGATGCGATTCCAGATCCGCTCGATCGGGCCGTCGGCGCCGCCACCGTCGCGACCGCCGACAAGATTTTCGTCACCGACATCGAACGCACCGTGCATCGGCTCGATCGGGACGGGCAGGGGGTCGAATGCGCAATCGATATCGGCCGGGTTCGGGTCGGCCGTCGTGCCACCCCGCTGGCAGAGGTGGAACTGGAATTATTGTCGGGTGAACCGGCCCTGCTTTTTTCGATGGCCCGCCAGCTCAACGACCTGGTGCCGCTGCGTCTGGGCATGCGCTCCAAGTCGGAGCGCGGCTATGCCCTGCTCGCGAAGGAACGGCGCAAGCCGGCCAAGGCCGAACCCATTGCGATTGCGCCCGACGCAACCGTCGAGCAGGCCTTTCGTGCCATCGCCCAGGGCTGCATCCGCCAATTCCGCCTGAACGAGGATCTTCTGTTCACCACCGGTGCGCCCGGCGCGCTGCATCAGGCGCGGGTGGGGTTGCGCCGGCTGCGCTCGGCGCTGTCGATCTTTGCGCCGGTGCTGGCGGGCGATCTCGCGCTCGCGCCGCTCAAGGATGGTCTGCGTGCGCTCGCTGCCACGCTGGGCCGGGTCCGCAATATCGACGTGCTGTTGCCCAGCCTGCCTGATGATGCCACCGCCCGCCTCGCGCTTGTTCGTGCGGAAGCGCTGGCAGATGCCGAGCTTCGCCTGCAGGCGCGCGAGACCCGCATCCTGATGCTGGATCTCGCCGAATGGCTGGCGCTGGGTGACTGGTGTAGCCGACCGGCCGATGCCGCGTTGCTGCATGCGCCTGTCAGGCCCTTTGCTGCCGAAATCCTGTCGGATCGACGCAAGCGGCTGAAGCGCAAGGGGAAGAATCTTGCCAAGCGCAGCGACGAGCGGCGCCACCAGGCTCGCATCGCCGCCAAGAAACTCCGCTACGCCAACGAATTTTTCGCGCCGCTTTTTCCGAAGAACAAACAGCAGCGACGCCATGCGGCCTTCTCCGCCATGCTGGAAAAGCTGCAGGATGATCTGGGCGCGCTCAACGATTTGGCGACCGCGCCCGCCACCCTCGCGGCGGCCGGCATCGGCTTCGATTGGCCCGCGCCAGATGACAAGGCGCAGCGCCGTCTGCTGCGCCGCGCCGAAAAGGCCTATGCCGCTCTGCTCGACACCAGGCGCTTCTGGGGCTGAGCTTCCCGTTCTCCTAGCCCGAAAATCTTGTGCTTTGGCGCGTCGATGGCTAAGGCCCGCCGGTCATGACTCGCCCGATCACCTTCGCCATCCCCAAGGGCCGCATCCTCGAAGAGGCGCTGCCCCTGCTCGCCAAAGCCGGTATCGAACCGGAGGCGGAATTCCATGACAAGAAGAGCCGGGCGCTGCGCTTCGCCACCAACCGGCCCAATGTCTCGATCATCCGCGTGCGCGCCTTCGACGTGGCGACCTTCGTCGCCCATGGCGCAGCCCAGATCGGCATCGTCGGTTCCGACGTAGTGGATGAGTTCGATTATTCCGAACTTTACGCTCCGGTGGACCTCAATATCGGCCATTGTCGTCTGTCGGTCGCCGAACCGGCGGATGCCGGGGACGAGGATCAGGCCGCGATGAGCCATGTCCGCGTCGCCACCAAATATCCCCATCTCACCCGCAAATATTATGAGGCGCGCGGGCTTCAGGCCGAATGCGTGAAATTGAATGGCGCGATGGAACTGGCGCCTTCGCTCGGCCTGTCGCGCCGCATCGTCGACCTTGTGTCCTCGGGTGCCACGCTCAAGGCCAATGGCCTGGTTGAAACCGCGATCATCATGCCGGTCTCGGCCCGGCTGATCGTCAATCGCGCCGCCTACAAGATGCGTTCGGCCGATCTCACCACGCTGGTGGAGGCGTTCCGCAAGGCCGTGGAGGTGCGCGATGCCGCTTAGGCTCGACAGTAAGGTCGCCGGCTTCGCCGCCGATTTCACCGCCTTGGTCGATGCCCGGCGCGAGGCGGACGAGGATGTGTCGCGCGACGTCGGCGCCATCCTGAAGGCGGTGCGCGCCCATGGCGACACCGCACTGGCCGATTATACCAGCCGCTTCGACCATCATGATCTGGACGTCAGCGGCTGGGCGGTCGCCCCGGCCGATTGCCGCGCCGCGCTCGATGGCCTGTCTACGCCGCTGCGCAATGCGCTCGAACTCGCGGCCGCGCGCATCACTGCCTATCATGAAAAGCAAAGGCCGGTGGATAGTGACGGTATCGACGCCGCCGGCGTGCGCCTCGGCGCGCGCTGGACCGCGGTGGATGCTGCCGGCCTCTATGTGCCGGGTGGCCGCGCCGCCTATCCCAGCTCGCTGCTGATGAACGTCATCCCGGCCAAGGTCGCGGGCGTGCAGCGCATCGCCATGGTGACACCGACGCCGAAAGGGGAAATCAACCCGCTGGTGCTGGCCGCTGCCCAGATTGCGGGGATCGAGGAGATCTGGCGCGTCGGTGGCGCGCAGGCCGTCGCCGCGCTGGCCTATGGCACCGAACGGATCAAGCCGGTCGACGTCATCACCGGTCCCGGCAATGCCTGGGTCGCCGAAGCCAAGCGCCAGCTCTATGGCGTGGTCGGCATCGACATGGTCGCCGGCCCGTCCGAAATCGTCGTCGTCGCCGATGGCCGGAACGACGCCGACTGGATCGCTGCCGATCTCCTGAGCCAGTCGGAACATGACCCGACCAGCCAGTCGATCCTCTTTACCGACGATGCCGCCTTTGCCGACGCCGTCGAACAGGCCGTCATGCGCCGCCTGCCGTTGCTGTCGACGCAGGCCGTCGCCACCACCAGCTGGGCCGCCAATGGCGCGATCATCCTGGTCCGCGACCTGGATGAAGCGATGCCGCTGGTCGATCGGCTCGCGCCCGAACATCTGGAACTGGCAGTAGACGATCCCGACCGCTATTTCGCGCAGGTCCGCCACGCCGGCTCGGTCTTCCTTGGCCGTATGACGCCCGAGGCGGTGGGCGATTATGTCGCTGGCCCCAACCATGTGCTGCCGACCGGTCGCCGCGCGCGCTTCTCCTCGGGCCTCTCGGTGCTCGACTTCATGAAGCGCACCAGTTTTCTTGGCCTTACCCCCGACGCGATCCAGGCGATCGGCCCCGCGGCCGTCGCTCTTGCGGAGGCGGAAGGGTTGCCCGCTCACGCCGCATCGGTCGCGCTGCGGCTCTGATTTTTTCCCGTTCGGTTCGAGCCTGTCGAGAACCGGTTATGCGGGCTTCTCGACAGGCATGATATTCACGGATTAGAAAGCCGCATGAACGACCGCTCCAAATCCCGCTCCGCCGCGCGCCTCGCCGCGGTCCAGGCGCTCTATCAGCTCGAAATGGAGGGCACGCCGCTCCATCTGCTGCTGCACGAATTCCACGAACATCGCCTGGGCGCGACGATCGAGGACGTGACCTATGCCGAGGCCGAGCAGAATTTCTTCGATGATGTCGTGTCGGGCGTCGATCGCCGCCGCGCCGAAATTGATGGGCTGATCAGTTCGCGCCTGTCGAGCGGCTGGACCCTCGACCGCCTCGACAAGCCGATGCGCCAGATATTGCGCGCGGGCACCTATGAACTGCTCGCCCGCCAGGATGTCGCGACCGGCACCGTCATCAGCGAATATGTCGATGTCGCCCACGCCTTCTACGACAAGCGCGAAGCCGGCTTCGTCAACGGCCTGCTCGACGGCGTGTCGAAGGACGTGCGGAAATAAGGTTGCACGGACGCGTTCTGTAATGGACGTCACCCCGGACTTGATCCGGGATCCATTCAGCGCTTCCCCGCCAACATAGCGCGCAATGGATCCCCGCGTCCGCGGGGATGGCGGATGATTTCTGTAGAAGCGGGTGCTGGGATAGAGATTACATCATGTCCGCCGAATCCCGCTTCCTCACCCTGCTGCGCCTGCTCGCCCATGATCCCGCCGCGCAGGGGTTGCAGGACGATGTCGCGGTGCTGCCGGTCGGCGCCACGCGCCTCATCCTCACCAGCGACACGATGGTGGAGGGCGTTCATTATCTCCCCACCGATCCGCCGGCCGATATCGGCTGGAAACTGGCGGCGGTGAATCTGTCGGACCTCGCCGCCAAAGGCGCGAAGCCCGTGGGCTGCCTGCTCAACTACAGCCTGTCGGGCGACGATGGCTGGGACGCAGCTTTCCTCGAAGGTTTGGGTGAGGCGCTGGAGCGCTACGCCATGCCGTTGCTCGGTGGCGACACGGTCAGCATGCCGGCCGGCGCACCGCGCAGCTACAGCCTGACTGCGATTGGTGAGGCGACCAGCACGTTGGTCCCCAGCCGTGCCGGCGCGCAGGCGGGCGATCGCCTCTATGTCACCGGGCCGGTCGGCGATGCCGGCATCGGTCTCGACCTTGCCCGCGCCGATCCTGCCGCGTCCGGCCCGCTGGTCGCCGCCTATCGCCGACCGCGCCCGCGTCTGGCAGAGGGGGCTTTGCTTGCTCGCGTCGCGACCGCGATGATGGACCTGTCCGACGGCCTGTTGATCGATGCCGCGCGCATGGGCGCGGCCAGCAACCTCGCCGTCACCATCGACCATATCCCGCTCTCCCCGGCGCTCGAGAGCGTGCGCGGCGCCAGCACCGCGATCCAGCTCGCCGCCGCCCGTGCCGGCGACGATTATGAACTGCTTTTCGCGCTGCCGCCCGGTATGTCGCCGCCGGTGCGCGCGATCCCGATCGGCCGTTTCGCAGAAGGGGCGGGCCTGACCCTGCTGATCGACGGCGCGGTCATGCCGCTGCCCGACCGGCTCGGCTGGGAACATGGCTGATCTGGATCATTGCGCTACCGGCTTGACGCGCGGCGCCTGACCTGTAGCTTCCTATCACCCTATTCTCAGCCGGTTGGAGCGCCCGATGCGCATCGTCCTGTTGCTGATTGACGCGGTGCCCGATGCCGGCGTTTCTCCGTCCGGCCGCCCGCTGTTGCGCCCTTCGCCCGCCCGTCATTCCCTGCGGAGCGATCGATGACAGCAACAATAGGGGGAGAGGAACAAGCATGCAGATAGTCCATATCGCCATAGGGTGCGGCCTGCTGGCCGTTCTCTACGGGCTTTTCACCAGTCGCCAGGTGCTGGCCGCACCGGCGGGCAACGATACGATGCAGGCGATCGCGGGGGCGATCCAGGAGGGGGCGAAGGCCTATCTCGGCCGCCAATATACCACCATCGCGGTGGTCGGCATCGTTGTCGCCGTCCTTGTCTTCCTCTTCCTCGGGATCACCTCTGCGGTAGGATTCTTGATCGGCGCGATCCTGTCGGGTGCGGCCGGCTTCATCGGCATGAACATCTCGGTGCGTGCCAATGTGCGCACGGCAGAGGCGTCGCGCGGCACGCTGCAGAGCGGCCTCACCGTCGCCTTCCGCGCCGGCGCGATCACCGGCATGCTGGTGGCGGGCCTCGCCTTGCTCGCGATCAGCACCTTCTTCTGGTATCTGACCGGCCCGGCCGGCCATGCCCCCGATGACCGGCTGGTGATCGACAGCCTGGTCGCGCTGGCCTTCGGCGCCAGCCTCATCTCCATCTTCGCGCGACTGGGCGGCGGCATCTTCACCAAGGCGGCCGATGTCGGTGCCGATCTGGTGGGCAAGGTGGAGGCCGGCATCCCGGAGGATGACCCGCGCAACCCGGCGGTGATCGCGGACAATGTCGGCGACAATGTCGGCGACTGCGCCGGCATGGCGGCCGACCTGTTCGAAACCTATGTCGTCACCGTCGGCGCCACAATGGTGCTGACCGCATTGCTGGTGACCGGCGTCGACAACGCCTTCCTGATGCGCTTGATGGCCTTGCCGCTGATCGTCGGCGGCGTGTGCATCATCACCTCCATCATCGGCACCTATATGGTCCGCCTGGGCGTCAGCCAGTCGATCATGGGTGCGCTCTACAAGGGCTTCTGGACCACCGCGATCCTGTCGATCCCGGCGCTCTGGTTCGTCACCCATTATACGCTGGGTGATCTGAGCACGCCGTTCGGCACTGACCTGGATGGCGTTGGCGGCTATACCGGCATGGCGCTGTTCTGGTCGATGATGGTGGGCCTCGCCGTCACCGGGCTGCTGGTCGTCATCACCGAATATTATACCGGGACCAATTATCGCCCGGTCCGCTCGATCGCCAAGGCATCGGAAACCGGTCATGGCACCAATGTCATTCAGGGTCTCGCCATCAGCCTGGAATCGACGGCGCTGCCGACGATCGTGATCGTGATTGGCATCATCGTCGCCTATCAGCTGGCGGGTCTCATCGGCATCGCCTTTGCCGCTACCGCGATGCTGGCGCTGGCTGGCATGGTGGTCGCGCTCGACGCCTATGGCCCGGTCACCGACAATGCCGGCGGCATCGCTGAAATGGCCCATCTCGATGACAGCGTCCGGGTGAAGACCGATGCGCTCGACGCGGTCGGCAACACCACCAAGGCGGTGACGAAGGGCTATGCCATCGGCTCGGCCGGCCTGGCGGCTCTGGTGCTGTTCGGCGCCTATACGGAGGATCTCAAATTCTACAATTCGGCCCTTGGCCTCACCGAGCCGGTCGATTTCAGCCTGTCCAACCCCTATGTCATCGTCGGCCTGCTGCTGGGGGCGCTGCTGCCCTATCTGTTCGGCGCGATGGGGATGACGGCGGTCGGCCGCGCGGCCGGCGACGTGGTCAAGGACGTGCGTGACCAGTTCGCCACCAACAAGGGCATCATGGAAGGGACGTCGCGCCCCAATTATGCCCGCACCGTCGATCTGGTCACCCGCGCCGCGATCAAGGAAATGATCATCCCCTCGCTGCTGCCGGTGCTGGCGCCGATCGCGGTCTATTTCATCATCGCGGCGGTCGCGGGCGTGCCCAACGGCTTTGCCGCGCTGGGCGCGTTGCTGCTGGGCGTCATCGTCTCGGGCCTGTTCGTGGCCCTGTCGATGACGTCGGGCGGGGGCGCCTGGGACAATGCCAAGAAATATATCGAGGATGGCCATCATGGCGGCAAGGGCAGCGAGGCGCACAAGGCCGCGGTGACCGGCGACACGGTGGGGGATCCCTACAAGGACACCGCCGGCCCGGCGGTCAACCCGATGATCAAGATCACCAACATCGTCGCGCTCTTGCTGCTCGCGGCGCTTGCGCACGGCGCTTAACCCGGTTTTAAATCGCCGGACTGACGATGACCCCGCCCGGCAACGGGCGGGGTCATGTTTGACTGGGGGTATGTTTGAAACCGATTCTATCCGCCGCAGCCTGCGCGCTCGCGGCTTTTGCACCTGCTGTCTCTGCGCAAACCGATGCGACCAAGGCCGACGCTGCCAAGGTGCCGGCGACCGTCGCCAAGACCTGGCCGATCGAGGCCTTCGCCGAACTGCCGGCAATGGATTCACCCGAACTCTCGCCTAATGGCGCGCGCGTCGCCGCGCGGATCGCGATCAAGGGCGTGCAGCAATTGGTGATCGCCGAAGTGAAAGGCGGCAATGTTCGCACCATGGGCCTGGGCGAAAATGACCTCAACTGGTGGCGCTGGGTCAATAATGACTGGCTGATCGTCGGCATCGGCGCAGAAACCAATGTGCAGGGCATGCCCTGGTCGATCAGCCGCGTCGCCAGCATCAAGGCGGACGGCACCAAGGCCAGCATCCTTGCCAAGGCTGTCGCCGCGCAAAATGGCGACGATGTCATCTGGGTCGCCCGTGATGGCAGCCCGCGCATCCTGCTCTCCTACCAGACCTCCATCTATTATGATGATCTTGGTTTCTGGCCGCAGGTTAGCGAGGTGGACGTCAGCACCGGCAAGATGCGCACCGTCGTTGCGTCGCGCCAATATGTGCGCAGCTGGTATGCCGATGCGACTGGCGCGGTGCGCATGGGGGTGGGCTATAATGACACGGCCCGTTCCTCGAAACTGCTCTACCGCCCCGATGGTCGCGGCAGTTTTCGCGTGGTCGACAAGGCCAATCGGCGTCGCCATGAATCGCTGATCGTGCCGATGCTGTTCACTGCCGATCCGGGCAAGGCGATCGCCAGCGACGATCGCGACGGCACCGATGCCTTCTATGAACTGGACCTAGGCACGCTTGAATTGGGCAAAAAGCTCTATGAAGCGCCCGGCTTCGATCTTGGCGGGCTGGAGGTTGATGCCGCTGGCACCGGCATGGCGGGCGTGCGCTACACGGCCGACGCGCCAGCCGTTCACTGGTTCGACCCGACTTTGGCGAAAATCCAGGCGGATATCGACAAGGCCGTGGGTGATCGCCGCGCGCGCATTATCTCGACCAGTCAGGATTTGAAGAAACTGATCGTGCATGTCGGCGCCGCCAGCCAGCCGGGGGCCTATTATTATTATGACACCGATTATGGCGCCATGTCGCTGCTGTCGAAGGTCAGCGAGACGCTGGGTGTCCGGCCCCAACTCTCCCCGGTCAAGACGATCCGCTACAAGGCGCGTGACGGTCTGGAGATCGCGGCGGTGCTGACCCTGCCTTATGGCAAGGAGGCGAAGGATCTTCCTTTGATCCTGATGCCTCATGGCGGCCCCTTCGCCCGCGATGCGGAGACCTGGGACTGGTGGGTGCAGTTCCTGGCCAATCGCGGCTATGCGGTGATCCAGCCCAATTATCGTGGCTCGTCGGGCTATGGCACGGAGTTCGCGGCCAAGGGCGAGGGGCAATGGGGCCGTGCCATGCAGGACGATCTCAATGACGCGGTCGACTGGACGGTGAAGCAGGGCATTGCGGACGCCAAGCGGGTCTGCGTCGTCGGCGCCTCCTATGGCGGCTATGCCGCGATGCGCGCGGCCCAGCGCGATGGCGGCAAATATCGCTGCGCCGTCTCCTATGCCGGCGTGTCGGATCTGGGCGCGATGATGCGCTATGACCGGCGCTTCCTGAATTCCGGTGCCAGCGGCGACTGGCTGAAGGAGCAGGCGCCCGATTTTGCTGTCGTCTCGCCGATCAATTATGCTGCCGGCTTCTCGACGCCGATCCTGCTGATGCATGGCAAGAAGGACCGGCGCGTACCGGTCGGCCAGTCCCGCGAAATGGCGGAAAAGCTCAAGGCTGCCGGCAAGGTGGACGGCCGCGACTATATCTATGTCGAACAGCCGCTGGCCGACCATTTCTTCTCGCGCCAGGCCGACCGGCTGGAATTTCTCCAACAGCTCGAAGCCTTTCTGAAAGCGCATAACCCCGCCTGATCGGGGCGCGGCGCGACCGTCAGAAGTCGCGCCGCAATTCCAGGAACACGGTGCGGGGCCGGCCGACAAAGGCGCCCTTGCGCGCGTCGAAGGTGGCGACGGCATAGGTCTTGTCGAAGATATTCTCGACCCGGATCATCGCCTCGGCAAAGCCCAGATCCTGGGTGATGCTGCCGTCGAACACGGTAAAGCCGGGAATATGCGCGCCGCGCCGGTCGATCTGCCCCGACACATATTGGCCGCCCAGCGCCAGCGCCGTGCCCCAGGCCGGGATCTGATAGCGGGACCATAGCCCGGCCTGATGATGCGGGGCGTTGGGGAAGCGGCCGCCGACCGCATTGTCGATCGTCGCGCCGTCCGCACTGTCGGTGATGCGCGCGTCATTATAGGCGTAATTTGCGGTCAGCACCCAGTTCTTGCTGATATCGGCCGCCAGCGTCAGCTCGATCCCCTTGCTGGTGACTTCGCCGACCGGCGACAGCTGGTCCAGGCCATTGACCGGTTCCAGATCGGGATCGACCTGCACGATGCCGTTGCGCACGATATGATAGAGCGCGATCGTCGGCTGCAATTTGCCCTGCATCAGTTCGCCCTTGGCGCCGACCTCGAACTGGCGGCTGGCGATCGGGGCGAAGGGGCCGCCGACCGCCGGATTCTGGTTGCCGGGGCTTTGTGGCTCGAAGCTCTGGGCATAGCTGCCATAAAGGGACACCGACTGCACCGGCTTGTAGATGCCGCCGACGCGCCAGCTCCAGCGACCGCCATCGGCATAGGCGCCGCCAATCTCGTCCTTGTCGTCGAACCAGTCATGGCGCACGCCGCCGACCAGGATGACATGGTCGCCGATATCGGCCTGTTCCTGGGCATAGACGCCGTAGCGATGGGCGCGCGACGCATTCACTTCCGGGATCAGGCCGGCCAGATCCGCCTCGGTCGGGTTGCTCAGGCCATAGACGGGATTGCTCAGCGACAGGCCCGGCACGCCCTTGATCGTCACGCCGCTGAAATCCTGGGTCTCGCGATACCAGTCGGCGCCGACCAGCAATGTATGCTTGATCCCGCCGGTCTCCAGCCTAGCGATCATGTTGCTCGCCAGGCTCGCGCCCTCGATCGTGCGATGCTGCGATCGGAATTCGCGCGGCTGGGTATCGACCACGCCATCGCCGTCGGTGTCGATCGGCCCCAGCGGTTCATGATAGCGCTGATATTCGGTATAACGGAACCAGCGGACCGATGCATTGATGCTGACCGCATCCGACAGCCGGCTGTCGAGCCGCGCCTGCAGCACGGTGCCCTTCAGGTCCAGTCTGTCGTTCTTTTCATTATGGGTCCAGCTCCGGTCGGCCAGGAAATTCCCGTCCGCATCGATCGCCACGCCGCGCAGCCGGTTGCCGGGCAGATCCTGGTCATAACGGGTCGCCTGCACCGTCAGGCTGGTGTCGGGCGCCAGCTTGAACTTCAGCCCGCCGTCCGCGACCAGGCTGCGGCTGCCGGAAAAGCGCTGCACCGGGTCGAAGCTTTCATAGAACAGGCCGGCCCGCCCGGCGACCACGCCATTGGCGTCGATCGGCCCGGTCACTTCGCCCGACGCGCCATAGCGATCATAGTTGCCGACCACCGCGCGCACCGATGCGGCGAACTTGTCCTGCGGCTTCTTCGTCACATAATTGACCATGCCGCCGGGCGAACTGGCGCCGTAAAGCATGCCGACCGGCCCTTTCAGAAACTCGACCCGGTCGATGCTGAACAGGTTCGGCACGGCGAAGCCCTGGAACGGGTCGCCGCGCAGCCCGTCATAGAACATCGATTCCTGCCGGAAACCGCGATAGGTAACGGTGGCATATTGGTTGGCGCTGACGCCGGCGACATTGCGATAAAGATCGGTGATGTCGCGTGCGCCCTGATCGCGGATCAGTTCGCTGGTGATGACCTGCACCGACTGGGGAATGTCCATAGGATCAGCCGGAATCTTGCCGATCTCGCTATCCTCGACGCGATAGAGTTTCTGCGCGCGGGCGGTTACCAGGATGTCGCTGTCGCCGGCGGCCGCATCGAGCGGGGCCTGCGCCAGCACGGGCAGCGGTTCAAACAGGAAGGGGAGGGCGCAAAGACGCGCGAGGCGGAGGCTGGGCAAGGCGGCGATCCCGTTGAAATGGACGAAGAATGGAGCCCGTTCGCTCCCTCTGGCCTCTCCCCAATGTCGCCCGGCTAATGATATTGCGACTATATTGCAATATGTAACAGGCTGATTTGGCACGACATGTTCGGGTCTGCTGAATGCCGCACGGAGGATGTGCGCATCAGCAATGGTCCAGACTGCCATTGTCACAAAATGGCAGTCAAACTGACGCTGTTATGTAATCGAATCGTCATAGAGGCCCGCCAACCCTGTTGGAGAGCAATGCCCGATGCGCCGCCTATCCCTCTGTCTTTTCGCCCTGATGGTGCTGCCCGCGACCGCCCATGCCAGCGAGGATGAGCAACTCTGGACCACGACCAGCGCGACGGTGAAACTGTCCGACCATTGGCGCCTCCAGCAGGAGATCGTCGCCCGCTTCAGCAATGATCGGAATGGCCTGTATGAGATCGAGAGCAACACGCTGGTCGGCTACAAGCTCGACAAGCAGGTGACGGTCTGGGCGGGCTACACCCATGACCCGCAATATGATGGCGGCGATTTCACCGTGATGGAGCATCGCGTCCGCGAACAGGTGACGGTCGACAATATCCTCAAGCTCGGCCCGGTGTCGGTCAGCGCGCGGATGCGGATGGAGCAGCGCTGGCGCGAAGGAATTGACGGCACCGCCTGGCGCCTGCGTCCCTATGTGAAGCTGACAATGCCCTTCAAGGAAGGCGGCAAGACCGCGCTGATCCTCAGCCATGAAAGCTTCATCGATCTCAACAAGACCAATTTCCAGCGTGTCCAGGGCGAGGAGCGGATGCGCAACCTCATCGCGATCACCACGCCGCTGGCCAAGAATGTGAATGCGGAGATCGGCTATCTCCATCAGCATGGCTTCCGCCCCGATGCCGACGACAGCAACGACAATGTCGCCTCGCTCTCGCTCAGCTTTAGTTTCTGATCGCTGGACTGGGTCGAGGGAATCCCGCGGCGAATGCTGAAATAATCAACGCCGCCCCTTGGCAGGAAAGAAATTGCGATGATTTGGGAAATGGTGCCGGGTACGGAGCATTTGCCATGACAAATCTTTCCGATCTTACGATCAAATTTCACAAAAGCAAAAATTTCATACCAGTTATACTACCAGTATCCGAAAATTATAATTTAGGTTAGATCTCACGGTCAATTATTTTCTTAAATAATCTATAAATTATCTAAGGAAATCCGGAGAATTCCAACAATTCGTATGACATTCCATTGGCTAGCTCGACTTTGCCTGAACTAGATGCGCGAGCAAGCGGCCGAGCCCTCACGCGCCCCGGCAGCTTCAGCAGATGATCGGCGGCAGGATCGAGCAGAAGGATCCCGATGCCCTGGTGGACTTCTTCTCGCTCATCGATGAGAATGCTGAACCAAAGGCAAAACGCAGGCGAAAGTCGGTCCGACCGCGCCCTGCGATCGAGCCACGGCCCAAATCACTCGTCATCCAGGGTCGCGAGGGCGGTTTTTCCCTCGTTGCCGGCGCAGGTGCAAAGAATTGGGCATATCCCTGTCAGCTTCGAGTCCGCTGCGCCTACGACATCATCGGGGCCGATCCGACCAATATTGCATCATCTGCACGCGTTCGCTCCAATGCTCGCCGCGCACATGGGCGCGCCGGACATCATTGCCTTCGATGTGGCCCAGCTGTTGTTCAATGGCATCCGGATGCCATTTGCCGCATTCGTTGAGCAAGGTCGCCGCCATGGCCCGGAAGCCATGCGCAGTCATCTCGTCCTGCTTGAAGCCCATCCGGCGAAGCGCTGCATTGAGCGTGTTATCGGATATGGCGCGTTTGTCGGATCGGGGGCTGGGAAACAGGAGCTGACCGCTCCCGGTCATGCCCTCCAGCTTTTCCAGCAGGCCAAGAACCTGACGGGAGAGCAGAACCTTGTGAAGGGCGTTCTGGATCTCGCGCTAAGGTTTGAGCCGAGAGCTGTGCCATTGGCAAAGTACGACATCGACTAAGCATATAAAAAAGGAGGCCCTGGCCTCCTTTTTTATATCAGAATTGGAAAGTGACTTTCATTCCATCACACAAGCTGCGGCACCTATCGCGCATCCGACGGGTCGCTCGCTTTCGCGCTCGCCAGTAGCCATTCATCTGATGAACGACATGACGGCTGGACGTGAAGATTGTCACGCTGCGCGCGCCAATCGCCCGAGCAAATCGCAACGCGCATTCGGTAGCGATATAGGCAGCTTCGGTCGATGATCCGTTCGAGCAAATGACTTGATCAAAAGCCACGCCATCGACGAAAGCCGTCATCAGATTTTGTCCGTTGGACAGGCGATGTAGGGTGCCATGCGGAGTAATTTTCATGCAAATCCTTTCATTCTCGGTTGAGCAGGATTGGAATGCACACGAAAATTCAGCTGCGTGAATATATATTCAACACTAATTGAAAAGTAAATATGAATAGTTTGCACAGGTCTAACATCCTGATGCGTCTACGCATACAACGCAACATACTAACAAATAGTTAAGATGCGCTTCCACCTCGAAAATCGTAAGCGCCAAAATCTCCCCACATTTTCGTAGCTGCTGATCTGTCTATGTTTTGCCCCTCATCCGAGGGGTATCGTAGTGGCTGATGATGTAAGAACATTCGAAACAGGTTTCGAAAGGCAGGAGGGCCAGCGGCCCTCGC
>NZ_QLJK01000022.1:0-97918 GCF_003950715.1 Sphingomonas sp. S-NIH.Pt3_0716 | reverse complement strand
GCCAGCCTCATCGAAACATGCAAACTGGGCGGTATCAACCCGCAGGCCTACCTCGCCGATGTCCTCGCACGCATCGTCCTGTGCGGCGACACAGATCCCATCGATGATCTGCTCCCCTACAACTGGGTAGATAGTCGCGTCACCGCCAGCCCCGTCATCGATCAGGCCGCCTGAGCGCTCCCCTGTGGGAGTGTTTTAGCGCTTACCGAAAATCCATAATATAGGCGGGATCACCACCTGTCGAAATGAGCGAAACCTCCGATTCGGTTCGGAGGCCAGCTTCAGTTTCAGAGAGGGATTTACGCTTCGGTACCAGATTCCCCGGTTCGTCCTTTGGACCTGATCCCTTTGCTCGCAGTGTCATGATCTAGAATATGTCGCCGCTATGATCTGGCCGCCGACGTAATTTGCCGCGGCTGGCGCCAGAGGCGACTTGAGCCGTCCAGTGGGCGCAATTCCGGATTCTGCTCAAATACAGAGCTTGAAGCGTTTATATGGGTCGCAGGAAGCCACTTAGCGGGTCAGCGGCGCGACTTAGTGGGTCCGGTCATCTGAGGGGAGCAAATGGTGCCGGGGACGGAGCATTTGTCATGACAAACCTTTCCAATCTTCCGATCACATTTCATAAATGCAACGAATTGATACCAGAAATACTACCAGTATCATGCAATTATAAAGTTGGTTCGATCTCAAAGTCAATTATTTTATCATAACATCTATTAATCATCTAACGTTCATCAGGATCATTCAATAGACCGCATATTGCTCCGCTTGGTCAGTTCGAGTTGGCCTAGGAAAATGCTCCAGCGAACGGCCGACGGCGACGGTGTGCCCCTTTGGTCCGCAATTGGCCGTCAGCGGGCAGTCCGCTTCTAGCTCCAAACCGAATTTTCGGACATCCGATCGATTGGCCGCGTCATGACCAAATCGATCTATTGCGGCCATTAATGCCTGCTGACACAATGCTCTTATGGATCGCTCGCATCTCTCAGTGGCCTCGCTTTATTTGCTTCCAGTGAATTCGGCGCCCGCAATCCCAGTGGCTCTGTCGGAATTGTTTCATCACACTCTGCCATTGCCGACCCGGAAACGTTGATCTTGGGCCCCTTCGACATCACAAAGGAGATGGTCGCTGACCTTTCCGATGAAGGCCTGCGCGAACTCCTGCGGCATCTGCTTGAAACCGAGGCGAAGGCGCGCGGCATCCCGGCGACCGGGATTTCCGTCGGTGGCAACCAAACTGCCGGAGACGGCGGCGTAGACGCGTCAATCATCTGGACCGGCGAACCCAAGCCTAAGGCCTGGTTGCCCCGTCGAACGAACATGTTCCAATCCAAGGCCGAGACCATGGGTCCTGCGAAAATCGAGAAGGAGATGAGGCGCAATGGTACTCCGCGCCCGATCTTCACCGAGCTGGCGAAGAAGCGCGGTTCCTACATCATCTTCTCGACGGACGATCCGTCGGCATCGGCATACGACAAGCGGATCGCCGCGATGCGCAAGGCCATCACGGACGTGCCGAATAACAACCGCATCGCACTCGATTTCTACGGTGCGGACAGGATCGCGCGCTGGGCGAACGAGCACGTCGGCATCGCCGCTTGGCTGCTTGAGAAGGTCGGGCGGCCACGTGGCGGCTGGGAACCTCACGGAAACTGGTCGAGGGCGGCCGAACCCGGCGGTCGGTACGTCCTTGACCAGACAAGCCGCGCCCAGGTCGGCGGTGCATACGTACCGGTCGGCGAAGCGATATCGCGCATTCGGGTGCATCTGGCGGTGCCGGGAAACGCGGTCCGTATTATCGGGCTTTCGGGAATGGGCAAGATCCGACCAATATTGCATCATCTGCACGCGCTCGCCCCAATGCTCGCCGCGCACATAGGCGCGCCGGACATCATTGCCTTCGATGTGGCCCAGCTGTCGTTCAATGGCATCCGGATGCCATTTGCCGCATTCATTGAGCAAGGTCGCTGCCATGGCCCGGAAGCCATGCGCCGTCATCTCGTCCTGCTTGAAGCCCATCCGGCGAAGCGCTGCATTTAGTGTGTTGTCGGATATGGCGCGTTTGTCGGATCGAGGACTCGGAAACAGGAGCTGACCGCCCCCGGTCATGCCCTCCAGCTTTTCCAGCAGACCAAGAACCTGGCGCGAGAGCGGGACCTTGTGAAGGCGACGCATCTTCGTCCGGCTCGCTGGAATGAGCCAGATGCAGCTGTCCGGATCAAACTCCTCCCAATGCGCCAGCCGGAGCTCACCTGGGCGAACGAACAGATGGGCCGACAGCTGAAGGGCGATCCGGACCGCACCATCGCCGTCATAGCCGTCTATGGCACGAAGCAGCGGCCCCACCTTGGCCGGGTCCGTGATGGCCGGCCTGTGTTTGACTTGGGGCGTCAGCAACGCTCCACGCAGTTCGCTTGCCGGATCCTTCTGCGCCCTGCCGGTGGCAATGGCGTAGCGAAAGATAGTGCTTAATGTCCCTCGAAGCCGAATCGCGGTTTCGTAACGCCCTCGCGCTTCAATCTTCCGCAGGATCTCCAATATCTCCGGCGTCGAAATATCCCGCACCAGCTGGTTTCCGAGCGCGGGCCGTGCATATTCGAGAATCCAGATATTTTTGGTGACCGTCTTCTCCGCTCGGCCTCGAGCCTTCAGCCGCGCGACATACTCGTCAGCGAGTTGGTCGAACGTTCCGATTTCAAGCAGCCGCGCCTGGGCGGCATCGGCCTTCCGGCGGCTGGACGGGTCTTCGCCTGACGCAAGAATGCGTCGCAGCTCTTCTCGCCGCTCTCGCGCCAGTGCGAGCGAGACATCGGGATACACCCCGACCGACAGGGTCTTCTGCTTCTTGAGGAAGGTGTAATAGAAGCGCCAGTAGCGCGCCCCGTTGGGCATCACCATCAGATACAGGCCCCGGCCGTCCGATAATTTATAGGGACGGTGGATGGGCTTCGCATTGCTTACGGCCATGGCGCTCAGCATGGGGTATCTCCTTCATGGTACCCGCGAGAATAGCTACCAGCTTCGGCCAGAAAAGGTTGCGCGATGCAACTAGACGCCCTGAGAGCAAAAGGCTCAAAAGGTCGCAGAAATCCGCCATTTCCGAGAGGCGGCTTGGGCATTTCCGAGATGTTCTGAGGGGAACAAATGGTGCCCGGGGACGGATTCGAACCGCCGACACTGCGATTTTCAATCGCATGCTCTACCAACTGAGCTACCCGGGCATCGCGTCTCGGCGGAGGTGACCGCCGGATGGAGGCGTGCCTATAGGCGTCAATCCGGCTCGCTGTCCAGCCCATAATTATCATTTTTTTGCAGGGCTTCGTCGCCCGGCATGCCGGGCACGCGATAGCCCTCGCCCAGCCATTGCAGCAGGTCGCGATCGCGACATCCCTTGCCGCAGAAGGGGCGGGTTTCCGGCTGCGCCGGCTGGCCGCAAACCGGACAGGCGCCGGCCTTAGGCGACATGGCCGGCCGCCAGCGACAGCGCAGAATCAGCGCGCAGCGTCACCTCACCACCCCGACGGCGGGCAAGCTGTTCGATCCAGTCGGCGCGCTTGTGCAGCAGGTCGATGATCGCCGGCGCGGCGGTGATCGTCGCCGCGCCGCCGGTGCCATGCCGTTCGGCACGGCGCAGCAGCGCCAGCGCGGCGGTCAGCACCGGATCCTCGCGCAGCAGTTCCATCAGATTGGCGCGTTCGCGGCGGCGGATGATCTGGACGAAGCCGAAGCCGTTGACCGCCGTCCGCTCGAACGGCAGCGGCAGATATTTGTCGATCTGCGCGGCCGCGACGATGCGCTCATCCTTGTTGTTCATGGTCGGCAGGTCGATGCCGATCGAGCCAGCCAGCCCCATGCGGCGGATCGCCTGGGCCGACAGCTTCGCGCCCTTGGGGCCGAGCTGGGCCGGCGGCAGGCTGCCGTCGATGTCGATCAGGATCATCGCGGGGGTCAGGAAGATGCGCAGCGCCGCATCCTCGGCGCCGACTTCGCCGCTGACCGCCTCTTCCATCAGCTCGCTCCAGCCAAGGGCTTCGAGCCGGTCCTCCTCATGGGCGGGACAGGGGCGGATGGCGACATCGGTGGCGCGCAGCCGCTGCAGCAGGCTGGGCCCCGGATGCACCTTGGAACCGGGCTGGGCGATGCGGCCCTTGGCGCGCTTGCCCCGCCCTTCCTCGGCGATCGCCTCGCGGAAGATTTCGACCAGCACATTGGCGCCCTCGGCCACCTTGGGCGGGATCGGCTCGATCAGCACTTCCTCGCCCGAGATCAGGCGCACCACGCCGCGCTTGCGCGGAATGATGGTCTGGACCAGACGGCCCTGAAGGATGGCACCTGCACGGGCGACCTCGCCCTCGCGCTCGATCAGCGCCTCGACGATGCGCCCTTTTTCGATCAGCGCGGCACGGGCCTCGCCAATGCCTTCTTCATAGAGCCATTCGGCCATCGTTCAGTTACCTACTTGTCGTGATTTCCGAGCCGTGAAATGTACCATTTCACTCGAAATCCCGACGGTCCAGTGGATAGCCCGCTGCCTCAAGCAGCGTGCGGGTTTCGTAAAGCGGCAGGCCCATGATCGCGCTATGGCTGCCCTGGATGCTGCGGATGAGGCCCGCGGCACGGCCTTGGATGGCGTAGCCACCCGCCTTGCCCAGCCCTTCGCCGCTGGCAATATAGCGGTCGATCTCGCTGCGCTCCAGCCGCTTGAAGATGACGACGCTCGTGGACAGGCGGTGCCGTGCCACGCCTGCGGCGTCGATCAAGGTGATGGCGCTGTAGACGCGATGCCGGCGCCCCGACAGCAGGTCGAGGCAGGCGCGGACCTCCGCCTCGCTTTCCGCCTTGGGCAGGATGCGGCGGCCGGCGGCCACTACGGTGTCGCCCGACAGTATCAGCGCGCCGGGATGGCGGGCAGCGACCAGCGCGCCCTTTTCGGCGGCGACACGCGCAGCATAGGCGGCCGGCAGTTCGGCCTTGCGCGGGTTTTCGTCAATGTCCGCTGGATCGACGGCATCAGGAAGCACGCCAATCTGCCCCAGAAGGTCACGCCGTCTGGGGGAAGCCGAAGCTAGAATGAGTCGCATCGAAAATGCGGCTTATTTGAAGCGGTAGGTGATCCGACCCTTGGTCAGGTCGTAGGGGGTCAGTTCGACCAGCACTTCGTCACCGACCAGCACGCGGATGCGGTTCTTGCGCATCTTGCCAGCGGTGTGGCCGAGAATTTCATGATCATTCTCAAGGCGCACGCGGAACATGGCGTTGGGGAGAAGCTCCACAACCTGTCCGCGCATTTCAAGCAGTTCTTCTTTGGCCATAATATCCCAGAATCGAAAAATCGCGCCGCCATAGCGCCAAAACGTGGAAAATGGAAGTCAGGACGCAGAACCGAAATAATCACCGGCTGCGACGAGGGCCGCGAAGACGGCATCAAGCTGCTGTGCATCGATGCAATAGGGCGGCATGAGGTAGATGGTGTTGCCGAGCGGCCTTAGCAAGAGGCCGCGTTCCAGGAAGAAGGCACGTAGGCGCGGCGCGAGATCGGAGAGGTAGCCGGCATCGGCCGCTACCAGGTCGATTGCCATGATCGTGCCGATCTGGCGCGGGTTGGCGAAGGCGGGATGGCTGGCCAGCGAGGCCAGCCGGTCGGCAATGCCCTGCGCCAGTGCAGCAATCCGTCCGCACACATCCTCTTCGGCCCAGATGGCGAGATTTTCGGCAGCAGCAGCGCAGGCGATCGCGTTCGCGGTGTAGCTGGACGAATGGTAGAAGAGGCGCGCCCGGTCGGTCGAGCGATGTGCCTCGAAGATGCGCGGGGTCGCCAGCGTCGCGGCGAGCGGAATGGCGCCGCCGGTAATCCCCTTGGCCACCGCCATGATGTCGGGCACCACGCCGGCCTGCTCGCAGGCGAACAGGGTGCCGGTGCGGCCCCAGCCGGTCATCACCTCGTCCGCGATGAACAGCACATCGTGGCGCGCGCAGATGTCTGCCATCGCCCGCAGCACATGGGGCGGATAGATCAGCATCCCCCCGGCTCCCAGGATCAGCGGCTCGACGATGAAGGCGGCTGGACGCTCCGCGCAGGCAGCCTCCAGTGCGGCAAGCATCTCCTGCTCGCGGCCGGGATGCGGGAAGGGGATGGTGCCGACATCGAACAGCAGCGGTGTCCAGGCGGCATTATAGACACCGCGCTCACCGATCGACATCGCCCCGATCGTATCGCCATGATAGCTATGTTCCAGCACCAGGATGCGGCTGCGCGCCTCGCCCAGCCCGTCGAGCGCGCGATTATGCCAATAGCCAAGCGCCATCTTGAGCGCGACTTCCACTGCGGTCGATCCGCTGTCGGAAAAGAAGACATGGGCCAGGGGATCGCGCCCCGGCGCCTGTGGCATGAGATCGATCAGACCGCGCGCCACTGCCTCGGCCGGCTCATGGGTGTAGCCCGCGAAGATCAGCTGATCGAGCTGCCCGGCCTGATGCGCGATGGCCGCGGCGATGCGCGGATGGCAATGGCCATGGGTCGTCACCCACCAGCTGGAAATGCCGTCAATCAGGCTGCTGCCATCGGCCAGATGGAGGGTCGCGTCCTCCGCCCGGACGACATGGGGAATAGGCTCGTTGAGGCCGTGCTGGGTGAAGGGGTGCCAGACAGGAGAGGTCATCGGCGTCCCCTACGCCCGATCGGCGACCAAGGCTATGGCTTGTCCTTGCGATCCACCGGCGAGATGCTGGGCAGCACGGCCGCCGTCGGCACGACGACCGTGGGCACCGCGACATGGATGTCGACCCGGCGATTCTTCGCCCTACCTTCCGGATCGTCGCTGCCATCCTCCTTGGCATTGGGCGCGACCGGCCGGGTTTCGCCCAGCGCGATCAGGCTGATGCGATCCTTGGCGATGCCCTTTTCAACCAGATAGGCCTCTACCGCCTCGGCCCGGATGCGGGAGGCTACGCGATTGTCGCCGTCATTGCCCTTGCTGTCGCTATGGCCGCGCAACGTGATCGCCCCGCCGGTCTTGATCGCCGGGGTTTCGACCAGCGTATCGAGTGCGGCGCGGGCGGCATCGTCCAGCTTCAGCCCGGACGTGCCGAAAGCGATGGTGGCGTCGAGCGGTTCGATCTTCGGCGCTTCGGGTTCGGCCACTTCGGGGCGCAGGATCGAGCGGACCGGCTCGGCGGCATTATCGGCCTCGTTCGCGGCTATATCATTGCCCAACGCATTGGCTGCGTTGGCGGCATTGTCGACAGCATTGCCTGCGGGCCGATCACAGGCCGCCAGCATGACGCACACGGCCAGCGCGGGGGCGAGCCTCCTCATTCCTCCTCTCCTTCCGGTTTCTTGCGGGTCTTTGATGCGGGCGGCACATAGGACAGGATCGTGTCGCCCGGCTGTGGCGTCGGTCGCGACGCATGGGTGAAGAAGCGCATCGTGCCGTTCTTGCGGAGCAGCAGCAGCATGTCGGCATCGGCCGGCAGGTCGGCCTTGGCCGCCTCGAAATCAAACTGGTCGCTGATCCGCGTCTTGCGGAAGGTCCAGCCGGCATCCTCGCGGATCATGATTTCCTCAACGCCGAGGCCGGAATCGAACAGCGCGCGGCCACGCAGCGATTCCGGCAGCGCGCGCGGATCATGATCGTCGCTGGCATCGCCCAACTGATAGACGTTGTCGCGGCCGACCTCGGGCGCAAACTCGTTGCAGACGAGCGCGTTATAGGCCTCATTCTCCGACGTGGCGGCGAGCACCTGGAACTGGGCCAGGTCCAGCCGCTCCTCGGTCGCCTCCGCCAATATCTCGCCATGATAGGTCGGGATACCGCCATGGCGGGCGGGGGCCAGCCGCTGCCAGCTATTGTCGGCGATCATCACCGGCACCTCCAACTGGCGCAGCTGGGCGGCAAGGCTGAGGCTGAAGGGCGTGGCGCCGACCAGCAGCAGCCCCTTGTCCTGCGCGCCGGTGACCTTGAGCAGCCGGGCGACCGGCTTGATCGAGAAGCCATGGAACAGGATGGTCGCGACCACGATCGAGAAGGACAGGGTCACCAGGATCGCGCCGTCGCCATAGCCCAGCCGATCGAGCCGCAGCGCGAACAGGCCGGAAATGGCGACCGCCACGATACCGCGCGGCGCGATCCAGGCGACCAGCAATCGCTCGTTCCAGGGCACCGGCGAGAAGGCGAGGCTGAGCAGCACCGTCGCCGGGCGGACGACGAACAGCAGCACCAGCAGATAGGCCAGGAAGCGCCATTCGAACTGGCGCAGCACATCAAGGTCGAGCGAGGCCGACAGGATCACGAACACGCCCGAGATCAGCAGGACGGTGACATTTTCCTTGAACGGCTGGATGTCGCGCAGGGAATCGAATTTCATGTTGGCGAGCGCGACGCCCATTACCGTCACGGTGACGAGGCCGGTTTCCGCCTGGATAAGATTGGAGAGGACGAAGACGCCGATCACTGCGACCAGCAGGATTGGCGCTTTCAGATATTCCGGCACATGGCCGCGCTGGAACGCCCAGCCGATCGCACGGGCGGCGAGCCAGCCGATCAGGCCGGCGATGATCGCGGCAGCGACCAGCGACAGGATGACAGCCGCCAGCGTGCTGCCCTCGCTCGATCGGCGCAGATATTCATAGGTGGCAAGGCCGAGCAGCGCGCCGACCGGATCGTTGACGATCGCTTCCCATTTGAGGATCGCGCGCGGCCGGGCGGCGACGTTGGACTGGCGCAGCAGCGGCAGCACGACGGTTGGGCCGGTCACGACCAATATGCCCGCGAAGAGGATCGCCACCGGCCAGACGAGGCCCGCGACATAATAAAGGGCGAGCGCGCCCAATATCCATCCGATCGGCGCGCCCAGCACCACCAGCCGGGTGACGGCGCCGTCGGTCTTGCGCAGTTCGCGGAAATTGAGGCTGAGCCCGCCCTCGAACAGGATCAGGGCGACCGCCACCGACACCATGGGTTCGAGCAGTTCGCCAAAAGTGAGTTTGGGATCGATAAGGCCGGTCACCGGGCCACCGATGACGCCGGCGGCGAGCATCAAGGCGATGGCGGGCCAGCCGGTGCGCCAGGCAATCCATTGGGCGCCGATGCCCAATATGCCGATCAGCGCGATTACAAGGGCCTGTTCATGCATGGCCGGGACCATAGACAGGCGGAGCCGCCATGGTCACCCCCTTTATTTTCAACGATCTGGGGAACCGGATCGCAGATCGGGAATGGCGGGCAAGGGAGAACCCGCCATTCCCGTGGCAAATATGCTTATTGCTGCGGCGGGGTTGCCGGATCAGCCGGGGTCGCCGGGCTGGCGGGCGCGGCCGGGGCTGGCGTGCCGGCGGCAGCCTGAATCCGCTGCTGCAGGGCCGGATCGGCGGCCGCAGCCTGGCCGATGGCGTTGAACTTTTCAGGCGGAATGCCCTTCGACTGCAGCGCAGCCAGCATCTTGGGCTGCTTTTCCGCGGCGGCGATCGCATTGTCCGACTGAATCTTGGTCACTTCGACGGCGGCGGCGGCAAACTGCTTGATGTCGGCATCGCTGAAGTTGCTGGCGCCGGCGGCGGGGGCCGATGCTGCGGGGGCGGCAGGCGTCTGCGCCGACACGGAATAGGCTGCCAGCAGCGCGACCGACGCGACACCGGTCTTGATGATGTTCGAAAGGTTGAGACCCGTCATGTGCTTCTCCTTGGCTTTGCTACCGCCCAAAGCTGTGGACAAAGCAGGCCGGGGAAAAGTCCGGACAGGATGAAGCGTGGCATTAGAAAGATGGCGGAAAAGTTCCCGTCAGCCTGCCGCGAAGGGAAAACGATCGGTCGCGGCCCTCATTTCCATGCCGCAACGAAAAAGGGCCGCCCGATGAGCGGCCCTTCCCGATTCTGCTTACCAGATCTTCACCCGATCCTTGGGATCGAGATAGATCTTGCCGCCCGGCGCGGGCTTGAACGCATCATACCAGGCGTCGAAATTGCGCACGATGTCGGCCCGATATTGCGACGGCGCGTGCGGATCGGTGACCAGGCGCTGGCGCAGATTAGCCTCGCGATAATTGCGGCGCCACACCTGTGCCCAGCCCAGGAAGAAGCGCTGGTCGCCGGTCATGCCGTCGATCACCGGCGCGGCCTTGCCGCCCAGCGAGGCATGATAGGCGTCGAGCGCGACGGCCAGGCCGCCCAGATCGCCGATATTCTCGCCCATGGTGAAGGCGCCCTTCACATGCGCGCCGGGGAAGGGTTCATAGGCGTCATATTGAGCGCCGAGCTTGGCGGTCAGCGCCTTGAAATTGGCGACGTCCTGATCGGTCCACCACTGGTTGAGCTTGCCGGTCTCGTCATATTTCGCGCCCTGGTCGTCGAAATGATGGCTGAGTTCATGGCCGATCACCGCGCCGATGCCGCCATAATTGACTGCCGGATCGGCATGGGGATCGAAGAAGGGCGGCTGCAGGATGGCGGCCGGGAAGACGATCTCGACCATGCCGAAATTGGCATAGGCGTTGATCTCCATCGGGGTCATGCCCCATTCCCAGCGATAGATGGGCTTGCCCAGCTTGCCGATATTATAATCGAAGTCGAACTGGTTCGCGCGCATCGCATTGCCGAACAGGTCGCCCGACGTAATCGTCAGGCCGCTATAGTCGCGCCAGCGGTCGGGATAGCCGATCTTGGGCGTGAAGGCGGCCAGTTTCTTGTGGGCGCGGGCCTTGGCCTCGTCGCTCATCCACGGCAGGCCATCGATGCGGCGACCCATGGCCGACAGGACATTCTTGACCAGCTGGTCCATCGCCGCCTTGGTTTCGGGCGGGAAATATTTGGCGACATAGACCTTGCCGACTTCCTCGCCCAACGATTCCTTGAGGAAGGTGACGCCGCGCTTCCAGCGTTCCTCGCGCTCGGGCGTGCCCGACAGGGTGGTGCCGAAAAAGGCGAAATCGGCGCTGGCGATATTGTCGGGCAGATAATCGGCATAGCTGTGGACGCTGCGCAGCAGCAGGCTGTCCTTCAGCACGCCGATCGGCGCCTTGGCGATCAGCGCGGCTTCGCCGGTGACGGCGGAGGGCTGGGCGACCAGCAGGTCGGTGGGCTTGAGGCCAACGGCGCCGAAATAGGCGGCGAAGTCGAAACCGGGCGCGGCCTTCTGCAGCGCGGCGAGGGTCATCTTGTTATAGGTCTTGTCCGCGTCGCGGCTGTCGACCTGGGTCCAGTGGACCTTGGCGATCTCGGTCTCGAACGCCATCAGCGCGGCAGCGCGCGCCTTGGCATTGGGTTCGCCCAGCAGGGTCAGCATCTGTTCGAGATGGGCGACATAGGCGGTGCGGATCGCCGCCATCTTCTCGCCCTGGTCGAGATAATAGTCGCGGTCGGGCAGGCCCAGGCCACCCTGCATCATCGAGAGGATGTAGGTTTCGGGATCCTTGTCGTCCTGGCCGACATAGAAACGGAACGGACCGCGCACGCCGGCGCGCGCCGCCTTGCCGGACAGGGCGGCATAGGCCTTCAGATCCTTGACCGCGCCGATTTCGGCGAGCCAGGGCTTGATCGGGGCAAGGCCCTTCGCCTCGACCGCGGCCGAATCCAGATAGGTCGCATAGGCGACGCCGATCTTGCTGTTCGGATCGGTCTTGGCGCCGTCCAATATCTCGCGGGTGCGCTTCTGCGACAGTTCATCCAGCACAGTGAAGGCGCCATAGTTGGACTTGTCCGCCGGGATCGGCGTGTTCTTCAGCCAGGTGCCGTTGGCATATTCATAGAAATCGTCGCCGGGCTTGACCGAGCTGTCCATGCCGGCGGTGTCGAAGCCGTAAGTGCCATAGGTCGGCTTGGCGGCCGGGGCAGCGGCGGTCGTGGTGGCGGGCTGGTCGGCATGGGCCACGGTCGCGGCGAGCGCGAGGCCGGTGGCGGCAGCGCCCATCAGGAGGAACTTCATGAAGGCTATTCCCTTGCTTCGTCTGGATCGGACGTCATTCGTTCTGTCCGTTCTGGCGGGCAGTTCAACGCCCGTCAAAGCGGCATGTCCATGTCGTTGGTCGAAAATTATCGGCCGTTGAAATTATCGGGAAGGTGGATGTGCGCCCTGAAGGCCGCCGCCAGACTGTCCCGATCGAGCGGATCGAGCAGTGGCAGGCGCCCCAGGCTGGGTACGCCGGCAATGTGCGGGATGATCCGCTCATTCTCCTCATGCGCATCTCCGATGAAGGCGATGCCGACGACATGGACACCGCGCGCGCGCAGCGCCTCTATGCTGAGCAGGCTGTGGTTGATCGTGCCAAGGCCGGTGCGGGCGCAGAGGATCGCGGGCTGGCCCCAATAGGCGAACAGATCCGCCATCAGCAGGCTTTCGCTGACCGGCACCAGCACGCCGCCCGCGCCTTCCACCACCAGCGGTCCGTCGACCCTGGGCAGCGCCAGGCGATCGAGCGAGATGTCGACGCCATCGATCCGCGCGGCGAGATGCGGCGAGGCCGGCGTGGCGAGGCGATAGGCTTCGGGCAGCATGCGTTCGGGCGGCAGGCCGGACAGGGCGGCAACCCGTTCCTTGTCGCCCTGCGGATCGACGCCGGCCTGGATCGGCTTCCAATAATAGGCGCCGAGCGCCGCGGCGAGGCCGGCGGCGAAGACGGTCTTGCCGATGTCGGTATCGGTGCCGGTGACGATCAGGCGGGTCATCGGGCGACCCGGCGCAGCACATCGCCCAGCGCGATCACGTCGGCGCGCCCGACATTGAGCGAGAGCGAGATACGGAGCCGACTGGTCCCGGCGGGCACGGTCGGCGGCCGGATGCCGCGCACGTCGAAGCCGGCCTCCTGCAAGGCGGCGGCGGCGGCCATGGTGCGCGCGTCCTCGCCCAGGATCAGCGGGATGATCTGGCTGCGCGGACGGGGCAGGCCGAGCGGCGCGCAGATCGCCTCGACCGCATCCTGGCGCAATGTGGCCAGCCGGTCGCGGCGATTGTCGGCGGTCTCGATCCGGTCGATCGCGGCGGAAGCAGCGACCGCCATCAGCGGCGAGGGTGCCGTCGAGAAGATGAAGGGCCGGGCGCGGTTGATGAGATAGTCGATATGGATGCGCGGGCCGCAGATCAGCGCGCCCTCCACGCCCATCGCCTTGCCGCAGGTGTGGAGGGTGATGACATTGTGCAGCCCGTCGAGGCCGGCCGACAGGCCACGCCCGCCGGGGCCGAAGACGCCGGTGCCATGCGCTTCGTCCAGCAACAGCATCGCATCATGGGTAGCGGCCAGCTTGGCGAGATCGCCGAGCGGCGCCATGTCGCCGTCCATCGAATAGAGCGTTTCGACCGCAATCCAGATCCGGCCCTTGCCCCCTTCGGCGCGGAAGGCGGTGATGAGGTCGGCAAAGCTCTGCAGGTCATTGTGACGGGCGAAGACCGCGGTCGCCTTCGACAGGCGGATGCCGTCATGGACGCTGGCATGGATCAGCTCGTCCGCGACGATCAGGTCACCGCGCTGCGGCAGGGTCGCGAACAGCGCCATGTTGGCGAGAAAGCCGTTGGCCAGGAACAGCGATGCCTGGGTGCGGAAAAATTCCGCGGCCTTGGCCTCCAGCCCTTCATGTTCGGGGGCATTGCCGCGCAGCAGGCGCGAGCCGCCCGAGCCGACCGGCACGCCGCGCGCGACGGCATCGGCAACGGCCTGGCCGATCATCGGATCGGACGCGAGGCCAAGATAATCGTTGGAGGCAAAATCACGCCCGGCGCGAGGGATCAGGTGGCGCAGGCGCCCCCGCGATTCAAGCGCTGCGAGTTGCGTGCGGAAGGGTTCGCTGCTCATGGCCGCGGGCTATAGGCCCCCACCCCGAGCCCGGCAAGCAAGCGCTTAACTTCGCACATTTCCCGCACATTTTGTCATCTTCATTCAAATGTGGGAAATTTCGTTACAAATCTGTTCGATCGCCGAGGCCGGGCAATATGGGGCGGTGACATGCTGTAGGACAGCATAAGCGGCATATTGGCAAAGGGCAGGCGCCCTGTTGCTTGGTTGCGTCCGCGCTGCGCGGTCGATAGCCTCGGCATCCTCCCTCCCCGACGAGTACCCCGTGTCGATGCGTTCCGTTGCCTGCCGTCTTGCCGTCTTCCTGTTCGCCCTGTTACCCGGTCTGGCCAATGCCCAGCCTGCCAATCGGCCGACCCCCGGCTATACGCGCGTGGCGATTGATACGTCGGTCGGGACCATCATCGTGGCCCTCGACCAGCGCCGGGCGCCGCTGACCAGCGCCAATTTCCTGGCCTATGCCGACGACCAGCGGCTCGACGGCACGGTCTTCTACCGGGCGGCGCGGCGCAAGAGCGATCCCAGATATGGGCTGATCCAGGGCGGGATCGATACCGACCTGCGCCGGGCCTTGCCGCCGGTCCGGCATGAGCCGACCAGCCAGACCGGGATCAGGCATCTCGACGCGACATTGTCGATGGCCCGGCCCGATCGGCCCAATTCGGCATCGGGCAATTTCTTCATCACGGTGGGACCGACGCCGAGGATGGACGCGCAGGGCAGTTCGATCGGCTATGCCGCCTTTGGCCATGTGGTGGCCGGCATGGACGTGGTGCGTCGCATCCTGGCGGTGCCGACCTGTTGTGGCACCGGGCCGATGCGCGGGCAGATGATCGTCAAGCCAATCACCATCCGGCACGTACGACGGCTGGACGGAAAGGCGCGGCCGACCGGCAAGGTGAAGCCCTGGCTGATTCCGCGTGCCAAGCCGCGCCCGAAGCAGTGAGGGATCAGGCGATCGCCGCCTGACCGCGCATCCAGTCGCGTCCGGCATTGCGCGGCGGCCGGGCGGTGAAGCGCTTCCACGCCTGTTCGTGGAAGAAGAAGGCGACCGCATTGACCATCGGTTCGACGAGCGCGATGCCGCCGGCCAGCGCGACCGATCCGGTCATCAGATAGGCGACGGTGAAGCCCACGGTCAGGTGGATCGACAAATAGGTGGCGGTCTTGATGAGATCGAGCGACATGGCGGAGCCCCTTTGAAATCTGTTGCTCGATAATTAAGAATTGTTCGCAATAATCGCCAATGGCTTTTCCCGCTGGCTCTGATCGTTCCGGGCGATCAATATGGCGCAGGGAGGATCTTCATGACGGGACGGATCAGGGTCGGGATCGGCGGATGGGTCTATGAACCCTGGCGCGGCAGCTTCTATCCCGTCGGCATGCGCCAGAAGGATGAACTGGCCTATGTCGGCGTGCAACTGACGGCGACGGAAATCAACGCCACCTATTATAGCAGCCAGAAGCCGGCGACCTTTGCCGGTTGGGCGCAGGCGGTGCCCGACGGCTTCCAGTTTGCGGTCAAGGCGTCGCGATTCTGCACCAATCGCCGCGTGCTGGCGGAGGCGGGCGAGTCGATCCAGAAATTCGTCCAGCAGGGGATTGTCGAACTGGGCGACCGGCTGGGGCCGATCCTGTGGCAGTTCATGCCGACCAAGAGATTCGATCCCGATGATTTCGGCGCCTTCCTGAAACTATTGCCGGCCAGTGTCGATGGCGTGGCGCTGCGCCATGCGCTGGAGGTGCGGCACGAAAGTTTCGATGACCCGGCCTTCCTGGCGCTGGCACGCGACGCGGGCGCGGCGGTGGTGCTGGCCGATCATGACGATTATCCGGCAATCACCGGCCATGATGTCGGTTTTTCCTACAGCCGGCTGATGCGCAGCCGGGAGGAAGAGGAGACCGGCTATACCGCGACGGACATCGCCGGCTGGGCCGATCGGGCAAAGGCGCAGGCGGCGCAGGGCGACGCCTATCTCTTCTACATCAGCGGCGCCAAGGTCCGGAACCCGGCAGCGGCGCGCGCGACCATCATGGCTCTGGAGCAACAGCTGTGACATAATTGCGTTTGATGCAATTGGCATGTCAGGCTTTGCGATTGTTACAATGATGTGAAATCATCATATGGCGCTGCATCCCGATCCGGGATGTCGTTCCAATGATGGAGTCCAATATGCGTCAGGCCTTTCAGGCGACTGCGCTGGTGGTTGCGGTCAGCGTCCAGATGCTGACCTTCTACTCGGTGCTGTACGCTTAAGCGCAGATCGCGCTCATCCTTGTCCCGCCAATGCGGGGCATAAAAAGGCCGCCCAGGGCATATGCCGGGGCGGCGCTTTTGTATCCGGAAACCCTGCCTTCCGGTGGCGGCGAGGGATCAACCCTCGGCCAGCCAGCCAGCGAGCAGATAGGCCACGACGCCGATCGGGCCCAGGGCGCACAGGGTCAGCAGCACCAGGGCAACGCGGATCAGCGTGACATCCAGCCCGGTGCGGTTGGCGATGCCGGCGCACACGCCCATGATCTTCGCGTTGCGGCGGTCGAGGGTGAAGCTGTTGTTCATGGATCTGGCCTTCAATATTATCTGTGATGGGAAAGGGGCGGTTGCCCGATCAGGCGATCGGGGCAACCGGAACCGCCGCGCCGACGAACAGGCTGGCGAAGATGACGGCGCCGACAAAGGCGAGGGCGACGCTCTGGAACTTGGCGATGGACATGATACTCACTCCCTAGATATTTCCTGGCCGGACCGTCCGGCCTTGATGCCAGACGATATTGCAGGCGGCGTGCCAGTTTCGATTTTTGGCGGAAATCCGTGGGTTTTCCTCAGTCGTTGATTTTTCCATCATGCGAAAAAATCCGATGATTGGGAAAATTTGCCGTCAATCGGTGAAAGTTACAGGTGAGCAATGAATAGGCCGTTGCTTTTCGTTTATGGCACGCTGCGGCCGGGCTTTGACGGGCCGATGGCGCATTGGCTGGCCGATCGCGCCGAGTGGATCGGGCCGGGCTGGATTGGCGGGAAACTTTATCAGGTGGCGGATTATCCCGGTTTCGTGCCGGGGGAGGCGGGGCGCGTATATGGCGACCTGTTCGCGCTGCCTGATGCCGAGGCGTTGCTGGCGCGGCTCGACGCCTATGAGGAATGTACGTCCGACGATCCACTGCCCCATGAGTATCGGCGCGAACGCTGTCTAGTGGAAACGGCGGATGGGCCTGTCACGGCCTGGGTCTATCTGTACGCCCTGTCCGTTACCGGACATCGGGTGATCGCCAGCGGCGATTATCTGGCGGCGCGCTGATCCGCTGGAATGGATGGCTCTGGCCTCTGGGCGGGCAGGGCTACCTTGCGCCTGCCCGCCCCGGCTGACGATCAGAAATGATAGGCGAGGCCGACCAGGGTCTGGTGCCGGTCGAACTTGCCGCCGTCGCCAAGGTCACTATATCGATATTCGATACGCGCGGTGACCTTGTCGGCGACGAAACGCTCGACGCCGGCACCCACGCCCCAGCCGTCGAAACTGTCATGGCCCGACAGGGTGCCATTGGCATCACTCAGCGCGATACGGGCGCGCATATTCTCGTAGCTGCCCCGGACATAGAGCAGGGTGTTGCCGCCGACGACATAGCCGGCGCGCGCGCCGATATCGAAGCTGTAATTGGGATCGATCAGCGATCCGCCGACGCGGGATGCATCATCGGCCGCGATGTCGAAACCGGCCTCCACGCCGACCACGATCTTGTCGGTAAGCTGATGATCATAACCGGCAAAGCCGCCACCGAAGAAGGCATCGCGCGATTCATGCAGGTCGAGACGGCCGACATCGCTGTTGGCGCTGCCGATGCTGTCGCGGTTCCAGCCGGCCTGGACGCCGACATAGGGGCCCTGGAAGCTTTCGGCATGGGCGGTGCCGCAGGCGAGGGCAAGGCCGATGGCTGCCGCGGTGCCGATCATGTTTCTCATCATGTCTATCCCTTTTCCCATTTGTTCGAGATGGGCTCGAAATAGGGAAATGGGCGGGCATGATAAGCCGGCGGCGGCGCACCAGACTGTCTCGCCAGGCGAGACAATCCGGTGGCTAGGCGTCAGTGCATCGCCACGTCGCGGCTGAGATAGACCTCTGCCACGCGGCCGTCCTTCATCGCGCAGGTGAAGCGGCGGGTGGTGCCTTCGGTGGCGCGATAGCTGGCGCGGGTTTCGACCTCGCCATCGATATTATAGCCGTCGGCGGTCGCGCGCGGCTCGTCGATGTGGCGGATTTCGGCATAGCCGGCCTGGCCCTGCGCCTCGTCCCGCGCGGCCAGCGCGCAGGCATCGGTCAGTTGGTCATTGCTCTGGTTGGCGGCGGCGACGTCGGAAAAATCATCCGCGCGGGCGGGCGATTCGGGGCTGTAGACATCCTCGTTGCCGGCATCCGCACCATAATCGGTGCCGCCGGTCGGGGGCGGGGCGTCATTGTCGGCATAGGGGCGGTTGTCGGCATCGGCCCCGCGTGCGTCCTTGCGGTCCTTGGAGACGGAATTGGCGACCACCACGGCGGCGCCAAGCAGCGCGGCAATGCCGACCGCGTCGCCAAAGCCGAAGCCATTGCCGCGATCATGGCGGTGATGCCAGTAGCGATCGTCATAGCGGGGCCGGGCCTGTGCCGGGGCGACGCTGCCCAGCAGCAGCCCTGCGCCAACCAGCGCACCCGTCATCCACCGCGTCCTGTTCCCGATCATCTGCCTGTCTCCTGCGATGGAAAGAGCCATAGCCGCGTCGGGCTGTCCCGAGGCTGAATGAGCTCAGTCCGGCTTGCGCTGGATGTCGAGCCCGGTGAAATGGGCGGCAAAGGCATAGCTGTCGGCATATTCCTCGATCAGCTTGTCGATCGGCTTGCCCGCGCCATGGCCGGCGCGATTCTCCACCCGCAGCAGATGCGGCTTGTCGCCGATCGACGCGGCCTGCAGCGCGGCGGCATATTTGAAGCTGTGCGCCGGCACGACCCGGTCGTCGGTGTCCGCCGTGGTCACCAGGATCGCCGGATACTCCTTGCCGCTCAAGATGTTGTGATAGGGCGAATAGCCATAGAGCAGGGGGAAATCGCGTTCATTGTCGGGCGATCCATAATCGTCGACCCAATAGCGGCCGGCGGTGAAGCGATCGAAGCGCAGCATGTCCATGACGCCGACCGCGGGCAGGGCGGCGGCGAACAGGTCGGGCCGCTGGTTGACCACCGCGCCGACCAGCAGGCCGCCATTGGAGCGGCCTTCGATCGCCAGGCCATCCTTGGGGGTATAGCCCTGCGCCTTGAGATATTCGGCGGCGGCGATGAAATCGTCGAACACATTCTGCTTGTTGGCGCCACGCCCGGCATCGTGCCAGGCCTTGCCGAACTCGCCGCCGCCGCGCAGATTGGCGATCGCATAGGCGCCGCCCTGTTCCAGCCAGGCCATGCGGGTCGCCGAATAGCCGGGCGTCAGCGCGATGTTGAAGCCGCCATAGCCATAAAGGATGGTCGGGACCGCCTGCGCATGGTCGGCCAGCACTTTCTTGCGCAGGATCGTCATCGGGATCAGCGTGCCGTCCTTGGAGGGGTAGCTGACCTGTTCGACGCCATAATCGGCGGGATTGAAGGGCAGGTCGGGCTGGGCGAAGAGCTGGGTCTGCTGGCTCGCCGTGTCGAAGCGATAGATGCTGGCCGGCGTCACGAAGCCGGAGAAGGAGAAGAAGGTTTCCGGGTCGCCATCGCGCCCGCCAAAGCCGGCGGCGGTGCCCATGCCCGGCAGCGGCACGTCGCCGACCTTGCGGCCGTCCAGTTCGACCAGTTCGGCGACGGTTTCCGATTGGGTCATATAGGCCAGGATGAAACGGTTGCCGACCAGCGATCCGCCGGCCAGCGTATCGGCGCGTTCGGCCACCAGCGGCTTTTCGCTGCGTCCCGGCCGCAGGGCGTCGAGCGTCACCAGCCGCATATGGGCGGCCTTGCGGTCGGTGACGAAATAGAGGGTCGATCCCCGGCTGCCGATCAGGCGCCAGTCATTGGCGAGGCCCTTGACCAGCGTCCGCAGCTTGACGGGGCCACCGTCGAGCGCGGCGACATGCAGTTCGCGGCGCGGGTCCATGCCGGCAAAGCTGCTGACGATCAGCCAGCGGCCATCGCTCGTCACCTGGGCGGTGTGGCTGAGGCCGGGGCGATCGGGCGTCGCATAGATGAGCTGGTCCTGCGCCTGGGGCGTGCCGATGCGATGATAATAAAGCTGCTGGTCGCTGTTGGTCGACTGATAGGCTTCGCCGTCGACCGGCGCGGCATAGCGGGAGTAGAAGAAGCCCTCGCCCCGGCCGTCCCAGGCGGTCTGCGAGAATTTGACCCATTCGACCTTGTCGTCGAGGATCTTGCCGCTGTCGACGTCGAGCACGCGCAGGGTGCGCCAGTCGCTGCCGGCATCCTGCACGCCATAGGCGAGGAAGCGGCCGTCGGGCGAGGGGGTCCATTCGGCGAGCGCGCTGGCGCCGTCCCTGGCCCAGCGATTGGGATCGAGCAGCAGCCGTTGTTCACCGGCCAGTCCTTCGCGGACATAGAGCGGGGTCTGGTTCTGCAGTCCCTTGTTATAGCCGTAGAAATAGCGGGTGCCGGCCTTGCGCGGGACGGTGAAGCGGCCATGGGCGAAGAGCGCCTGCATCCGCGTCTTGAGCGCGTCGCGGCCGGGCAGGTCATCGATATAGCGGCGGGTCAGGTCATTTTCGCGGCCGACCCAATCGCGCACGGCGGGATCGGTGCGGACGTCATTTTCCAGCCAGCGATAGGGATCGGTCACCTTCACGCCGAAATGATCCTCGACCAGATCCTGGCGGCGGGTGAGCGGGTAATGGAGGCCGTTATCCGGCGGCGTCGCGTCGATCGCGGCGGGGGTGGCATCGCCCGAGGCAGCGGCAGCCACAGCAGAGGCCGGCGCGGCGGCGATCACTGCCAGCAGGGCCGGCAGCGGCCAGATCAGGCGGCGAAGCGCGCGCATCCTCTCGACCCTATTGTCCTTGAAAAGAAAACAGGCCGCAGCTTCGGATGAAGCCGCGGCCTGTTCGACTATCGTCTATCCACCGTTACCGGTGGAACCGCGATCAGGCGGCTTCGAATTCGTCTTCGTCGACGGTGTTGACCGGACCGGAGTCCTGGCCCTTGGCATCGACGTCACGGTCGACCAGCTCGATGATCGCGATCGGCGCGGCGTCCGAAGCGCGGAAACCGGCCTTGATCACGCGGGTGTAGCCACCGTTGCGATCCTTGTAACGCTCGGCCAGGACTTCGAACAGCTTGGTCAGCTGCGCATCGTCCTTCAGGCGGGCGTCGGCCAGACGACGGTTGGACAGGCCACCCTTCTTGGCGAGGGTGATCAGCTTCTCGACGTAGGGACGCAGTTCCTTCGCCTTCGGCGTGGTGGTCAGGATCTGCTCATGCTTGATGAGCGAGGCAGCCAGGTTGCGAAGCAGGGCGGTACGATGACCGGTGCTGCGCTGAAGCTTACGATGACCAACTTTATGACGCATGTCTCATTCCTTCGTTCGTTAAGGGGCCGGATGAGGTACCCCAGACCAGGCAGCGATTAAGGGGCGCCGCCCATTGCCCCTGTTCCTCCCCGGAACGGGGAGGGGGACCGGCCATCGGCCGGTGGAGGGGCAGGTGCCGTCAAATGCATGATTCGACCGGCATTCCGCGTGGAGGCCCGTGCCCCTCCACCACTCGCTTCGCGAGCGGTCCCCCTCCCCGAGCAAGCTCGGGGAGGATTAGCCCAGCAGCTCCTGTTCGAGCTTCTTGGCCATTTCCTCGATATTTTCCGGCGGCCAGCCGGGGATGTCCATGCCCAGGCGCAGACCCATGGACGACAGCACTTCCTTGATTTCGTTCAGCGACTTGCGGCCGAAATTCGGGGTGCGCAGCATCTCGGCTTCGGTCTTCTGGACCAGATCGCCGATATAGATGATGTTGTCGTTCTTGAGGCAGTTGGCCGAGCGGACCGACAGTTCCAGTTCGTCCACCTTCTTGAGCAGATAGCGGTTGATCTGGTTGGTGTCGCTTTCGCCTTCCGACGCAGCGGCAGCGGCATGGCCGGCAGCCGGGGCAGCGGCGGGCAGCGCGTCCTCGAAGTGGACGAACAGCTGGAGCTGGTCCTGCAGGATGCGGGCTGCATAGGCAATCGCATCTTCCGGCGTCACGGTGCCGTCGGTTTCCAGCGTCAGCGACAGCTTGTCATAGTCCAGTTCCTGGCCGACGCGGGTGTTGTCCACCTTGTAGGCGACCTGGCGGACCGGCGAGTAGAGCGCGTCGACCGGGATCAGGCCGATCGGTGCGTCTGCCGGGCGGTTGGCGACGGCGGGGACATAGCCCTTGCCGATGTCAGCCGTCAGTTCCATGTTCAGCGTCGCGCCCTGATCGAGGTGACAGATCACCAGATCGGGGTTCATCACTTCGATGTCGCCGACGACGGCAATGTCGCCTGCCTTCACCACGGCCGGGCCGGTGGCGGACAGCTGCAGACGCTTGGGGCCTTCGCCTTCCATCTTCAGCGCGACCTGCTTGATGTTCAGGACGATGTCGGTGACGTCCTCACGCACGCCGGCGAGCGACGAGAATTCGTGCAGGACATTCTCGATCTTGATCGAGGTGACCGCCGCGCCCTGGAGCGAGGAGAGAAGAACCCGGCGCAGCGCGTTGCCGAGCGTCAGGCCGAAACCGCGCTCAAGCGGTTCGGCAACGAAGGTCGCCTTGCGCTTGCCGTCGCCGGTCGGCTTGATCTCGAGGGCGTTGGGCTTCTTCAATTCCTGCCAGTTCTTCATGTTGACAGTCATGTACTTCCCCTGGGGATGTGGCCGTAACGGGTAGATCCTGGACCCATCAGGACGTTCCGGCCGATGCAAACGGGTAAGCGGGCGACGCGTCCGCCGCCCGCCTTCAAGCCTCTAGCGAAGCTTAATTAGACGCGGCGGCGCTTCGACGGACGCACACCATTGTGCGGGATCGGCGTGACGTCGCGGATCGAGGTGATGTGGAAGCCGACGGCCTGAAGTGCGCGCAGAGCCGATTCACGGCCTGAACCGGGGCCCTTGACTTCGACTTCGAGGGTGCGGACGCCGTGCTCGGCGGCCTTGCGGCCGGCGTCTTCGGCGCACACCTGAGCGGCGTACGGGGTCGACTTGCGGCTGCCCTTGAAGCCCATCATGCCGGCCGAGGACCACGAGATCGCGTTGCCCTGGGCGTCGGTGATGGTCACCATGGTGTTGTTGAAGCTGGCGTTGACGTGCGCGACGCCGGCCGAGATGTTCTTGCGTTCGCGGCGCTTAATGCGCTGGGGTTCGCGTGCCATTTTGCTCTAATCCTACAAAAATCGTTCAAAAGCAGAAGTCACCGGAGGGTCGGTCCAGAGGACATGACCCTCGACGATTACTTCTTCTTGCCGGCGATCGGCTTCGCCTTGCCCTTGCGGGTGCGCGCATTGGTGTGCGTGCGCTGACCGCGGACCGGCAGGCCCTTGCGATGACGCAGGCCGCGATAGCAGGCCAGATCCATCAGGCGCTTGATGTTCATCGCGGTTTCGCGACGCAGATCGCCTTCGACGGTCAGGTCGGCGTCGATGGCTTCGCGGATCTGCAGGACTTCGGCGTCCGACAGGTCCTGAACGCGGCGCGCATGGTCGATGCCCAGCTTGTCGGCGAGGTCGACGGCGGTCTTGCGACCGATGCCGTGGATGTAGGTGAGCGCGATGATTACGCGCTTGTTGGTCGGGATGTTAACACCCGCAATACGTGCCATGGTACTTAAATCTCCTGCTCCACGGGGCAGTTGGCGCCGCCCCATCTCAAAGCGTTCGGGCCTCTTTCCTGGCAAGGAAAAACAGGCCATGATGTTGCTTCCCGATACGCAAAAAAGACGGCCAGTGCAGGAAGCACTGCCGCTGTTACGCGTGTAGGGAACGGCGGCCTTTATCGATTCGCCCCAAAACTGTCAATATCCGGCGCTTTTTTGAGGCTCTCCGTGCGATGAACGGAGCGGTTGCGCATGGGGGCAAGCGGCGGCGGTCGTGGTCGGCCATCCGCCTCTGCCGTCGCCTTGCCCCTTTTCGGGTTGAGCGCTCCGGCCGGCTCGGGCATGGAAGCGCGATGCGTCTGACCCGATTTCTTGTGTCCGCCCCGGCCCTTGCAGCGCCGCTGACCCTGTTGGTGGCCGGCTGCGTCGCGCCGCCATCCGCGCCGCCTTCGGCTGCGGCGTCGCGTCCGGCACCCGCATCCCGGCCTGCGCCTTTGCCACCGGCGCAGCCCGCACCGCCTGCGGCGGTCGAGTGGCAATATCGCCCTGCGACGCCGGGCAACTGGACCTATCGCGCCGATCCGGCCGGGCCGGTCGCGCTGTTTGGCGAGTCGGCTTCTGCCCCGCGCCTGACGTTGCGCTGCGACCGGGCGACGCGGCGGATCAGCCTGAGCCGGGCCGGCGGCGGGCAGGGGGCGATCACGGTGCGGACAAGCTATGGCGCGAGCAGCTGGCCGGCGGTGATGGCGGGGACGCAGGTGCCGCAACTGACTGCCGTGCGCGGCGCGAGCGACGCGGTGCTGGACCAGCTCGCCTATAGCCGGGGCCGTTTCGCGGTCGAGGTGCAGGGGCAGGAGACGCTGATCGTGCCGGCCTGGGCCGAAATATCGCGCGTGATCGAGGAATGTCGGGGCTGAAAATCGGCCGGCCCAGGCTTTTCGGGCCGACGGTCGAGTATGATTCCAAAAAAGAATATTACAAGTCTTGATCCTGCAATCCGTCTGATTCACAGTCCGTCTCGTGGCCGATCGAGGGGTAGCTCAAAGCCGGTCACGCGGGCTTAATTAGCGAAAGGAGGTGATCCGATGTCTCATGGTTCAGCAATGGGGTCGGTCAAGTCCATTCGGGAAACGCGCCGCTGACGACGCCGGAGCGTCGGTACAAACCCTTCATGGTGTAGAGACCAAGAGCGCCGACATACAGGCCGTCTCCGCCAGGGGCTTTAGCGCGAACTAGTCTTCCTTCTGGGCGGTTTCCGGCCGCTGACCATGCACATGATGGGCCGTCGGGCATTGCGTCCCGGCGGCCCCTCTCATGTCTGGGGTGTGGCGCCTTTTTTTGAGACATCGCGAAAGGGCGATGTCTCGGTACGGTGCCGGCCCGCTCCCCCGCCCAACCGCCCGATCCAGTGTCATCCTGTCGGGCGGTTGGGCGGGGGAGCGGGCTGGAACCGGCCTTCTCAAACAGGATTCTTACCGCCGGCGGGTTGCGAACCAGATGACGTGGCGGGGGCCCTTGCCATTGTCGCGCGCCTTGACCGCGACTTCTTCCACCGCGAAGCCCGCATTCTGCAGCCGCCGGGTGAAGGCGGCGTCCGATCCTGCCGACCAGATCGCCAATATGCCGCCGGGCTTGAGCGCGCGCATCGCGCTGGCGAGGCCCGCATTGGTATAGAGCCGGTCATTGGCGTCGGCGGTCAGGCCGTCCGGGCCATTGTCGACATCCAGCAGGATCGCGTCATAGCTGCCATGGCCGGCGGCGATCACATGGGCGACATCGTCCATCACCAGCCGCACGCGCGGATCGTCCAGGCAGCCGGCGGCCAGGTCGACCATCGGGCCGCGCGCCCATTCGATGATCTCGGGCACCAGTTCGGCCAGCGTGATCTGCGCCTTTGCGTCCATTTCCGCGAGCGCGGCGCGCAGGGTGAAGCCCATGCCATAGCCGCCGATCAGCATGTGAAGACCGGCGCGCTTGCCCAGCCGCTCCAGCGTCATCAGCGCCAGCGCCTTTTCCGACCCGCTCATCCGGCTGCTCATCAGCTCGTTGCGGTCGAGCACGATCATGAAGTCGCCGCCGCGGCGATAGAGGCGCAGTTCCTGCCCGCCCGGAACGGCGGCGGTGCCCAGCAATTCGCGCGGTGTCATGGCAATGGTCCTCAAACAGGGCGGGGAAAGCGGCCGCATGACAGGTCGCGCGCCGCTGCGCAATGGCGGCCCGATGGACGGTTCGCCGCCTATGGGCTGGCCAGCGGCGGCGCAGGGGTCTATCGGCACCCCCATCATGCGTTATTTTCTCGATACCGAATTCAACGGCTTTGGCGGCGCGCTGATCAGCGTGGCGCTGGTGCCCGAACATGGCGACGATGATTTCTATGCGTCGCTGCCGCTGCCCGATGTGATCGAACCCTGGGTCGAGCGCCATGTCATCCCCTATCTGCGCCATGTGCCGCCGGGGCTGGACCATGAACTCAGCCGGATCGAGGCGGCGGACCATATCGCCGCCTATCTGGATGGCGATTCCGATCCGGTGATCATCGCCGACTGGCCCGAGGATCTGGCCCATTTCTGCGCGTTGCTGACCACCGGGCCGGGGCAGATGGCGGCGGTCGACTATGGGCTGCGGCTGGAACTGATCAACGCGGCGGGCTTCAGCGCGGCGGCGAACAGCCGGGTGCCGCACAATGCCCTGCATGATGCGCGGGCACTGCGCGACTTCTACGTCAATAATTGAGTGGGGCAGGGCGCGCTGGCGCCCCGCCCGTTTCCGTCAGCGCTCCGTGCCCCTCGCCTTGCCCCAGGCATGGGCCGCGGTATAGCCGAGATAGGCGGTGCCGAAGAGCGCGTAGAGCGGCTCGGGCAGGGCGTCGAGATAGGCGCGCATGCCCGCGATGATCGCACCCGCCACCTCCGGCTGCCAGCCCGAGATCAGCCCCATCGGGATCGACCAGAGCAGCAGCGCATAGATGACGTAGAGAAAGGCCGGTCGCGACCGCTGGGTCCACAGGTCGGTCGGCTCGGTGGGGAGAGGAATGTCGTCGGTCTTCAACATGATCGCGTCTCCCTTCAGCCGATGCGGTTGGCGAGCCAGCCATAGAGAAAGGCCTCGTTGGCCGGGCGGCTTTCGGCCAGCGCCAGATAGCGTTCGCCTTGCAAGGCCTCGATCGCCTTGATCAGCACGGCGTCGCCGGCCGCGCCGCGCAGGGTGCGGAAGGCGCGCAGCGCGGCGAGCGTGCGGGCGCCGATCGCGCCATCGGCCTGGAGATCGGGATAGTCGCGCTGGTTGCGGTTGAGCGCGTTCAGCGCTCGCTGGAGAAAGGTGCTGGCGACGCCCGCCCCCATGTTGACGGCGGTGTCGAACAGTTCGGCGGCGAGCGTCATGCTCTGCTGCGCGACGGCGGCATAGCCCGGTCCATCCCAGTAAAGCTGGCGATAGATGGTGCGCGCAGTGGCGGCCGGCAGGCGACGCATGTCGCCGGCAAAGCCGTTCGCCCGCGCGACGCCCAGCGTGATGCCCATATTGGTCGGCCCGCCGCGATCGGCCGGATGATCGACATAGCCACCCTCCCGCGCGATCAGTTCGTCCAGCAATGTGTCGATGGTCATGATTGGCCCTTCCATGGTTCGTGGATGGCGAATCATTTATCCCATATGGTTATCTGTAGGACAGGGTGGAATGGCATGGGCGCGTCTGTCGAAGTTCACAGTGTAAACGGGCTTCTGGGGTCGTTCGCGCCTGAAACGCGTCGGCAACGCCTCTGCTGCGCGTCGGTCATGCACTGGAACGCGTGCCGTCCAACAGGGGCTGGGCCATCGTGCCGCGTCAACGCCGCGCGCGGCCCGCGCCCCTGACGCGACACCCACGCGCCTTGCTTGCACGCGGCACGCGCCGGTCGATTGGCGCGGGCGCATTCGGTCGCATCACCAAGTGTAGAGCAGGGAGAGGGGGCGTAGGAAAGGGGATGTCGGGGCGGGGCCAGCATGGCGCTGCTCGGATAGCGCTCGGTCCGCTTCCGGGCGGAAAGCTGCCTGGCGCGAAGCGAGCAGGAGCGCTCATTCCTTCTCCCGTTGGCGGGAGAAGGATACGAAGCCTTGCCGGCAAAGCCGGTTAGGCGAAGTTGGATGAGGGCGGCTTGTTTCAGAAGGCCCTCACCCTCCCACGCCTTTGGCGTGGGCCTACCCTCTCCCGTTCACGGGAGAGGGTAGGCCCACGGTCCGCAAACCACCCCGACATGACCAAGATTTCATGATTGCGCGGATTGATCCGGCGCGGTGCCGGGTCTAGCGGCCATCCTGTTCCAGCCGGAATATTCCGCCCATCCTTTCGAGGAAATCATGTCCGACAACGACCATAGTCGAAAGACCGCGCGTTCGGGCATGGGGGTGAACTGACAGGTTCGGATCACCCGTCCGCCCCGAAGGCGCGGTCGCACGAGGTGATCCATGAATGCAGCCATCCGTTTTCTCGTCGGCTCCCTGGGCCGCGGGCCCCAGGCCCCTGATCTCAACCGCCTGTTCGATGACGGCCAGACCTATGGCGAGCGGCTGGCCGACCGCGTCGCGGCGATCGGCGGTTCCTGGCGCTTCATCATCGGCTTCAGCCTGTTCCTGGTCGCCTGGGCGATCCTGAACACGCTGGTGCTGGCGCGCCATGCCTTCGATCCCTTTCCCTTCATCTTTTTGAACCTGATGCTGTCGATGCTGGCCGCGTTGCAGGCGCCGATCATCATGATGAGCCAGAACCGCCAGACGGCGAAGGACCGGCTGGAGGCGCGGCTCGACTATGAGACCAACCTGCGGTCGGAGGCGCAGATTGCCAGCCTGCACGACAAGATCGACCTGCTGCTGGCGATGGCGGGGGAGAGAGAGGATGTGGCAGGGGCGGCCGACTGATCTTCCGGCATTTCCGGGTCTTGTTTGACATTGTGGGTCATGGCCCCGCAATGTGGCCGCATGTCCAATGGGGCGACATGGGGAGGGTCAGGTCGTGCAGAACAGGCTTATCATCGATCGGCGAACATGGCTGGCGGGGCTTGTGGGGCTGGCCGGCCAGGCATCACTGACCGGGCCGGCTCATGCCCTGACCGCGCGGGTCCGCAGCCGGGTGATCATCGACAATGATTTTTCCGGCGATCCCGATGGCCTGTTCCAACTGGCGCATCATCTGTTGTCGCCTTCGGTGCAGATCCCGCTGGTCATCGGATCGCATATTCATCCCAGGGATTTCCTCGACGGGTCGGACCGGCAAGCCGACAACGCCGTGCAATGCGTCAGCGACTTGATGGATTGCATGCGGCTGCCGCATCGACCGCCGGTGCTGGCGGGGCGCAATGCCGCGCCGGCGCCCGGCACGCCGCCATCGGCCACCCCGGCGGTGACCGCGATCATCGCCGAAGCGCAACGGACTGATAGCAAATTGCCCCTCTTCTATGTCGCGGGGGCTGGCCTGACCGACCTGGCCGAGGCGGTGCGCCTGCGGCCGGAGATCGCACGGCGGATCATCCTGGTCTGGATCGGCGGGCCGGAACATGGCCTCGAGCAGGGCAATATCGATCCCACCGTCCATGTTCGGGCAAGCAAGGAATATAATCTGACCATCGATCTGGCCGCCGCGCAGACATTGTTCAACGATTCGGCGGTCGAGATCTGGCAGGTGCCGCGCAACGTCTATCGCACGCTGATGATCAGTCATGCCGAACTCGACCGGGAACTGGCAGGGGCGGGGCGGCTGGGCCGTTATCTGCTGGATCAGCTGGAGCGGGCAATCAGGCGGATCGATGCGCCGCTCGGCGAAACCTATATATTGGGGGACAGTCCGCTGGTCACGCTGACCGCGCTGCAATCCTCCTTCGATCCCGATGCGGCGTCGAGCGATTATCTGATCCGGCCGACGCCACGGATCAACGATCAGGCGGGCTATGTCGCACATCCGGCTGGGCGGCCGATGCGCGTCTTCACCCGGATCGATAGCCGGCTGACCTTTGCGGACATGTTTGCCAAGATCCGGGCCGGCAGCGTCTGACACGCAGGGGCAGGCCTTCCGCCGAAGCGGCGAAAATCATGGATTATGGCGATGTTCGGAGAATTTTGGTCGGGACGAGAGGATTCGAACCTCCGACCCCCACACCCCCAGTGTGATGCGCTACCAGGCTGCGCTACGTCCCGACCGGAGGGCGCCCAATAGAGGGATGAATTGGAAGTTGCAAGGGATTCGATGCAGGCTTTTTGCGGGGCGTGCAAATGACCGGCTTTTCCGTCCCTTGCCCGATGCTTTCAAAGCCCGCCATTCCGGGCGCGAAAAGCCAAGCTTGTTGCCTTGCCCCGGCCATCTGTGTTAGCCGCCCGCGCTTGATCCCATGCCCGCGCCCTGCGGGTTGGGGAGACCGAAAAACAAGGCGAAAGTCCCACCATGTTCATTACTCCAGCCTTTGCCCAGACCGCGGGCGGGCAAGCCTCCGGCGCCGGTATCCTGGTGCAGATGGCACCGCTGGTCCTCATCTTCGTCGTCTTCTACTTCCTGCTGATCCGTCCGCAGCAGAAGAAGATGAAGGAGCATAAGGGCAAGATCGACGCCGTGAAGAAGGGCGATCAGGTCGTGACCGGCGGTGGCCTGGTCGGCAAGGTCGCGCGCGTCGACGACATCTATGTCGATATCGAGCTGGCGCCGAACATGAAGGTCAAGGCGGTCAAGTCGACCCTGGCCGACGTGATCGACCCGACCACCGCCAAGCCCGCGAACGACTGATCCAACCATGCTGAACTTCTCGCGCTGGGCCATCGCCGGCATCCTGTTGCCGCTGATCATCGGCATCTTCTGCGCCGTCCCGAGCTTCCTGCCCGATTCGACGGTGGCGAAGCTGCCCCCCTTCATGCAGACGCGGGTCAATCTGGGCCTCGACCTTGCCGGCGGCAGCCATCTGCTGCTGGAAGCGTCGACCCAGGATGTGGCCAAGCAGCGGCTCGCCAATATGGAGGAGCAGGTCCGCACGGAGCTGCGCCGGGGCGAGACGAAGATCGCGATCGGCGATATCTCCAGCCGTGACGGGAAGCTCAGCTTCATGGTCCGCAACCCCAGCGAAGTGGATGCCGCCGTCGAGCGCATCCGCCCGCTGACCCAGGGGGCGGGCCTGACCGGCCAGCGCGATTTCAATGTCGAGGTGGTCAACAGCTCCACCATCGTCATCACGCCGACCCAGGCGGGAATCGACAATGCGGTCAAGAGCGCGATGCAGGTCGCGACCGAAGTCATCCGCAAGCGCATCGACGAAATGGGCACGCGCGAGCCGACCATCCAGCAGCAGGGTGCCAACCGCATCGTCGTGCAGGTGCCGGGCCTGCAGGATCCCAAGGCGCTGAAGGCTTTGCTGGGCCAGACCGCGAAGCTGGAATTCAAGCTGGTCGACATGAGCGCCAACCCGAGCGAGGTGGCCCAGGGCCGCGCGCCGGTGGGCAGCGAAGTCCTGCCCTATCCGACCAATCCGGCCGGGCCGCCGATGATCGCGGTCCACCGCCAGGTGATGGTGTCGGGCGAGGAACTGACCGACGCGCAGCAGACCTATGACCAGCAGACCAACGAACCCAATGTCACCATCCGCTTCAACGGATCGGGCGGCAACAAGTTCGCCAAGGTGACGTCGCAGAATGTCAACCGCCCCTTCGCCATCATCCTGGATGGCAAGGTGCTGTCGGCGCCGAACATCAATGAGCCGATCCTGGGCGGGTCGGCGACGATTTCGGGCAGCTTCACGGTCGAGGGTGCCAACCAGCTGGCGATCGCGCTGCGGTCGGGCAAGCTGCCGGTCAACTTCGTCGTGGTCGAGGAACGCACCGTCGGTCCGGGCCTGGGCGCCGATTCGATCCGCGCCGGCCTGGTCGCATCGATCGTCGCGGTCGTCGCCGTCGCTGCCTTCATGTTCGTGAGCTATGGCCGGTTCGGCATGTATGCGAACCTGGCCGTGGCCATCAACGTGCTGGTGATCCTGGGCGTGATGGGCATTTTGGGCGCGACGCTGACCCTGCCGGGCATTGCCGGCTTCGTGCTGACCATCGGCACCGCGGTCGACGCCAACGTGCTGATCTATGAGCGTATCCGTGAAGAGCGGCGACGCGGGCGTGGGGTCGTGCAGGCGATCGAGTTCGGCTACAAGGAAGCCAGCCGCACCATCTTCGAAGCGAACGTGACCCACGCGATCGCCGGTGGCATCATGCTCGCGCTGGGCTCCGGCCCGGTCAAGGGCTTCGCCATCGTGCTGCTGATCGGTATCGCGACCAGCGTGTTCACCGCCGTGACCTTCACGCGCGTTCTCGTCTCGGGCTGGGTGCGTCGCACTCGTCCCACGGACATCCACATTTAAGAGGGGCGGGAGGAACAACCCATGAAACTTCTCAAGCTCGTCCCCGACAACACCAATATCGGCTTCGTCAAGCTGCGCCACTGGGCCTTTGGCCTGACGCTGCTGCTGACCGTGCTGGCGGTCGGCGCGACCTTCTACAAGGGCCTGAACCTGGGCGTCGACTTTGTCGGCGGCCTGATGATCGAGGCGAAGTTCCCGCAGGCGGTCGAGACCGACAAGGTCCGCGACACGATCGCGGGGCTGCGCGTGGGCGAAAGCTCGCTGCAGCAGTTCGGCGATCCCAAGACGGTGCAGATCCGCCTGCCGCTGCCCGAACAGGGCGGCGCCGGCGCGGCCAACGCCGTGGTCGAAAAGACCCGCAAGGCGATGGAGGCCCAGTTCCCCGGCGTCACCTTCTCACGCTATGACACGGTGTCGGGCAAGGTGTCGGGCGAACTGATCCAGAATGGCGTGCTGGCGGTCGTTCTGGCGATCATCGGCATCGCGATCTTCTCCTGGTTCCGCTACGAATGGCAGTTCGGCGTGTCGACCTTCGTCGCGATCGTCCACGACGTGCTGATGACGCTGGGCTTCTTCGCGGTCACGCAGCTGGAGTTCGACCTCAACATCATCGCCGCCGTGCTGACCATCGTGGGCTATTCGATCAACGACAAGATGGTGATCGACGACCGTATCCGCGAGAATATGCGCAAATATCGCAAGATGGACATGAAGTCGCTGATCGACCTGTCGGTCAACGAGACGCTGCCGCGCACGGTCATGACCTCGGTCACCATCCTGCTGGCGCTGGGCGCGCTGCTGCTGCTGGGCGGCCATGTGCTGCGCGGCTTCACCGCGGCCATGATGCTGGGCATCATCGTCGGCACCTATTCGTCGGTCTATGTCTCCTCCTCGCTGCTGATCACGCTGGGCCTGAGCCCGCAGACGTCCGAGAAGAAGGCGAAGAAGGGCGGCATCGCCGCTCAGGCCGAGCGCATGGGTCCGCGCGACGGAGCCCAGCCCTGAGCGACCGTCAAACCGGAATCGAACTGCGCCGCGACGATAGCGGCCAGGGTCCGATCGTCACCGGCTTCCAGGGCCGGGGCTTCCGGGTAAAGGACGATGTCTTCCCGGACGGGCTGTTGCTCAGCCCCGTCCGGGCACTGGCCTGGATGCAGGCGCCGGCGGTGTCGGCGATGAGCGTCGCGGCGCTGGGCGATTTGTTCGACCATCTGGAACTGAAGCCCGAATTCCTGCTGCTGGGCACCGGCAGCGGGTTGCAACAGCCGACCCGCGCCTTCGTGCGGGAACTGGAAGCGCGCGGCATCGGCGTCGAGGCGATGGACAGCCGCGCCGCCGCCCGTGCCTGGGGCGTGCTGCGCGCCGAGGAACGCTGGATCGTGGGCGCGCTGCTGCCGCTCTGATCAGCCAAGCTGTAGTAGGGGATAGCGCGCCAGCCATTGCTTGGCGCGCATCCGTTCATCGAAGATCGTCCGCCTGGCGCCGAGAAAGGCCGGGCCGGGCACCAGCCGCAAGCCGAACAGATCATCAAGGCCGAAGGGGGCGTTGACCTCCAGCCGGTCGTCGGGCGTCAGGCGGACGCCGATGGCGGTCGCCGTCTCGGTCCAGTGGCGCATCGCATCGGCGGCATCAGCATAGGGTGCATCCCGATTGCGCAGGTGCATCCGTGCCTGATTCTTGACAGACCAGTCGACGTCCGGGCGCAGCGCGGCCAGTTGCCGCTGGATCTGCCGGTCGAGCGCAGGATCGGTTCGGGCGGGATCGAACCAGATGATGTCGATATCGCCGACGGGGATCGACGGGGCGTGGCCGTGGAGATGGTCCCAGACCGCATCGCGCACGAAGCCGGCGGCGACCCAGCCATCGGGCAGGTCGAGCGAGCGGAGCAGATGCAGGATGGCCATGCGCCAGGGGTCGGCGTTCAGCAGGTCGCGCAACCGGGCTTCCATCGCGGTCACGACTTCATTGACCAGGCGGTCAGTTCCTCCAGGTCGAGGTCACGCTCCAGTTCCTGCAGCACATGTTCATCAATGTCGCCGGCGCGGTGCAGGCGCAGCAGTTCGGCGCGGCCAGCGGCAATCGCCTCCAGCACCAGGTCGAAATGGGCGTGGAGCCGGTCGGCGAACTGGTCTTCCTGTCCGGCATAATTTTTCGAAATGACGGCGCGGCGCTGATAGCGTTCGAGCAGTTGCGGGTGGATGAGTTCACCCGCCGCATCATAGGCGAGCTGTTCGACGCGCACGGCCTGGACCCTGGCGATGGCGGCTTCGGCATCGCTCATGCTGAGGCGGGGGCGATCATGAATCGGGTCGGAGAGGCCCGCCCAGCGGATCAGCAGGCCGAGCGTGGTGCCCTGGATCAGGACGGTGCCGAGGATCACGCCAAAGGCGGCGACCAGCAGGAAGTCGCGCCCCGGAAAGCCCTCCGGCACGGAGAGTGCGACCGCCAGCGTCACCACGCCGCGCATGCCGGCCCAGCCGAGCACGGTGGCGCCGCGCGGGCCGATCGGGCTGTAGCGACGCAGGCCCATCGCGCGCAGCAGCATGATGATGGCGTCCGAGCCGAACACCCAGACGAAGCGGGCGGCGGTGAGGGCGAGCAGGATGAGCAGCACGGGCACCGCCATATTGTCGAGCACGACGGCAAAGCCGCCGACCCGGTCGACCACGCCGCGCAGCGACGAGCCGATCAGCATGAACACGGTCGCTTCCATGAGGAAGATCATCACTGCCCAGAAGGCGGTGCCGCGCATCCGTACCGATGCGGACCAGACGATATGCTGATACCAGCCGCAGATGAGGCCCGCGGCGACGGTGGCGATGACGCCGGAAACATGGAAGGCTTCGCCCAGCAGATAGGCCGACCAGGGCACCAGCATGGAAGAGGCGATCATCAGATAATCGTCACCCAGCCGCCGGACCAGCAGCACCCAGATGGCGCCGATCGCGCCGCCGACGATCAGGCCGCCGACGGCGAGCAGGATGAAGCTTTCGAGGCCCGCGACCGCGCTGAAGCTGCCGGTGGCGACGGCGGCGATGGCGAAGCGGAAGAGGACCAGGCCGCTGGCGTCATTGAACAGGCTTTCGCCCTCCAGCAGGACCGACAGGCGGCGGGGGAGATGCACGCGTTGCAGCACGGCGCGGGCGGCAATGGCGTCGGGCGGCGATACGATCGCGCCCAGCGCGGCGCAGGCGGCCCAGGGCAGGGAGGGCATCAGCGCATGGGCGACCGCGGCCACAACGAGGGTAGTGAAGATCACCGCGCCGATCGCCAGTGACATGATACCGATCAGGTGGCGGCGCAGATGGCCCAGCGCAATGAACCAGGCGCCGTCCATCAGCAGCGGCGGCAGGAAGATCACCAGCACCAGTTCGGGGTCGAGCGAGATGACCGGCAGGCCGGGCACGAAAGCGAGCAAGGTGCCGCCGGTCAGCAAGGCGACTGCCGGCGGCAGGCCCAGCCGATGCGCGACATAATGAAGCGCGATGATCGCCAGCAGCATGGCCACCAGCAGTTCGAACAATTCTACCGGATGCATCGGCCTGGCCCCTGTCTGTCGATCGCCCTACCCTAATAGGGTCGCCGATCCTGTCCAGCGGTCCGCCCGATCATCGCACCGGACAGGCGGCGAGGGCGGTGGCGATCGCATCATAAAAGGGTTTGGGCCGCAGCGCATCGTCAAAGGGGTTGCCGCGCATGGGCAGGCCGTCGGACCGGCGCCTCCGGGTCGGATAGCTGTCGCGATTGAGATTGGAATAGCGATCGCTGAGGCCCCAGCAGATGATCTGGGAAACATTGCGATGGCTGAGCGTGATGTCGAGATAGCCCTTCACAAAGGCGGCGATTTCGGCATCGCGCCTGGCCGGTTCCCGATCGCTCAGATGGCGGTCGGCGCAATCCAGTTCGGTGATCAGCACCGTCATGCCCATGGCGTCCAGTTCGGCGAGGAAGCGATTCCAGGCCCGTTCGTCGCGGCCACGGCCCAGCGTATTGCCCAGATGGCTCTGGATGCCGATGGCGTTGACCGGCACGCCGCGCTTGAGCGCCTGTTCCAGCACGCGCAGCACGGCGTTGCGATGATCGGGATTCTGCTCCCAGCTCATATTGCCATTATAGACGCGCTGCGCATGGGGGGCATATTGCGCCATCAACTGAAAGGCGAGGTCGAAGAAGCCCATGCCGAGGATGCGGGTGTAGATCGAGTTCTTCAATTGTCCGCTCTGGACGACGAACGCCTCGTTCACGCAGTCCCATGATTCGATCTGGGGGAAGGTGGTGGCAAGATAGCGGGCATGGTCGTTCATCAGGGCGATGAGCGGCGCGCCCCCCTTCTGCGCCAGCGCTGCCTCATTGGCGATCAGCCAGCCGGGCACCCGATCATCCTGGTTCCAGACGAACGTATGGCCCCGCGGCGACATGCGATGGCGGCTGGCGAAGCGCAGGACGCGTAGCGCCTTCGCCGGGTTGCGCTGACCCTCCTTGGCTTCGAGATATTTCCATTTGAAATTATTCTCGGCGGTCAGCACCGAACATTCCCGGACGATCAACTGGGCAAAGGCAGAATCGTCCAGATGGGTGGGCGATACGGCGGTGCCAAAGCGCAGGCCCCGGCTGCGGGCGATGGCGTCGAGTCCGGAAGGCGGCGCGACGGCCAGGCCAGGCGCGCAGGACAGGGCCGGGATGGCGCCCGCCGTCAGCGACAGCATGTGCCGGCGGGACAGGGGCGGGCCATGGTCTTTCATGCTGCATTTGTCCGAGCGGAGAGGCGCAGAGGCAATCGGTAATTGGCCGGAGGGGGCTGCCCGCAAAAAAAAAGGGCCGCCCCATGCGGGACGGCCCAATGCTTCTGTTGCCGGGGAGCTGCTGTCAGAAGCGGAATTTGAGTGCGGCGCGATAGCTCTGATAGCTGAGGTTGCCGCGCCAGGCGGTGGTGTCGGCCGACAGGCTGATGTCGACATTGCCGGTGCTGAGGGTCAGGCCGCCGCCCACTTCGCCCCAATTCTTGTCCGAGCCGCCCAGCGCGAAGGGCGCGAGCGATCCGGTGCCGCCGACGAAATTGGCCAGGAAATAGGCCGGCTGGTCGCGGAACTCATGGACATAATTGGCGGTCAGATAGGGCTTGAACCCGCCGACATCGATCTTCGCCGTGGCCCCCAGGCGGCCCTGCGCGCTCTGGATCGCATGGCGATGGATCACCAGCGCCGTGTCGCCGCCATATTCGGCGAGGTTGCCGCCGCTGATATAGGCGCCGCGCAGCGAGGCGCGCGGCGTGATGGTGAAGGCATCGCCACCCAGCGGCGCGCCGATGCCGATCTCGCCCGACAGGGCCAGTTGCTGGTCGCTGCTGCGCAGTGTGTAGGGGGTGGTGCCCACCGCAAAGGCGCGCTTGGTCTTGCTGGTGAGGGTGCCGGCACTGCCGACGCCATCCAGAACCACGCCGCCCAGATCCCAATTGCCATAGACGGTGGCCTGGTAAAGGCGGGCACGGGCGGTGTCGCCGATGCCGGTATTGCCCTTCAGTTCGCTGAATGAGGCGGCCAGGCCGATCACGGCATCGTCGCCGATCATCTTTTCGATGCCGGCCGCACCATACCAGCCGTCGAACTTGTCGCGGCCGGTGGTGATGGCGCCCCGCATCGGATCGCTCTTGCCGTCGATATAGCCGCCGGCGATGAAGGCGCTGACGTCTTCAGGCAGGGCATTTTCCTGGGTGACGGTTTCGTTGCCGCCGCCCTGATCCATGCCCAGGTTCAGATTGTTCATGCTGAGCGCGGCGAGCTGGAGCGGCTGCCCGGTCATGGTCAGCGTGCCGCCCATGCTGCCGCCGCTGACGCGTGCCAGGCGATCGCGATAGAAGCGGGCCATATTGTCGTTCAGCACTTCGGACATGGAGGTGCGGAGCGCTTCGGTGCGCGGCGCCATGGCTTCGAGCGACGCCTGGATCGCGGCGACGCTCAGCAGGTCGGCCTCACCATAAAGGGTGGCATAATTGCCGTAGAGGGCACGGTTCTGATCGAGCAGGCGGGCAAAGCTGGTCTGCACCTGCGAGCCGCCATTGACGACGCCGGCGTAGGTGCCGGCATCGATCGTGACGCTGACGCTGTTGGCGCCATAGGTCAGCACGGGCTTCAGGATGGCGCTGATGTTGGTCGGCGTGTCGAACGTGCCTTCGACGCCGCCTTCTGCGGTCAGGAAGGTGTAGCGGCTGCCATAGCGCAGCTTGGCGCCGGTCGCCGCGCCGAAGACGACCTTGCCATCGACCGCCGCGACGCCTTCGACATCATCGGTGGCCTTGACCGCGAGCAGGTCGGAACCGCTGCTGCCAAGGTCGACATGCAGCGTGCTGCCCGAGGAGAGGATGGCATTACCCTCGACCGTGAGCGTGCCGACCGTGCCGATGCCGCCAGGCGCGACCACGCCCATGATGTTGGTGAAATAGGGGGTGCGCAGCGTGCCCTTGCCTGAGAGCAGGCCCGAGAGCAGCAGATAGTCGCCCGGCGTTTCGACCGTGCCATCGACATTCACCACGCCGGCGAGATGGTTGATGTCCATCAGGCTGGTCAGCGACCCGGCGCTGGTGACGTCGAGCGTCGAGCCGGTGCCCGAGATGGTGAAGCGATCGACGGTGGCGTCGATGTCGAGCGTGGTCTTGCCGGCGGCGCTCAGCGTGACGTCATAATAGCGACCGACGACGCCCTGCGCGGCGACCGGGTCGATATTGTTCGGCACGAAATTGGTGGCGCCGGGCAGACCGTTGGCCAGGGTCGCGGCGGGCAGGACGGCATCGCCCTCCGCCTGGGCCTCCACGATGGCCTCGTCCGCCAGGCTGGCGGCACCATCGGACGGGCTGCGCTCGGCGATCTCAACCTTGCCCTTGTTGTCGGCGACGGTCTTGCTGCCGCTGGTGGTGGTCGCGTCGGTCGCCTCGACCGGCTCGCCATTGATCAGCAGCGTGTCGGTGCCGACGTCGTAACAGGCGTCGTCCGATCCATCATTGGGCTGGTAGCAGACCTGGCCGAACTTCTGCGCATCATCCTCGCCAAAGGCGCCGGCGCCGGGCGTGGTCGGCACGCCGTTCACCAACGATCCGTTGCTGTCGATGATCATGTAATTGGGATCGAGCGCCGTCACCCAGTGGCTGGCGTCGCTCCATTTGCCGTCGCCGGCCTTGGCAGTGGCGTAGCGATAGGGATTATTCTGCGCGATCCAGTCCCAGAAGAGATAGAGCGGTTGATAGAAGGCGGAGCCGCCATAGGAACTTTGCGGCTGTTCCAGGAAGTAGCGGCTGCCGCCCGACAGGACGCCCAGCACCACCTTCTGGTCGAAGGTCTGGTCGAGGATCAGCGGGCCGCCGGAATCGCCGCCAGCGGTATTGCCTTCATTGGGAAGCGCATCGTCCTTGAAGACATTGAAGTCGAATTCGTTGGTCCGGGTCGGATCGTCGAAGTCGGTCTGGTAGAGATTCTGGGTGTAGCCACCGCCTTCGCCGAACAGGAAGATGTCGATATCGTCGAGCGAGCCGAGCATGCCGAGGAAATTCTCGGCCACCTTGCGGCGATAATCGATGCCATAGCTGTTGCCGGTGGTGCCGCTGCCGCTGCGGCCATAGCCGGTGATCGTGACATGATAGCCGGTGCCGGTTGTGTCGCTGATGCTTTCCGGCGCGGGCAGGGCGGAAAAGAGCATCGCCCAGGTCGGCACGTCGCTGGCCGGCGTGTCGAGCGTGGCCATCGCCGTGTCGCCATAGAGGAAGCTGAGCGCCGGCGGATCGAGCGAGTCCGGATTATAGGCGATATTGTTGACGTTGTAGACGCTGAGCGCGGTGTTGGTGCGATAGCCGTTGTTGATCCAGTTGACGAGGCCGGGGCGGGCGTTGCTCTGGAAGGCGAAGGCGACCGGAATGCCGTCATTCACCGTGCTGTAGGTACTGGGGTCATAGTCATTGACGCAGTGGGCGGCGAAAATGACGGTGCGCGGATTGATCAGCGTACCGGTGCAGACATAGCCGTCGGCGCGATACATGATGCCGACGCCGTTCACATCGGTGCCATCGACGATGTCGGCCGGCGTATTATTGTCGTTCGGCACGACGGCATGGGCTGCCGGTGCGATGCTCAGAGCGGACAGAGCGGCCGATGCCAAAAGGGCAGAACGACCGGCGCGTGCCAACAGGCCCGCGCCATTCTTACGAATGCGCATGATGTTAACTCCCCAAAGACCGTTGGCGAGGCTATGCAGCTATCAGGCGCAAGACAATTACCAAAAAATGAAAGTTTCTGTCATGTATCAAAAAAGACACAATGTTATCTTTGCGTTATGAATATCCAGCGTTGATTGATTGATCCGCCGGTCATGCCGTTTTCTATGTTAACGGTATCGATTATGTAATTTATGCAAATGTAATGGGTTGAAGAAATGCCGGGGATTTTCGGCTTGTTTCCCGCCCACTTGCGGAAGCGGGCGGTTCCGCTTAAGCATGAAGGCAAGTTCCGATCGGATTTGCGCGATCGGCGATTGATGAAGTGAGATACGGCCTTGGTGCAGCATAGCCGCCCATCGCCGCAGAGTTCCGGCCCGGTTGGCCGCGTTTCGGGCAAGTCCGCCCGTTCCGGTTCGGGTAATGGGAGCAAGGCTGCGGCCATTACGCCCCCGTCGAAGCAACGGGGCCTTTATCCCTACACGGCGCGTGACCGCCGATCCTATGCGGCAATCGATCTGGGTACCAATAATTGCCGTCTGCTGATCGCCAAGCCGTCAGCGGACGGGTTCATCGTGGTTGATGCCTTTTCCCGGATCGTGCGTCTGGGCGAAGGGCTGGCGGCCACCGGGCGGATCAGCGATGCGGCGATCGACCGGGCCATCGCCGCGCTGTCGGTCTGTGCCGACAAGCTGCGGCGGCGCCATGTGACGCTGGCGCGGTCGGTCGCGACCGAGGCCTGTCGGCGGGCGAGCAATGGCGCCGAGTTCATCCAGCGCGTCTATCGCGAGACCGGGATCGCGCTCGACATCATCAGCGCGCAGGAAGAGGCGCGGCTGGCGGTGCTGGGGTGCCATGCGCTGCTGGAAGAGGGCAATGGCCCGGCGCTGATCTTCGATATTGGCGGTGGATCAACCGAACTGGTGCTGGTCGATTCCCATTGCGACGGTGCGCCGCGCATCGTCGATTGGGTGAGCGCGCCCTGGGGTGTGGTGTCGCTGACCGAGAGTGAATTGTTCGACCATGCCAATCCGGCCGAGCGGCTGGCCGCCTATGGCCGGATGCGCGCGCGCGTGGCCGAGGCGTTCGCGCCGCTCGCCCGGCGCCTGCCGCAGGGCGAAGCGGGCATCAGGCTGTTGGGCACGTCGGGCACGGTGACGACTTTGGCCAGCCTGCACCTTGACCTGCCGCGCTATGACAGGCAGGCGATCGATGGGTTGATCGTGCCGAGCAGTTCGATGCGCGCGATTTCCGAACGGCTGTCGACCATGGCGCTGGCGGATCGGCAACGATTGCCCTGCATCGGCACGGAGCGCGCCGACCTGGTGGTCGCGGGCTGTGCCATTTTGGAATCGATCCTCGACATCTGGCCGGCCGAGCGACTGGGCGTCGCCGACCGCGGCATTCGCGAGGGCATATTGCGCGGCCTGATGGACCGCCATGGAGCAACGACGTGAGGGGTTCTGGCGCAGGCAAGGTGCGGGTGAAATCCGCCAAGGGGCGCACCGCGCAGTCGGTGCGCTGGCTGGAGCGGCACCTGAACGACCCCTATGTCCACAAGGCCAAGCAGGAAGGCTGGCGCAGCCGTGCCGCCTTCAAGCTGATCGAGCTGGACGAGAAATTCCATTTCGTGAAGGGATCGCGCGCGGTCGTCGACCTGGGCGTGGCGCCGGGCGGCTGGGCGCAGGTGATCCGCAAGATGGCGCCCAAGGCGGCGGTGGTCGGCATCGACCTGCTGCCGGTCGATCCGATTCCCGGCGTCACCCTGTTCGAAATGGATTTCATGGACGACAAGGCGCCCGACCTGCTGCGCGAAGCGCTGGGGCAGGAGCCGGATCTGGTGATTTCCGACATGGCGGCCAACACCGTCGGCCATGCCCAGACCGATCATCTGCGCACCATGGGGCTGGTCGAGGCCGCGGCGGATTTCGCCGTGCAGAATCTGCGCAAGGGCGGCACCTTCGTCGCCAAGGTCTTTGCCGGCGGCACCGATGCGGAGCTGTTGGCGGTGCTCAAGAAGCATTTCACCACGATCAAGCATGCCAAGCCGCCGGCGAGCCGCAAGGGCAGCGTCGAATGGTATGTCGTGGCGCAGGGATTCAAGGGACGGCCGGACGCGCAGGAATAACGGGGACAAGCGATCGGCCGCCTTCACGGGGGAAGAAGGGGGCGGGGCCTTTGGTAGCGACGGTTTCGACGGTGGCCTATCTGGGCCTGGAAGCGCGCACGGTCGAAGTGCAGTGCCAGCTTGTTCCGGGATTGCCGGCCTTCATCGTCGTTGGTCTGCCCGACAAGGCGGTGGCCGAAAGCCGCGAGCGGGTGCGCAATGCGATCGCCGCGATCGGCCTGTCGCTGCCGCCCAAGCGGATCACCGTCAATCTTTCCCCCGCCGACCTGCCCAAGGAAGGATCGCATTTCGACCTGCCGATCGCGATCGCGCTGCTGGGCGCGATGGGGGTGATCGATGCCGAGACGCTGGCAGGCTATATCGTCGTCGGCGAACTGGGGCTGGACGGGCGCACCGCGCCGTCGCCCGGCGTGTTGCTAGCGGCGCTGCATGCCGGCGAACAGGATCTGGGTCTGGTCTGTCCGGCCGCACAGGGGAGCGAGGCCGCCTGGGCGGGGCAGGTGGAGGTCGTGGCGACACCCGATCTCCTCAGCCTGCTCAATCATTTCAAGGGCACGGCGGCATTGTCGCCGCCCCAGCCCGGCGCGGTCGAGCCGCCGATGCGGGCCGCTGACCTGCGCCAGGTGAAGGGGCAGGAAAGCGCCAAGCGCGCGCTGGAGATCGCGGCGGCAGGCGGCCATAATTTGTTGATGGTCGGGCCGCCTGGGGCGGGCAAGTCGCTGATGGCGAGCTGCCTGCCTGGCATATTGCCCGAACTGACGCCGACCGAGGCGCTGGAAACATCGATGGTCGCCAGTGTCGCCGGCACGCTGGAGGGCGGACGGATCAGCCGCGCCCGGCCGTTCCGCAATCCGCACCATAGCGCGTCGATGGCGGCTTTGGTCGGCGGCGGCCTGAAGGCGCGGCCGGGCGAGGTCAGCATGGCCCATCTGGGGGTGCTGTTCCTGGATGAACTGCCGGAGTTTCAGCGGGTGGTGCTGGATTCGCTGCGCCAGCCGCTGGAGAGCGGCGAGGTCAGCGTGGCGCGGGCCAACGCCCATGTCACCTTCCCGGCGCGGGTGCAGTTGATCGCGGCGATGAATCCCTGTCGCTGTGGCCATCTGTCCGATCCGGCGCTGGCCTGTTCCCGCGCACCGCGCTGCGCCAGCGATTATCAGGCGAAGGTGTCCGGACCGCTGCTCGATCGCATCGACCTGCATGTCGAGGTGCAGGCGGTGACGGCGGCCGACCTGGTGCTGCCGCCGCCGGCCGAGGGATCGGCGGAGGTGGCCGCGCGCGTCGCGGCGGCGCGCACGCTACAGACCCGGCGCTATGCCGGCAGCAAGGTGCGGACCAATGCGGAGGTGGATGGCGAGCGGCTGGAGGATGTGGCCGGGCCGGATGAGGCGGGGCGGCAATTACTGGCGCAGGCCGCCGCCGCGATGAAGCTGTCGGCGCGCGGCTATACGCGGGTGTTGCGGGTGGCGCGGACGATCGCCGACCTGGCCGGTGCGGAGCAGGTCGGCCGGGTGCATGTGGCCGAGGCGCTGAGCTACCGGCGGCGCGCGCCGGTCAATTGAGCACTTAGGCTGCGCTGTCGCTGGTGATGAGCTTGAGGTCGCCGGCCGCGACCGGGCCATTATCCTTGTGGGCAAAGCGGCCTTCGACCCGGCTACCGGCTTCGATCGTGATCCGTTCATAGGTCACGTTGCCGGTGATGCGGGCGGTGCTTTCGACCACCAGTTCCTCGGCGCTGATCGACCCGTCGACCAAGCCGGCAAGGCGCGCGCTCTGCGCCGTGACATGGCCGATGATGCGGCTGTCGGGGCCCTGGACCAGCGCGGCGCAGCGAATGTCGCCATCGATCACGCCATCGACATGCAGGTCTACGGTCGCGGCGAGATTGCCGGTGATCGTCACGTCGCTGCCGATCAGCGAGAAGGGGGTGTGCTTAGCCCCGGTTGCCGACATCGGCGAGACGGGCCGTGGCGATTTGCTGGACTTGGAGAACATCTTTGCGGGCCTCGAGGAAACGGCGGGGATTGATGGGATCGCCGTTGACGCGCACCTCGAAATGAAGATGCGTGCCGGTCGAGCGGCCGGTGGAGCCCATGCGGGCGATCTGGTCACCGCGCGCGACCTGCTGGCCGACACGGGCGTTGAAGCCGGACAGGTGGGCGTAGCGGGTCATGATGCCATTGCCATGGGTGACTTCCACGACATTGCCGTATCCGCTGCGCTGGCCGACATAGCTGACCTTGCCGGGGGCGGCGGCCAGGATCGGCTGGCCATAGCGGCCGGGAAAGTCGAGCCCGGCATGGAAGGCGGCGTGACCGTTGAACGGGTCGCGGCGATAGCCATAGGAGCTGCTGAGCATCGGCGTGCCGGTCGGCTGGCCCGAGGGAATGCGCAGCAGGCTGGTTTCCAGAAATTCCATGCGGGAAAGCGCGGTGGCGAGCTTTTCCAGCTCGGCCGGCATCGCATCCTCGTCGCCATGCCAGGGCACGAACGGGCCACCCTGGGCGCGGGCCGCATTGCGGGCGAGCGCGTCGGGATTGAGGCCGAAGCTGCGGATTGCGGCGGCGGCCTTTTGCGTGCGGGCTTCCACGGCGCTGGTCAGCAGGGCGGCGAAGCGGCGCTGGCGGGCATCGACCTGCATCAGCGGTGCGGCTTCGGGCGCCATGCTGATCTTGGCGTCGAGCTTGCCCTGGCCGCCCTTTTCGGTGGCGGCGTCCGCCTTGCCGACCGGGGCATTGGCTGCGGCATCGCCAGACTCGCCGAAATGGGTCTTGTAGAGATCGTCGATGAAATCCTGGCGCGCTTCCAGGTCATGGGCGAGGTCGTTCACCGACTTGCGATAGCCGTCGACCTTGCGTGCCTTGCTGGCCACGGCCGCGCCCTTGGCATCCAGCATCGCGCGGTCATGGGCGACGGCGGCGCTGCTGGCGAGCATCGATACGGTAACCGCGCCCCAGCCGACCAGGCCGGTCGACAGGATGCCGAGGGCCATGAGCTGGGCGCGCTTGGAAATGCGGATGAACTTTACCTGGCCGCCCGAGCGCAGGAAGATTTCCCGCTCCGGGCACAAGGCACTGAGCCTGGCCCAGAGGGTGGCGACCCCCTTCTTCTTGCGCTGCGACAATTGCGACCCCGTAACTATTTATTTCGGTGAGTCGGGCCGGTAGCAAAAGAAGATCGGACGCGCGAATCCACAGCCGCGGACTCGTGACGAGTCGAAGCTAAACCGGGACGAAATGATCTTCATCCCATTTGGTTCCCTGGCTTTGAAAATATTTTTCGCGATCCGCTTCAGCTTCGACGGGCGAAGCGGGAGGGCTCAAGAAAGCTGGGTAATTGCGATGCCGGAACGGCAGCGCTCCAATAATAGCCCTGGCCATAATGGCAACCACCTGATCGCAAATATTCCAGTTGTTCAATCGTTTCGACGCCTTCGGCCACGGTCTTCACGCCCAGGCTGTAGGCGAGGTTGAGCACAGTGCGCACGATTGCGGCATCATCCGGGTCGGTTTCCAGGTCGCGCACGAAGCCCTTGTCGATCTTGATGACGTCGATCGGAAACTGCTTGAGGTGGGACAGCGAGGCGTAGCCGGTGCCGAAATCGTCGAGGGCGATGGCCATGCCCGCCTGGCTGAGGCGCTGAAGATTGCTTTCCACCACATCGACATTGCGGCCGAGGAAGACGGATTCGGTGACTTCCAGCTCGATCCGGCGCGGTTCGACATCGGCATGGGCGAGGCGGGCGAGCAACCGGTCGGGGAAGGCGCGGTCATGCAGTTCGACGCCGGGGACGTTGACCGCGACATGGCCGAAATCGATGCCGGCGCTGATCCAGGCCCGGCAATCGGCCAGCACCTGGTCGATCATCCGCTCGGTGATCTTGCGGCCCAGTTCGGGATGTTCGAAGGCGGCCAATATCTGGTCGGGCATCATCAGGGTGCCGTCCGGGCGGACGCAGCGCAGTAGCGCCTCGAAGCCGATGACGCGGCCATCCTGCAGGTCGACCTTGGGCTGATACCAGGGCACGGGCTGGGCATGGGCCAAGGCGTCGCGTGCCCGTTCCAGCATCCGCGCCTCGGTCTGCCAGCTTTCCAGCAGGCCGGGCTCGAACAGGCAGGCGCGCCCGCGCCCGCTATTCTTCGCCTCATACAGCGCGATGTCGGCGTGCTTCATCAGGTCGATCATGTCGCCGGCATGGTCGGGATAAAGCGCGACGCCCATGCTGACGCGGCAATCAATGTCCCGCCCGCCATGGCGCAGCGGCATGTGCAGGCGCGCGATCATGCGGCTGAGGATGGTGTCGAGGTCGGCCAGGCCGCGCAGGCGGGTGAGGATGACGGCGAACTCGTCGCCGCCCATGCGGGCGATCATGTCGGCGGGGCGTACCGAGTCGCGCAGCCGTTCCGCCACGGCGCACAGAAGGGCGTCGCCGGCGTCATGGCCGGCGCTGTCGTTGATCCGCTTGAATTCGTCGACGTCGATCAGCACGACTGCCATCTGGCCGCCGGATCGTTCGGTCGACTGGGCCGCCTGCATCAGGCTGGCCATGAAATGGGAACGATTGGCGAGGCCGGTCAGGGCGTCGGTCATCGCCAGATGGGCAAGATGGCGTTCGGCCTGCTTGCGGTCGGTGATGTCGACGATGCTGGCAAGGATGCATTGTTCGCCGGCGAGCAGGATCGGGCGGGCGCCCAGCAGGACATCGCGGATGATGCCTTCGTCATTGGCGAGGCAGCATTCGTCATTGTCGATGCTGTCACCCCGCGTCAGCCGGTCAAGCAGGCGCAGCGGCGGGGCATGGTCGACGATCAGCGCCAGCCGGGCGACATCGTCCGCGGTGCCCAGATTGCGTGTGGCCGAATCGTTCATGCGGAGGACCGTGCCGTCGTCGCGGATGACGATCAGCGGCAGCGGCACGGTCATGAACAGTCGTTCGAGCGCTTCGCCATTGGCGGCGAGGGCGACGCGGGCGGCCTGCGCGTCCTGGCTGGCGGTCCATTCCAGCCGCTGCAGCCGGTTGGTGCGGGCGATCGCGATCCACATGCCGCAATGAAGCATCAGCACCGCCATGATCATGCCGGGCATGGTCGGCGATAGAGGGGCGGGGGCCAGATAGCCGATCAGCAGGGCGACGCCGCAGCCCAGGCCGCCGCCGACATTTCCCCGGAAGCTGGTCGGCACCACCAGGTAGAAGACGAGCGGCAGCATCACCAGAACGAAGATGGCGATGTCGCTGCGCGAGGAGACGAGGAAGGCGACGCCGATGGCGGTGATGCATTGCCAGACGAAACAGATGCGTTCGACCGCCTTGAAACTGTGCATGTAGCGGCACAGGCCCAGGCTGACGAGCGACCAGAACACCACGACCAGTCGGGCGGGCACCGCGACCCAGAAATGGGGCGTGCCGGCAAAGCGCCAGTCGCTCAGCAGGAAGAGGGTGTTGAGCAGCGCCGACAAGGCGAAGAGCAGATGGGCGTGGCGCCGCGATTCGGGCAGTCGATCGGCCTGGAAGGCGGCCTCCCGTTCCGGGCTGTGGAATTCGCCGCTAATGCGGGACAGTGCAATCACGACTGGTCCATCTGGATATGGGGGCTGCGGGGAAAGATCCCATAATCTGCAGCATGTTAGCAAAATGATAAAATGTCATTCACTATGTGGCGCGCGCATCTCCGTGCGCCTTCGGGCGCCGTGCTTGACCCTTCCGTCCCCCGTCGCTATAGGGCCGCTGCCCCGCGCTATGCGTCTGGAAGACTCGTTTTCCCGCCGCTTTCCGGGGCAAGCACTAGAGCTGAACATTATCGGCTGTCCCTGCGGCTCCGGGCGGATCTTGTCCGTCGGGGGCCTTTGCCGTTCGGAATTTTCGTGATTCCGGCCGGTCAGGAACGCAGGTGGCGTCCGGTAAAGTAACTGAAAAGGTGAAGGGCTTCATGCCAACAATCAACCAGCTGGTCCGCAAGGGCCGCGAACTGCAGAAGACCAAGTCCAAGGTCCCTGCGATGGATGCGAACCCGCAGAAGCGTGGCGTTTGCACCCGTGTCTACACGACGACCCCGAAGAAGCCGAACTCGGCTCTCCGTAAGGTGGCGAAGGTGCGTCTGGTCAACCAGCGCGAAGTCATCACCTACATCCCGGGTGAAGGCCACAACCTCCAGGAACACAGCGTCGTGCTGATCCGTGGCGGCCGTGTGCGAGATCTTCCGGGCGTGCGCTATCACGTTCTTCGCGGCGTTCTGGATACCCAGGGCGTCAAGGATCGCAAGCAGAGCCGTTCGAAGTACGGCGCCAAGCGTCCGAAGTAAGGGGAGAACAGTAATATGTCACGTCGTCGTCGCCCCGAAAAGCGCGTTATCCTGCCGGATCCCAAGTTCGGTGATATCGTGCTGTCGAAGTTCATGAACAGCATCATGCAGGACGGCAAGAAGGCCGTCGCCGAGTCCATCGTTTACGGTGCGCTCGACACTGTCGAAGCGAAGTCCAAGAAGGACCCGATCGGCATGTTCCATGACGCGCTGAACAATGTGAAGCCCGGCATCGAAGTCCGCAGCCGCCGCGTCGGCGGTGCGACCTACCAGGTCCCCGTCGAAGTGCGCCCCGAGCGCGCCCAGGCGCTGGCGATCCGCTGGCTGATCACGGCTTCGCGCAACCGCAGCGAAACCACCATGGCTGCCCGTCTGTCGGGTGAGCTGCTGGACGCTGCCAACAACCGCGGCAATGCCGTCAAGAAGCGCGAAGATACGCACCGCATGGCGGAAGCGAACCGCGCCTTCTCGCACTACCGCTGGTAACAGCAGGGCGGGCGCTTATGTGCCCGCCTTGTTATTTGGTTTCCAAAATCGGTCCGTTCGCCGTGGGTGGCTACCCATGGCGAACGGATTGGTTTAGGGGCCACGCGCAGAATTAACGAATCCCCAACCGCCGGCGCGCCGGCAACGGAGAAGCATCATGGCCCGCAGCCATCCGCTCGAACGCTATCGCAATTTCGGTATCATGGCGCATATCGACGCCGGCAAGACCACCACGACCGAGCGTATCCTTTACTACACCGGCAAGTCCTACAAGATCGGCGAAGTCCATGACGGCGCCGCGACCATGGACTGGATGGAGCAGGAGCAGGAGCGTGGTATCACCATCACCTCGGCTGCAACGACCTGCATCTGGAACGACCACCGCCTGAACATCATCGACACCCCTGGCCACGTCGACTTCACCATCGAAGTCGAACGCTCGCTGCGCGTGCTCGACGGTGCGGTTGCCGCGTTCGACGGCGTTGCCGGCGTTGAGCCGCAGTCGGAAACCGTGTGGCGCCAGGCGGACAAGTACAAGGTTCCGCGGATGTGCTTCATCAACAAGCTCGACCGCACCGGTGCCGACTTCTATTATTGCGTGCAGACGATCATCGACCGTCTGGGCGCGACCCCGGCCGTCCTGTATCTGCCCATCGGCGCAGAGTCGGACTTCAAGGGCCTGGTCGACCTGGTCGAGAACCGCGCGATCATCTGGAAGGATGAGAGCCTGGGCGCCGAATTCTACTATGAAGAAATTCCGGCCGACCTCGCCGACAAGGCTGCCGAATATCGCGAAAAGCTGATCGAACTTGCCGTCGAGCAGGACGATGCCGCGATGGAAGCCTATCTGGAAGGCAATCTGCCCGACACCGCGACCCTCAAGAAGCTGATCCGCAAGGGTACGCTGGGTCACGCCTTCGTGCCGGTGCTGTGCGGTTCGGCGTTCAAGAACAAGGGCGTTCAGCCGCTGCTCGACGCCGTCGTCGACTATCTGCCGAGCCCGCTCGACATCGAAGACGTCCAGGGCGTCAAGATGGACGGCGAAACCCCCGACAGCCGTCCGACCTCGGACGACGCACCCTTCTCGGGCCTGGCGTTCAAGATCATGAACGATCCGTTCGTCGGCTCGCTGACCTTCCTGCGCATCTATTCGGGCACCCTGACCAAGGGCACCTACCTGAACTCGGTGAAGGACAAGAAGGAAAAGATCGGCCGTATGCTCCTCATGCATGCGAACAGCCGTGAAGACATCGACACCGCCTATGCCGGCGACATCGTCGCGCTGGCCGGCATGAAGGAAACCACCACTGGTGATACGCTGTGCGCCGAGCGCCAGCCGATCATCCTGGAGCGGATGGAATTCCCCGAGCCGGTCATCGAACTGTCGGTGGAACCCAAGACCAAGGCCGACCAGGAAAAGATGGGCGTTGCCCTCAACCGCCTGGCCGCCGAAGATCCCTCGTTCCGCGTCTCGACCGATCACGAATCGGGCCAGACCATCATCAAGGGCATGGGCGAACTTCACCTCGAAATCCTGGTCGACCGCATGAAGCGCGAGTTCAAGGTCGAGGCGAATGTCGGTGCGCCGCAGGTGGCCTATCGCGAATATCTCAAGAAGGCCGTCGACGTCGACTACACCCACAAGAAGCAGTCGGGCGGTACCGGTCAGTTCGGCCGTATCAAGGTCAAGTTGACCCCCGGCGAGCGTGGTTCGGGCTTCGTCTTCAAGGACGAGATCAAGGGCGGTAACATTCCCAAGGAATATATCCCCGCGATCGAAAAGGGCATGCGCGAAACCGCTGCCACCGGTTCGCTGATCGGCTTCCCGATCATCGACTTCGAAGTGCTGCTCTATGACGGTGCGTACCATGACGTCGACTCGTCGGCGCTGGCGTTCGAAATCACCGGCCGCGCCGCGATGCGCGAAGCGGCGCAGAAGTCGGGCATCACCCTGCTCGAGCCGGTCATGAAGGTCGAAGTCGTGACCCCGGAAGAATATCTGGGCGACGTCATCGGCGACATGAACAGCCGTCGTGGCCAGATCCAGGGCACCGATACGCGCGGCAACGCGCAGGTGGTCGAGGCGATGGTCCCGCTGGCCAACATGTTCGGCTATGTGAACTCGCTGCGTTCCTTCACCCAGGGCCGCGCGAACTACTCGATGATCTTCTCGCACTATGACGAAGTGCCGCAGAATGTTGCGGACGAAGTCAAGGCGAAGATGGCCTGACGAGTTTCCCTGTCCGGGCCGTGCAATCGGCTCGGATAGGGGCTGGTAATCTGTGAATATGCTGCTATGGACGCGCCTTCGCGAGGCGCGGCCGAGCGGTCAGACCCAAGCTGATTTTGATTAGAAGGTAGGATAAAATGGCTAAGGCTAAGTTTGAGCGGAATAAGCCGCACTGCAACATCGGCACCATCGGTCACGTTGACCATGGTAAGACCTCGCTGACCGCGGCGATCACCAAGGTTCTCGCCGAAACCGGCGGTGCGACCTTCACCTCGTACGACAACATCGACAAGGCTCCCGAAGAGCGCGAGCGCGGCATCACCATCTCGACCGCCCACGTCGAGTATGAGACCGAAGCCCGTCACTATGCGCACGTCGATTGCCCGGGTCACGCTGACTACGTCAAGAACATGATCACCGGTGCGGCCCAGATGGACGGCGCGATCCTGGTCGTTTCGGCCACCGACGGCCCGATGCCGCAGACCCGTGAGCACATCCTGCTCGCCAAGCAGGTCGGCGTGCCGCAGTTGGTCGTGTTCATGAACAAGGTCGACCTGGTCGACGACGCCGAAATCCTCGAGCTGGTCGAGCTGGAAATCCGCGAGCTGCTGAGCTCGTACGACTTCGACGGCGACAACATCCCCGTCATCGCCGGTTCGGCTGTTGCTGCCCTGCAGGACAAGACCCCGGAAATCGGCCACGACGCCGTTCTGAAGCTGATGGCTGCCGTCGACAGCTGGATCCCGCAGCCCGACCGTCCGGTCGACAAGCCCTTCCTGATGCCGATCGAAGACGTGTTCTCGATCTCGGGTCGTGGTACCGTCGTGACCGGCCGCGTCGAAACCGGCATCGTCAAGGTTGGTGAAGAAGTCGAAATCGTCGGCATCAAGCCCACCAAGAAGACCACCGTCACCGGCGTCGAAATGTTCCGCAAGCTGCTCGACCAGGGCCAGGCCGGCGACAACATCGGTGCGCTGATCCGTGGCGTGGGCCGTGAAGAAGTTGAGCGTGGTCAGGTTCTGGCCAAGCCCGGCTCGGTCACCCCGCACACCGAATTCGACGCCGAAGTCTACGTGCTGTCGAAGGAAGAAGGCGGCCGTCACACCCCGTTCTTCGCGAACTATCGTCCGCAGTTCTACTTCCGCACCACCGACGTGACCGGCGAAGTGATCCTCCCCGAGGGCACCGAGATGGTCATGCCTGGCGACAACGTGAAGCTCGGCGTCAAGCTGATCGCTCCGATCGCCATGGACTCGGGTCTGCGCTTCGCAATCCGTGAAGGCGGTCGTACCGTCGGCGCAGGGGTTGTCGGCACGATCTCGAAGTAATATAGGACCGCAGCGGCGCGAATCGCCCGATTCGCGCCGCTGAAGTTTTTTACCCGCCCCGGATCGCCTTTCTCCGGCTCGAATGAGCTAGAAGGGCAAAACGGGGCGGATATTTTTTTGTTGGCGTGTTTTTGTAAATCAACGGCTGCTCCGGCTGATTCATGAAAATGCGCTGGTTATTGGCTCTTTCGCATCGGTACAGGAACAATGGACAGCAACATCCGCATTCGCCTTAAGGCGTTCGATCATCGCGTGCTCGATCAGGCGACCGGCGACATCGCCGAAACCGCCCGCCGCACCGGCGCCCTCATTCGCGGTCCGATTCCTCTTCCGACGCGCATCGAAAAGTTCACGGTCAACCGTGGTCCGCACATCGACAAGAAGTCGCGCGAGCAGTTCGAAGTCCGCACCTACAAGCGTATGCTTGACATTGTGCAGCCGACGCCGCAGACGGTCGACGCGCTGATGAAGCTGGACCTGGCTGCCGGCGTGAACGTCGAAATCAAGCTGGCCTAAGGTCGGCAAGTCCCCGCCTTCCGCAAGGTAGGCGGGGTATCGGGTATTCTGTTCCTCTTCTCTGGAGAGGCGGAAGCTCAAACGACACAAGGGATACCGCACGGCCCGCCGGTGAACCGGTCAAGGCGCGTGGTCCTGGTCCCCCGTCGCCTTTCCCGAGAGGGATCGGCATCCAACCCGGACGGGGTGATCTATACATTGGGTTGGGCCGCGAAGCAGAGATGCTGAGCGGTTTTTTCGTTGGATACGCCCGCTGCTATGGCGGGCCTCTATGGGAGTAATCAGTGATGCGCACTGGCGTGATCGCTAAGAAAGTCGGGATGACCCGCCTGTTCCAGGACGATGGACGTCATGTCCCCGTCACGGTCCTCAGCCTTGAGGGTGCGCAGGTCGTCGCACGTAAGGAAGTCGAGCGCGACGGTTATGTCGCCCTTCAGCTGGGCGCTGGCGTTGCCAAGGCCAAGAATGTCGCCAAGCCGCAGCGCGGTCACTTCGCCAAGGCGGAAGTTGAACCCAAGGCGCGTCTGGTCGAATTCCGCGTCGCCGAGGATGCGCTCCTCGACGTCGGCGCCGAAATCGCCGCTGACCACTTCGTCGCTGGCCAGCTGGTCGACGTTGCCGGTCACACCCAGGGTAAGGGCTTTGCCGGTGCTATGAAGCGCTGGGGCTTCGGCGGTATGCGCGCCACCCACGGCGTGTCGATCAGCCACCGTGCGCATGGTTCGACCGGTAACCGTCAGGATCCGGGCCGCGTCTTCAAGAACAAGAAGATGGCCGGTCACATGGGTGATCGTGAGCGGACCCAGCAGAATCTCGAGATCGTCCGCACGGACGTCGAGCGTGGTCTGCTGTTCGTCAAGGGTTCGGTTCCGGGCGCCAAGGGCACCTGGCTGACCGTCAGCGACGCCGTGAAGGTTCCCCGTCACGCCGACGCGCCCTATCCCGCCAGCCTGAAGCAGGCTGCAAACAGCAATGCCGCGCCGGCCGAGACGCCCGCGGAAGCGGCCGCTCCCGAAGCGACCGAAGGCCAGGAGGGCTAAACCATGAAGGTCAATGTACAGACCCTCGACGCCGCAGCTGCCGGTGAGCTGGAGCTCAACGATGCCGTTTTCGGCCTCGAGCCCCGCGCCGACATTCTGCACCGCGTCGTCACCTGGCAGCTCGAAAAGCGTCGTGGCACTGCCCGCGGCACGCGCGAGCGTTCGGATGTCGCCCGCACCGGCAAGAAGTTCGGTCGCCAGAAGGGCGGCGGTACCGCTCGTCACGGCGATCGCCGCGCTCCCGTCTTCATCGGCGGTGGTAAGGCTCACGGTGCCCGCGTTCGCGACTTCAACCCCTCGCTGAACAAGAAGGTTCGCGCGCTGGGTCTGAAGATGGCGCTGTCGTCGAAGGTCAAGGATGGTTCGCTGATCATTCTCGACAATCTCGACGTTGCCGAAGGCAAGACCAAGGCGCTGGTCGCCAACCTGGCCAAGCTGAACCTGAACAAGGTTCTGTTCATCGACGGCGACGCCGTGAACGTCAGCTTCGCCAAGGCTTCGGCCAACATCGTCGGCGTCAACCTGCTGCCGGCCGTTGGTGCCAACGTCTACGACATCCTGAAGGCCGACTCGCTGGTGCTCACCCGCGCCGCGGTCGAAAAGCTGGAGGCCCGTTTCAATGGCTAAGAAAGAAGCCGCGACCGTGGACAACCGTCACTTCGACGTCGTTGTCGCGCCGGTCATCACCGAGAAGTCGACCCTTCTCTCGGAAAACAACGCCGTTGTTTTCCAGGTCGCCAACGACGCATCGAAGCCTGAAATCAAGGCTGCCGTCGAGGCGCTGTTCGGCGTGACCGTCAAGGCGGTCAACACGCTGGTGCAGAAGGGCAAGGTCAAGCGCTGGAAGGGCAAGCCCTACAAGCGCAACGACGTGAAGAAGGCGATCGTCACGCTGGCCGAAGGTCAGTCCATCGACGTCACCACCGGTATTTGAGGCGAGATAGATGGCACTCAAGCACTATAATCCGACGAGCCCGGCCCAGCGCGGCCTGATCCTCGTCGACAAGTCGAGCCTGCACAAGGGCAAGCCCGTCAAGGCGCTGACCGAAGGCAAGCGCAAGACCGGTGGTCGTAACAACAAGGGCCATGTCACTTCGCGTGGTATCGGTGGCGGTCACAAGCAGCGCTATCGTATCATCGACTTCAAGCGTCGCCTGTGGGACGTTGAAGGTACGGTCGAGCGTCTGGAATATGACCCCAACCGCACCGCCTTCATCGCGCTGGTGAACTATCCCGACGGCACGCAGGCGTACATCATTGCGCCGCAGCGTCTGGCTCCCGGTGACAAGGTCATCGCGGGCAAGAAGACCGACGTGAAGCCGGGCAATGCGATGGAACTGGGTCAGATGCCGGTCGGCACGATCATCCACAACATCGAGATGAAGCCGGGCAAGGGCGCGCAGCTCTGCCGTTCGGCAGGCACCTATGCCCAGCTGGTCGGTCGCGACCGTGGCATGGTCATGGTGCGTCTGTCGTCGGGTGAGCAGCGCTACATCCGTTCGGACTGCATGGGCACCGTTGGCGCCGTGTCGAACCCCGACAATGGCAACACCAACCTTGCCAAGGCTGGCCGCAACCGTTGGAACGGCATCCGTCCTCTGACGCGCGGTGTTGCGAAGAACCCGGTCGATCACCCGCATGGTGGTGGTGAAGGCCGGACCTCGGGCGGCCGTCACCCGGTCACCCCGTGGGGCAAGCCGACCAAGGGTGCGCGCACCCGTCACAACAAGGCAACGGACAAGTTCATCATCCGTAGCCGCCACGCGAAGAAGAAGAGGTAAGCGAGATGGCTCGTTCCGTCTGGAAAGGTCCGTTCGTGGACCTCAGCCTTCTGAAGAAGGCGGAAGTCGCGCAGGAAAGCAATGGCCGCTCGGGTCCGATCAAGACCTGGTCGCGCCGTTCGACCATCCTGCCGCAGTTCGTTGGCCTGACGTTCAACGTCTATAACGGCCGCAAGCATGTTCCGGTTCTCGTGAACGAGGATATGGTGGGTCACAAGCTGGGCGAATTCGCTCCGACCCGCTTCTTCCCCGGTCACGCTGCCGACAAGAAGGGCAAGCGCTAATGAGCAAGGAAAAGGCTCCCCGTCGCGTCGCCGACAATGAAGCGCTCGCCGTCGGCACGCAGATCCGTGGTTCGGCCCAGAAGCTGAACCTGGTCGCCACGCTGATCCGCGGCCGCAAGGTCGAGGACGCGCTCAACATCCTCGCCTTCTCGAAGAAGGCGATGGCTGTCGACGTGCGCAAGGTGCTGGCTTCGGCCATCGCCAATGCGGAAAACAACCACAATCTGGACGTCGACGCCCTGGTCGTCGCGGAAGCATCGGTGGGCAAGAGCTTCACCCTGAAGCGCTTCCACGCTCGCGGCCGCGGCAAGTCGACCCGGATCCTCAAGCCCTTCAGCCGCGTGCGCATCGTCGTGCGTGAAGCTGGCGAAGAAGCGGAGGCGTAAGCACATGGGTCACAAGAGCAACCCGATCGGTCTGCGTCTGCAGATCAACCGTACCTGGGACAGCCGCTGGTTCGCCGAAGGCGCCGACTATGGTCGCCTGCTGCTGGAAGATCTCAAGATCCGCCAGTACATCATGAAGAACCTGCCGCAGGCCGCGATCTCGAAGGTCGTGATCGAGCGTCCGGCCAAGCTGTGCCGCGTATCGATCTACGCTGCCCGTCCCGGTGTCATCATCGGCAAGAAGGGTGCAGACATCGAAAAGCTTCGCAAGAAGCTGGGTGCCTTTACCTCGTCGGACGTGTCGCTGAACATCGTCGAAATCCGCAAGCCGGAAATCGATTCGAAGCTCGTCGCACAGGGCATCGCCGACCAGCTGGAACGCCGCGTTGCCTTCCGTCGCGCCATGAAGCGTGCGGTGCAGTCGGCTCTCCGTCTGGGCGCCGAAGGCATCAAGATCACCTGCGGCGGCCGTCTGGGCGGCGCGGAGATCGCGCGTGTCGAATGGTATCGTGAAGGCCGCGTTCCGCTGCACACCCTGCGTGCGAACGTCGACTATGCCGAAGCCACGGCGCACACCGCCTATGGCGTTTGCGGCATCAAGGTCTGGATCTTCAAGGGCGAGATCCTCGGCCATGATCCGATGGCTACCGACCGGCTGATGCTGGAGGCTCAGACCTCCGGCGTGCGCCCGGCGCGCTGAGAATAAGAAGGTAATAGCGTCATGCTGCAACCGAAGAAGATGAAGTTCCGCAAGACCTTCAAGGGTCGGATCAAGGGCGATGCGAAGGGCGGCACTGCGCTGAACTTCGGCGCCTATGGTCTCAAGGCTCTGGAGCCCGAGCGGATCACCGCGCGCCAGATCGAAGCGGCTCGCCGCGCGATCCAGCGCCACCTGCGCCGTCAGGGTCGTCTGTGGATCCGCGTGTTCCCCGACGTTCCGGTCACCAAGAAGCCGGCTGAAGTCCGCCAGGGCAAGGGCAAGGGTTCGGTCGAATATTGGGCGGCTCGCGTCGCTCCCGGCCGTATCCTGTTCGAACTGGACGGCGTTCCCGGTCCGCTCGCAGCAGAGGCCTTCTCGCGCGCCGCGATGAAGCTGCCCATCAAGACGAAGGTCGTTGCCCGCCTCGGCGACACCTCGCACCTGGAGGGTTAAGCTGTGGCCAACGTTGCAGACCTCAAGACCAAGTCGGACGACGAGCTGTCGACCGAGCTGAACAACCTGAAGCGCGAGCAGTTCAATCTGCGTTTCCAGGCGGCCACCAACCAGCTGGAAAAGCCCAGCCGCGTTCGTGAAGTCCGTCGTTCGATCGCGCAGATCAAGACCCTGCAGACCGAGCGTTCGCGCTCGGCCGCGAAGTAAAGGAAACACACGATGCCCAAGCGCGTGCTGACGGGAACGGTGGTTTCCGACAAGACCGACAAGACGGTGGTGGTTCGCGTGGAGCGCAAGGTTAAGCATGCGCTCTACGGCAAGATCATCCGCCGGTCGAAGAAGTACCATGCCCATGACGAGGGCAATGTCTACAAGGAAGGCGAAACGGTCCGTATCGAAGAGACCGCTCCGATTTCCAAGCTCAAGACCTGGAAGGTCATCGAGCGTGTGGACACCCACAAGTCGCCGGAATCGGCGGCCTAAGGGCAGTCACCGACTCTAGAGTCGAAAAAGTTCGGACGCGGGGCTGGCCTTTTCCTTCGGGAGGAGGTACAGGCCCGCGCTTCGTGCATTTCGATTCACCGGGTCGACTCACGAAATTCGGAACCGCCGGGATAGTCCCGGTAGGCCAAATAAGAAGGAACCGGATCCATGATCCAGATGCAATCCAATCTTGACGTCGCGGACAACAGCGGCGCCAAGCGCGTCCAGTGCATCAAGGTGCTGGGCGGCTCGAAGCGGCGTTTCGCCGGCGTGGGCGACATCATTGTCGTCTCCGTCAAGGAAGCTGCTCCGCGCGGTAAGGTGAAGAAGGGTGACGTGCATCGTGCCGTCATCGTGCGCACCGCCAAGGACGTGCGTCGCGCTGATGGCAGCGTGATTCGCTTCGACGGCAATGCCGCTGTGCTTATCAACAAGAACGAGGAGCCGATCGGCACCCGTATCTTTGGCCCGGTCGTTCGCGAACTGCGCGCCAAGAAGCACATGAAGATCATCTCGCTCGCTCCCGAGGTGCTGTAATGAGCGCTGCTAAGATCAAGAAGGGCGACAAGGTCGTCGTCCTGGCTGGCAAGGACAAGGGCCGTACCGGCGCCGTCCTCCAGGTGATGCCCAAGGACGACAAGGTCCTGGTCGAAGGCATCAACGTGCATGCGAAGCATCGCAAGCCCGACCAGTCGAACCCGCAGGGTGGCATCGACCGCAAGCCGGCCCCGATGCACATTTCGAACGTCGCTGTCGCCGACAAGGATGGCAAGCCGACCCGCGTCCGTTTCGAGGACCGCGACGGCAAGAAGGTCCGCGTCGCCGTCAAGTCCGGTGAGGTGCTGTAATGGCCGACAAGTATATTCCGCGCTCGAAGTCGATCTACGACGACGCCATCGTGAAGGCGATGGTCGAGAAGTTCGGCTACAAGAATGTGATGGAAATCCCGAAGATCGAAAAGATCGTGCTCAACATGGGCGTCGGTGAAGCCACGCAGGACAAGAAGAAGGTCACTTCGGCCGCCGAGGAAATGGAACTGATCGCCGGCCAGAAGCCGGTCATCACCAAGGCGAAGAAGTCGATCGCGCAGTTCAAGCTGCGTGAAGGCATGCCGATCGGTGCCAAGGTCACGCTGCGCCGCGAGCGCATGTATGAATTCCTTGATCGCCTGATCAACATTGCCCTGCCGCGCGTGCGCGACTTCCGTGGTCTCAACCCGAAGAGCTTCGACGGCCGTGGCAACTATGCCTTCGGCATCAAGGAGCAGATCATCTTCCCCGAGATCAACTATGACCGCATCGACAAGGTGCGTGGCATGGACATCATCGTGACCACCACGGCGAAGACTGACGACGAAGCGCGCGAACTGCTGCGCCTCTTCGGCTTCCCCTTCCCGATTGAAGAGAAGCAGGCGGCCTAACAGGCCCCGCTTCTCTCCCAACGCTTAAGCTAAGGAAGAGAACTTAAGTCATGGCGAAACTGAGTTCGATCAACAAGAACGAGCGCCGCAAGAAGCTGGTGAAGAAGTATGCCGGCCGCTATGCGAAGCTCAAGGCGATCGCAGCCGATACCGCTCTCGACGACACCGAGCGTCTGATTGCGCGTCTGAAGATGGCGGAAGTCCCCCGCAACGGCAACCCGACCCGCATTCGCAACCGCTGCGAACTGACGGGCCGCCCGCGCGCTTACTACCGCAAATTCCGTCTCTGCCGCGTGCAGCTGCGTGATCTGGCCAACAAGGGCCTGATCCCCGGCGTCACCAAGTCGAGCTGGTAAGGATCATTTGAGATGGCATTGACCGATCCCCTGGGTGATATGCTCACCCGCATCCGTAACGGGCAGCAGGCGAAGAAGGACAGCGTTGTGTCCCCCGCCAGCAAGCTCCGTGCCCGCGTGCTCGACGTGCTGCAGCGCGAAGGCTATATCCGTGGTTATTCCGAGGAAACCCTCGGCAATCACCCCGGCCTGCGCATCGAGCTGAAGTATTTCGAGGGCCAGCCTGCGATCAAGCATGTTGCCCGCGTGTCCAAGCCTGGTCGCCGCGTCTATTCCGGTTCCAAGGAACTGCCGGTGATCCGCAACGGCCTGGGCATCACCATTGTCTCGACGCCCAAGGGTGTTCTGTCCGACGCCGAAGCGCGTGAACAGAATGTCGGCGGCGAAGTGCTGGCGGAGGTGTTCTGATGAGCCGCACTGGCAAGAAGCCGGTCACCGTGCCTGCGGGCGTGACCGCGTCGATCGCTGACGGTCAGCTGTCGGTGAAGGGGCCCAAGGGCACCCTCGCCATGCCGCTGGCCGACGAAGTGACCTACACCGTCGAAGAAGGCAGCATCGCTGTAAAGCCCGCCAACAACGGCAAGCGCGCGCGCGCTTTCTGGGGCATGCAGCGTACCCTGATCCAGAACCTGATCACCGGCGTGACCCAGGGCTTCTCGAAGAAGCTGCTGATCACCGGTGTCGGCTACCGTGCGAACTCGCAGGGCAAGACCCTGAAGTTGCAGCTCGGCTACAGCCACGACGTCGATTTCGAGATTCCGGAAGGCATCGAGATCAAGACCCCGGATAACACCACGGTCGAGATCAGCGGCATCGACAAGCAGCAGGTAGGCCAGGTCGCCGCCGAGATCCGCCGCTGGCGCAAGCCCGAACCCTATAAGGGCAAGGGTATCAAGTACGCCGGCGAATTCATCTTCCGCAAGGAAGGGAAGAAGAAGTAAGATGGCTAAGCTTTCCCTCTTCGCGCGGCGTCGTCGCCGCGTTCGCACCGCGCTCAAGGCTGTTTCGGGCACCCGCCCGCGCCTCAGCGTCCATCGTTCGGGCCGTCACATCTACGCCCAGATCATCGACGACGTCGCCGGTACCACCGTCGCCGCCGCTTCGACCCTGGACAAGGATGTTGGCTCGAAGGCTCTGGGCAAGACCGGCGCCTCTTCCGAAGCCGCTGCCGATGTCGGCAAGCGCGTCGCTGCCGCTGCTACGGCGGCCGGCGTCACCAAGGTCGTGTTCGACCGCGGTGGCTTCCTGTTCCATGGCCGCGTCAAGGCGCTGGCCGATGCCGCCCGTGAAGGCGGGCTGGAGTTCTGATCATGGCTGACGAAAACACCAACGAAGTCGTCGCGCCCGTCGAGGGTGCCGAGGCTCAGACCGAAGGTCGTGGTCCCGGCCGTGGCCGTGGCCGTGGCGGTGACCGCAACCGTGGCGAGCGTGGCGGCCGTGGCCGTCGCGACGACCGCCGTGGCGGCAACCGTGACGAGGAACAGGGCGAAGAGCTGATCGAGAAGCTGGTTCACATCAACCGCGTCTCGAAGACCGTCAAGGGCGGTAAGCGCTTCGGTTTCGCTGCTCTGGTCGTCGTCGGCGACGGCAAGGGCCGCGCCGGTTTCGGTCATGGCAAGGCGCGCGAAGTGCCTGAAGCCATCAGCAAGGCGACCGCTTCGGCCAAGAAGGCCATGGTTCGCGTTCCGCTGAAGGAAGGCCGCACCCTGCACCATGACGGCCTCGGCCACTTCGGTGCTGGCAAGGTGACTGTCCGTTCGGCTCCGGCCGGTACCGGCATCATCGCCGGCGGTCCGATGCGCGCCGTGTTCGAAAGCCTCGGCGTCGCTGACGTCGTGACCAAGTCGAACGGCACCTCGAACCCCTACAACATGATCCGTGCGACCTTCGCGGCGCTGGGCGAGCAGACCAGCCCCAAGTCGGTGGCGCAGCGTCGTGGCAAGAAGGTCGCTGACCTTCTGCGTCGCGGTGGTGCCTCGGCCGAAGTCGCGCAGGCTGACGCCGAAGCGATTGCGGAGTAACTGACATGGCGAAGATCAAGATCAAGCAGATCGGTTCGCCGATCCGTCGCCCCGAAAGCCAGAAGAAGATTCTGATCGGCCTGGGCCTTGGCAAGATGCATCGCGTGGTCGAGCTGGAAGACACGGCGGAAGTCCGCGGTGCCATCAAGAAGCTCCCCCACATGGTGGAAGTGGTCGAGGGCTAAGCCCTTTCGATCCGACGAAATGAAGCGAAAGAGGGGGAAACCCCTCTTTCGTTTTTTCAGCGGAAGCGCTAACGGGCGCTTCCTTTAGATGATCCCGCACGGGATCGGCGCGACAAAAGCGAAAGCGAGTGCGAACATGAAACTGAACGAAATCAACGACAATGCCGGTGCCCGCAAGGGCCGTATGCGCGTCGGCCGCGGTATCGGCTCGGGCAAGGGCAAGACCGCCGGTCGCGGCCAGAAGGGTGCCAAGGCACGCTCGGGCGTCAGCATCAACGGCTTCGAGGGTGGCCAGATGCCGCTCCACATGCGCATCCCGAAGCGCGGCTTCAACAACATCTTCGCCAACGATTATGCGATCGTGAACCTGGGTGAAGTGCAGGCCGCGATCGACGCCGGCAAGCTGGACGCCGCTGCCGTCATCGACCATGCCGCTCTGAAGGCCGCCAACCTGGCCCGTGGTGGCAAGGATGGCGTCCGAGTCCTGGCCAAGGGCGAACTGACCGCCAAGGTCAGCTTCCTGGTCGCCGGTGCCTCGAAGAGCGCCGTCGAAGCGGTCGCCAAGGCCGGTGGCAAGCTGGACGTGATCGAAGTCGTCCCGGCAGCCGAGAAGGCCAAGGCGAAGAAGGGCACCGCCCTTGCCGCCAAGAAGGCCGCCAAGGCCTAAGTCTCGCCCGAGACTTGCAAGCACGGCCCCGCTGCCCGATATGGGTTGGCGGGGCTATGTGTATCGGGGGGAGCATATGTTCGTCGCAACGGCGGCAACTCCCGTTCGACATGGTCTTCCCGCCCCGCTAAGGGGGTAGCGATTCCGCCACGGAGCCCGATGGCTCCGGCAAGAATGATTTGAAGGGCAGCCACAATGGCATCGAGAGCCGACCAGCTCGCATCCAATCTCAGCCTCGCGAAGTTCAGCCAGGCGACCGACCTCAAGAAGCGCCTTTGGTTCACCCTCGGCGCGCTGATCGTCTTCCGCTTCCTCAGCTTCGTGCCGCTGCCGGGTATCGATCCCACCGCGCTCGCGGCCTGGTCGCAGAAGTCGGCCGGTGGCATCCTCGACATCTTCAACACCTTCTCGGGTGGTGCATTGTCGCGCGCGAGCCTCATCACGCTCGGCATCATGCCCTATATCACCGCGTCCATCGTGGTGCAGTTGGCCGCCTCCCTCTCGCCGCAGCTCGCGGCGATCAAGAAGGAAGGTGAGAGCGGCCGCAAGAAGCTGAACCAATATACCCGCTATGGCACCGTCGGCCTGACCGCCGTGCAGGGCTATGCCGCCGCCGCCAACTGGCAGGCGCAGGGCGTGGTCGTGGACCCCGGCATGCTGTTCGTCGTCTCGGCGATCATCTCGCTGATCGGCGGCACCATGTTCCTGCTGTGGCTGGGTGAGCAGATCACCTCGCGCGGCATCGGCAACGGCACCTCGCTGATCATCATGGCCGGTATCGTCGCACAGCTGCCGGTGACGCTGAGCAACCTGTTCAAGTCGGGCAGCGAAGGCTCGATCTCGGGCCTGGTCATCTTCCTGGTCGTGGTGCTGGGCTTTGGTCTGATTGCCTTCATCTGCTTCATGGAACGGGCGCAGCGCCGGGTGCTGATCCAGTATCCCAAGCGCCAGACGCGCCAGGGGCTGATGCAGGCCGATCGCAGCCATCTGCCGCTGAAGGTCAACACCGCCGGCGTGATCCCGCCGATCTTCGCCAGCTCGCTTCTGCTGCTGCCGCTGACCATCTCGCAGTTCATGGGCGTGAAGGCGGACGATGACAGCCGCTGGAGCAGCATCGTGCTGACGATCAACCAGTATCTGTCGCACGGCAGCCCCTTCTACATGGCTCTTTATGGCCTGGGCATCGTCTTCTTCTGCTTCTTCTACACCGCCGTGGTGTTCAATCCGGAAGAGACGGCCGACAATCTGAAGCGCAATGGCGGCTTCATTCCGGGCATCCGTCCGGGCAAGAATACCGAGAATTATCTCGATTATGTCCTGACCCGGATCACCGTGATCGGTGCCGCCTACCTGGCCTTCATCTGTCTGGTGCCGGAATTTGCCATCGCCCGGGCGGGAATTCCCTTCTACCTTGGTGGGACTAGCCTGCTGATCGTCGTCAATGTTACGGTCGATACCGTGACCCAGATCCAGAGCCATCTGCTTGCCCATCAATATGGGGATCTGATCAAGAAGGCGAAGCTGAAGGGCCGTCTGCGCTAAGGGGGCGCAGACAGGCAAGCGCAAGTACAAGGGGAGAATGCGCGCAATGAATATCATTCTGCTTGGTCCTCCGGGTGCCGGCAAGGGCACCCAGGCCACGCGGCTCGTCGACAGCCGTGGCATGGTTCAGCTGTCGACCGGCGACATGCTGCGGGCTGCGGTCAAGGCGGGGACTCCGGTCGGCCTTCAGGCTAAGGCGCTGATGGAATCGGGTTCGCTGGTGCCGGACGAGGTCGTCTCGGGTATCATCGGCGAAGCGCTTGATGCGCTGGCGGCCGATACCGGCGTGATCTTCGACGGCTATCCGCGGACCGAGGCCCAAGCCCATTCGCTCGACACCATCCTGGCCGATCGCGGCCGCACGCTCGATCATGTGATCGAGCTGGAAGTGGACGAGGATGCGCTGGTCGAGCGCATTACCGGTCGCTTCACCTGCGCGACCTGCGGCGAAGGCTATCATGATGTCTTCAAGCAGCCCAAGGTCGAGGGTACGTGCGACAAGTGCGGCGGGCATGAGTTCAAGCGTCGTCCCGACGACAATGAGGAAACGGTGCGTACCCGCATGGCCGAGTATCGCGCCAAGACCGCACCGATCCTGCCGATCTACGAAGCGCGCGGCATCGTCAGCCGCGTCGACGGCATGGCCGACATGAACGACGTCAGCGGCGCGATCGTCGCCATCTTGGACGGCGTTCCGGCCTGAGCTATTCTCCCTCCCCGGCGACAAGGCGGGGAGGGGACATGGCCTATCCAATCAAATCGATACTGACAGGCGCCGGCATGGCGCTGGCGGCTGCGCCCGGACAGGGTGGGGTGGTTGCCAGCAGCGATGCCGGCTTTGTCGTGCAGGCGAGCGTGGACGTGGCGCTGGCGCCCGACGCGGCCTATGCGCTGCTGGCAGAGCCGGGGCGCTGGTGGAGCAGCGCCCACACCTATAGCGGCGATGCGCGCAACATGGTGCTGGAGGCGAAGGCCGGAGGCTGCTTCTGCGAGACCATTCCCGACAGGAGCGGCAAGGGCACGTCCGGCAGCATCGAACATGCGCGGGTCATCTATGCCGCGCCGCGCCAGCGATTGCGGCTGAGCGGCGCTCTGGGGCCGCTGCAGAGCGAGGCCGTGACCGGCGTGCTGGACTTCGCCATCGCGCCCGCGCCGGGCGGCAGCCGTGTGACGCTGACCTATTCGGTGGGCGGTTATATGCGCGCTGGCCTGGCGCCGATCGCGCCGATCGTCGACAAGGTGCTGGCGGAGCAACTCGACGGCTATAAGCGGGCGGCCGACAGCAAGGGCTGACGCGCGACCGCGCCGGCAGGCAATAGCAAATCGGGGTGGAAGCCCGATGGCCTCCACCCCGATGGATGATGCTTGGTTCTCGTCACCCATGCGGCCCCGGCAGACAGCCATCCGGACGCGCGCATCCGCGTCCGCGATGGTGTTTCACTCGGCCAGCGTCTCATCCTCCACTATCATGCCCAGCCCCGCTCGAACCGGCCGATCGACTGGCGCGCGCTGAGGGCTGTCCTACATATAACCATATAGGTTATATTCGTCGCTATGAACTCGATCCCCTCACCCCCTCCGCCCTGGCCGACATCGCCTGATGCTGCGGCCGCTGTCTCCACCCGGCCCAACGCCCTGACCGATTTCCAGCCGGTCCCCCGGCGCGGTCGGCACGATGGCTGGACCGTGGCGCGGCAACATATCTTCATCGCGGCGCTGGCCGATTCCGGCTCGGTCACCCATGCCGCCGCCCAGGCCGGCAAATCGGCCGTCTCCGCCTATCAGTTGCGCCGCGCGCGCAACGCGGACTCCTTTGCCGCCGCCTGGCAGGCCGCACTCGACCAGGGCGTGCGCCGACTGGAGGATATCGCCATGGAGCGCGCCATCCATGGCGTCGAAGTGCCGGTCTACAGCTATGGCAAGCTGGTCGGTACCCGGCGGGTCTATAATGACCGGTTGCTGATGTTCCTGCTGCGGTGCCGCGCGCCCGATCGCTTCACCCCATTGTCGCCGGCCCATGCCGGTCGCAAGGCCCCCACGCCGGATCCCAATAGCGGCCCCGGCAGCCCCGCGGCCATCGCTGCGGTCGAACGCGTCCTTGAGGAAATCCGGCGACGGCGCGCGCTGACGGGCAATTAAGCGGCCCCCCGCTACCTGCCCCCGGACATATCGCGCCTGCCGCAAGCAAATCCTGCGCGATTTGCCCATTGTTCCCAATATATCGCCCCACCGGCTGATGTTGGTCGCTCATTAAGAATGATTGCCTCGAACAGGGAAGAATATATCGTTTCGATATCGTTATATTATCAGGGGGATGACGATGCGGAGGACGAAATTTTTACTGGCCATTACCGGACTGTCCGGAACTCTGGCCGCAGCACCCATATATGGACAGGCCATATCCCATATGCGGCCATCCAAGGACCACCTCTCCGATGGGTTAGCGCGTGCGGAAACGGCCGCCACCAAGGCCGAAACCGATGCCTTGGAAGCGCGCAAGAAGGCGGAAGCGACAAAGGCCTTTCTGGACATCCTGAACGATCGGTTGAAGGCAGCCGGGCAGTCAGCGTCCTCGCAATCCGTCGAGTTTCGGAATGAGGTAAAGGCGCAACTGAAAAAGGACATGGCCGCAGCCGACGTCGCCGATCGAAACGCGGTTGCAGCACGCGACGCCCTGGCCAAGACCCGCAAGGAGCTTGCTGCGTTCATACCCGTGCCACCGCCCATTATCCCACCGGCACCGCAGTTCGATACAGAGCGATTCTTTGACCGTCCCAATAAAGCTAGCGCCGACTTCCTGGCGGCTCGGCGCGCATATGATGTGCGGGTCCTGGAAGCGATTCCAACAGCCCCGTTGGAGCGCGACGTCAGCAGCATCGGCTTAGCTGGGCAACTCACGATGGCAGAGGGCGGTTCACGCGTTGCGCTGAAATATAGCTGGCCAATCAATGCTAAGAAGCTGTTCCGGGTGAACGGCGAAATCGTTGGCGATCGGCCAATGACGGACCAACTGGCGTTCGAGCTATCGGCCAAGCTGAAGGACGGTGATGCCATCCTTGGATCGTCCGACGGCTTTGGCAACGATGCCAAGTTCAAGATTTCCTATAGCCGCGCCTATTCGCGCCGACGCAGCCGCGCAGAAATGGATCAGGCCCTATATGACGCGGCCGCCATCATAACGGCCATCTGCCAGCGCGAAGTCACGGCCACGGCTTACACACACGACCAGCGACTTCAGCCGCCGCCGGCAGTGGTCAACGCCGCAGACAGGCTCAACGCCGAAACGGATCTCAGTCAGGCAAAGGCGAACTGCACGTCCCCACAATCGATGCTGACAGGTGTCAAGTCGGCAGCCGGGATGGAAGCTTTGTCCAATGCGCTATGGGGTGTACCTGATCCGCTGTGGGACTGGACCATCACGGCGAGCATCGGTCATGCATCGGACGAATATCGTGATCTCGCCAGCCTCGATCCCGATTATCTGAAGGCGGACGAGCCCCTGGGGATAAAATCGCGAAAGACCGATGGGACGCCCTGGTCGATCGGAGGGAGCGCCGGCGTGCTGCTGGGCAAGCGTCGGCCCGAGGGCGTCGATAATCGCCGCCCCTTCCGGCTCGCCGCCTTGCTGGAAATGGGGGAGGAACTATCCATCGCTGATGACAACAAAGATCAGATTGTCTGCCCGACTCCCGATCAGGACGATCGAACCACGCACTGCGTTACCACCAACCTCGCGCCGCTGGACAAGAACTGGTTCGTGAAGCTCGGCGCCGAATTCCGCTGGGACATGAGCAATATCAAGTTGCCGCTCGGCATCGCGCCGAAGGCGAGCTGGAATTTCTCCAGGGACCGGCTGGAATATGACGTGCCGATCAGTTTCGTCACCAGCGCCACGGAGGGATTGCACGCCGGCGCAAAATTGTTCGGCCGCGCCTTTGCCGGACAGGATACACATTTCGCAGTAGGGCTATTCGTCGGCACTCGGTTCAAGGTCACCGACTGACAGGATCACTGTACAAGGCAGAATGAAACGAAAATCGCCCATGATCCCATAGCGGATCATGGGCGATGTCATGTTTTGGCAGCGGATGATCCCACCCGCCGGCGCCTATCCTAATTCTCGTCGCCCATGCGCAGGGCGGCGATGAAGGCTTCCTGCGGAATCTGGACGCTGCCATATTCGCGCATCCGCTTCTTGCCTTCCTTTTGCTTCTCCAGCAGCTTCTTCTTGCGGGTGATGTCGCCGCCATAGCATTTCGCCGTGACGTCCTTGCGCATCGCCGCGATCGTCTCGCGCGCGATCACCTTGCCGCCGATCGCCGCCTGAATCGGGATCTTGAACAGGTGGCGGGGGATCAGATCCTTGAGGCGCTCGCACATGTGGCGGCCGCGCGCTTCGGCGGCGGAGCGGTGGACGATCATCGACAGCGCATCGACCGGCTCGTTGTTGACGAGGATGCTCATCTTGACGAGGTCGCCCTCACGCGTGCCGATCTGGTGATAGTCGAAGCTGGCATAGCCACGGCTGATGCTCTTGAGGCGATCATAGAAGTCGAACACCACTTCGTTGAGCGGCAGTTCATAGGTCACCTGGGCGCGGCCGCCGACATAGGTGAGGTTCTTCTGGATACCGCGACGGTCCTGGCACAGCTTCAGGATCGAGCCGAGATACTCGTCGGGGCAGTAGATCACCGCCTCGATCCAGGGCTCCTCGATCATCTCGATATGATTGGGATCGGGCATGTCGGCCGGGTTGTGCAGGTGAAGGGTGCGACCATCCTTCATGTGCATGTCATAGACGACCGACGGTGCCGTGGTGATCAGGTCCAGATCATATTCGCGGCTCAGCCGCTCCTGGATGATTTCCAGATGCAGCAGGCCGAGGAAACCGCAGCGGAAGCCGAAGCCGAGCGCGGCGGAGGTTTCCATCTCGAACGAGAAGCTGGCGTCATTGAGGCGCAGCTTCGAGATCGACTCGCGCAATTTCTCGAAATCATTGGCGTCGACCGGGAACAGGCCACAGAACACCACCGGCTGCACTTCCTTGAAGCCCGGCAGCGGCTTGGCGGCGCCATTCTTCACGGTCGTGATCGTGTCGCCGACGCGGGTCTGGGCGATTTCCTTGATCTGGGCGGTGATGAAGCCGATCTCGCCGGCGGCGAGTTCCGGCAGCGCCTCGATCTTGGGGCGCATGCAGCCGACGCGGTCGATCAGATGTTCGGTGCCGCCGATCATGAACTTGATCGCCTGGCCCTTCCTGATGACGCCGTTGACCACGCGCACCAGGATGACGACGCCCAGATAGGGGTCGTACCAGCTGTCGACCAGCATCGCTTCCAGCGGTGCGTTGCGATCGCCCTTGGGCGCCGGGATCTTGGTGACGATCGCTTCCAGGATGTCGTCGATGCCGATGCCCGACTTGGCGCTGGCCAGCACCGCTTCCGACGCGTCGAGGCCGATCACCTCCTCGATTTCCGCGCGGACCTTTTCCGGCTCCGCGGCGGGCAGGTCGATCTTGTTCAGCACCGGCACGATCTCATGATCATGCTCGATCGACTGATAGACGTTGGCCAGCGTCTGCGCTTCCACGCCCTGCGCGGCATCGACGACCAGCAGCGCGCCCTCGCAGGCCGCGAGACTCCGCGACACCTCATAGGCGAAGTCGACATGACCCGGCGTGTCCATGAGGTTGAGCTCATAGGTCTCGCCATTCTTGGCGGTATAGTCCAGGCGCACGGTCTGCGCCTTGATGGTGATCCCGCGCTCCTTCTCGATGTCCATGTTGTCAAGGACTTGCGCGCTCATCTCACGGTCGGTCAGGCCGCCGGTGCGCTGGATCAGGCGATCGGCCAGCGTCGACTTGCCATGGTCGATATGTGCAATGATCGAAAAGTTTCGGATATGGGACAGGTCGGTCATCGGCGCCCGATAGCAGCAGTTGCGGGCGCTGTCAGCAGGATCACGTAGTGCATGGCACGCGAAATTGCCGTGCGATGACAAGCATCGTCATTAACCCCCTTTGCTTGGAAGCCCCCTGCGGCTGTGTTACGTTCCAGAAAAATATCCGGGGCGCACCAATTTCTCTCGACCAGACAGGAAACGGGGTTTTTGAAAATGCGTGTATTGAAGATGCTGACTGCGGCTGCGGTCTGCCTTGGTTCGGCCGCGCCGATGGCGATGGCCGCCGAAAAGGGTTCGTCGGCCCGTCAGGAACAGTCGCGAAAGCAGGCGGAAATCCCGCGCTGCACCCGCCGCCTTGGCACCGTCGCGATCGTCGAGCCCGACAATCAGTGGTGGCGCGAACTCAATCTGGGCAGCCCCGAGGCGATCCTGAAGATTTTCGTGCAGCAGTCGGGCTGCTTCGGCCTGGTCAATCGTGGCCGGTCGATGGCGAGCCGCAACATGGAACGCGCCATGGCTGACAATGGCGAATTGCAGGCGAACAGCAATCTGGGCCGTGGCCAGGTGAAGGCGGCGGATTATTTCCTGGAGCCGGACATCGTCTCCTCCAACCGCAACAGCGGCGGCAATTCGCTGGGCGGCGTGCTCGGCGGCTTCATGGGTGGCAGCACCTGGGGCCGGATCGCTGGCGGCATCAACGTCAAGAAGAGCGAGGCCAATGTCACCCTCTCGGTCGTCAATGCCCGCACCACCGAGGAAGAGGCGCTGACCGAAGGCTATGCCCGCAAGTCGGACCTGAGCTTCAACGCGAGCGGCGGGTCGAGCTGGTGGGGCGGTTTTGCCGGCGCAGGCGGCGGCGGCTACCAGAATACCGAGATCGGTCAGGTGATCGTGCTCGCCTATCTCGACGCTTATACGAAACTGGTGACGCAGCTGGGCGGCCTGCCCGAGAATGCGGCGGCAGCCGCGCCGGTCGCGCAGCCCTGATGGCAAGGGGGCGCTGCCGCTGCGGCAGCGCCTTCATCCGCTCGGCGCGATTTCCGCGAGCGGGCCGGGCGCCCGTCGCCGCTTCTTCCACCAGCGCAGGATGATCTCTCCCGCCGGTCGCTCGACCAGGCGGTTGATCAGCGTGCCAAGTGTCAGCGCGACCAGGAAGGCGGCGGCAAAGCCGATCCAGGGGCTATAGCCGGCCCTGGCGATTTCCAGCATGACGACGAAACCGACATGCTGGTGGATCAGGTAGAAGCTGTAGCTGATCCCGCCCATCCAGACGAGCGGCCGGATCGCCAGGAAGCGCAGATGGTTGCGGATCAGCGCTGCGAAGGTCGCCATCAGCACCAGGCCGACAATCGTCACGTCCCATGTTTCCATGGTCGCGATCGACAGCAGCGCCAGCGTGGCATAGGGCGCCTGTTGCTGCCAGCTGCGCTGTCCCGCCCAGATGCGGTAGGCCAGCATGCCGATGATGAAGAAGGGCGTGTAGCGCAGCACCAGCAGCATCACGACCCGTTCGGGCACGATGTCGGGCCAGAGCTGCATAACCCAGCGCAGGATCAGCCAGACCACCAGCGTCGGTTCCAGATGCCGCAGGCCAATCCATTTCCAGATCGAGACCATGCAGAAATAGAAAGCGATCTCCACCGTCAGCGTCCAATAGGCGCCGTCCACTTCGGGAATGAAGGCAAAGCCCTGGAGCATCGTCAGATTGGCGAGAATCGCAAAGGGGCCAACCAGCAACTGGGTCGCCTGGGCCAGATATTCGATCGACAGCGTCACCAGCATCGCCACCAGATAGGCGGGATAGAGGCGGGCGAAGCGGTTGACGATGAAGTCGGCGACCGTGCTGATCCGGTCCAGCGTGAAGAAGATCGCAAAGCCCGAAATGGTGAAGAACAGCAGCACGCGGTAATTGCCGCCGGGGAAGCTGAAGGGCACATGGCTGGCCTGCGGGAACAGCTCATGGAAGCGGGTCGAATAATGGAAGACCAGCACGCACAAGGCGCCGATTCCGCGCAACGCGTCCAGCTCCGTCAGCCTTGTTCGCTTCGGCTTCGTTTCGACCATGATGCTTCATAGCAATGATGGAGCAACGAATGGGATATTTTCTTGGTTAACGTGCAATGCGCAAATGGCGGATACGGGCGCTGTCGGTCCCGATCTGGAACGTCCCGCCGCGGGATCGCGGTCTTAGCCGGCCGCGCACCAGTCGATTGGCCTGGCTGACCAGGGACGGGCATAGCGTTTGAGAATGAGGAGCTGGCCCAGCGAGACGCCGTCACGGAGCAGTATGCGGGCGGTCGGGTCACTGTCGGCGGGATCGGCATGGGCTTCGAAGCTGCCGCCGTTCAGCATGCCCTGCAACGCGGTGCGGCCGGCGCGGGCAAGGGCGGCTTCCTGCGGGCAGTCAGCGCCTTCGAGTCGGGGCGCGCTGATGTCGGCGAGATGGTAGCGACGGCCCTGATAGGCATAGGCGTCGGTGGCGAGGACACAGGCCTGGCCGTCCAGATCGTCACAGGCGGCAAAACGGGTGGATATGGTGGCGGGGGCGTCGACGGATGGTGCCGAAGCCGTCGTCGACGCGGGCAGCACATGGCGCATCAGGACCAGCAGCAGCGCGCCCATAAACAGGGCAATGAGGATGAGGCGCAGCGGCACGATGGCGCGGCGCTCGTCTTGCTTGTCATTCAGCCAATGGTCCGACCGGTCCCGGTCTTCGTCACCAATATCATGCAGGCTATAGGCCATGATTCATCCCCAATCGGAGGCCATCGCTAGTAAATATTGGGAAATTTTTGGTTAACCATGGTGGCTGCACAGGGGGCGGCGGACGGCGCCTTGACGCCGCGCCGGGGGCATGGTGAAAAACCGCGGAAGCCAGACGAAGGAGGCGGCGTGAGCGAAGCATGGCTGTATGACGAGCATCCGGCGATGGTCCGGGCGCATCCCTTCCTGTTCCTGCTGCTGCTGGTTTCGGTGGTCGGCATATTGGCGATCGGCGTGTGGTGGGTGATGCACAAGGGCGAGCGGCTGGCGCTGAGCGAGCGCGAGGTGCTGCTGGAACGTGGCTTGCTGGCCAAGCAGCGGACCGAGATCGCGCTGTCCAGTATCCGTAGCGTGCGGATCACGCAGACCTTCGGCCAGCGGCTGTTCGATGTCGGCAATGTCGAGCTGTTCAGCGCCGGTGACGTAGCGGAAATCGCGATCCGCAACATGCCGCGACCGGGCCGGATTCGGGCGATTGCGGCAGCCCGCAACCTGGACCTTCTGCCCCAGCGCTGAGCGGTCGGGCAGAGGCGGCGCGCACGGAAAGCGCACGAAATCCGCCATTTTCTTGTCGAACATAATGTCTAGGCCCTTGACTTGGGCGCATTTATTTTAACCAATAGGAGCCCAGGGGCCGGCAGAGCTTTCCACCCGCACGAGGACGCCAGGAACAAGCAACGTCGATCCGCATCAGGCGGACGGCGGGAAAAAGGGGGCGCCTTGATGGTGGGTTTGCGCGTAATGCCGCTGTTGCCGGAACTGACGGCCGATCAGCGGGCCGAGATTCGGCAGTCCTGCGGCTTCGCCTGCGTGCGCTGCGGGGTGACCATCTATCGTTATCTGGGGCTGCCAGACGGGCCGGGGGCGACGCTGCTCTGCCCGACCTGTCACGGGCTGGTGGAGGAAGGGCGGCTGACCGCGAATCAGGTCCACAGCTTCCATGCCAATCCGGTGGTACGCCAGCGCCACTTCGCGCGCGATCGCCTGCCCTTCTCCAACGAATTGCCGCAATTGATCGTCGGTGGATCGCGGCTGCTGCGCGATACGCCGATTCCCATCACCCTGGATGGCGAGCCGATCCTGATCTTCGCGCCGCCGCGCCGATCCATGGGGGCGACGCGGATCAGCGTCAGGCTGGGCGCGGCCGACGGCACGCCGATGCAGGTGATCGATGGCAATGAATGGAAGCCGCATGACGGCAGCTGGCATTTCCTGTTGCGTGGCGACCGCTATTCGATGATGGCGGCGCGGGGCGACGGATTGTGCGTTTTGCGTATCGTTGCACGCAACCGGCTTGCGGTCGAGCATCTGCGGACCACGATCAACGGGCGCCGGCTGGAAGTGACGCCGGACTGGCTGGAGGTCGATGGCAAGCGCTATGTCGACCGGATCGGCAGCGGTACGCTGATCGGCCTGGAACTGTAGACGGCGCCTTTCGGGGCGCTATCCGGGTTCCCGATTGCAGCTATTGCGGATCGAGTCATGTCATGACTGGATTCCGTAACGGAAACAGGCGATGCCCACAGGCGTCGCCTTTTTCGTCTCACCGATATGGATGAAGTGTATCTGATATAAATCAATAGCTTGGCCGCCATCATAAAAAATTGATCATAGAAGAAGTTTACATCCGTTCCGGGGCATGATTCCCTGTGGGCGATCAGAGGGGTTGGAATGTCGAATGCGGTTGCCAGTCTGGACGATAATCAGCGGGCATGCCTGCGGCTGGTGGCACAGGGCTATACCTCCAAGCAGATCGCGCAGCGCACATCGCTGACCCCCGGTACGGTCGACCAATATGTCTATCGCGCGACCGTGGCGCTGGGCGCCAAGGATCGGCGCGAGGCGGCCCGGATATTGGTAGAGGCCGAGAAAAACGCGCAATTCAAGCAATTTGAATTAAAGCCGGAGCCGCTTGTTGAACCGGTGATGGCGGGTGAGAAGGAGGCGTCGGCACCAAGCAGGCCGACCCGGACCGGCGATATCCCGGCTGGTGCAGAGCGGCAGGAAAAGGGTCGTTTGCGCCAATTGGGTAACCGGATTCTGGCAACCATGGGAGGGGAACCGCATGGGCTGAATCGATGGCAGATCCTGACGACCATCTTCCGGGTCGCGTTATGGGCAGGGGGTTCCCTGGCCGCGCTGATCACGATGGGATATTGGCTCAATCATCTGTTCGGCTGACGGTCTCCAACAATCCAACCATCTGATGGGCCAGCGAGCGCTGGCCTGAAAAGGGAGCCTTGCCATGTCCAATGCCCGCCGCGCCGAGCGCGCCGCCAAGAGCGAAATGCACATGTCGGACGACACCTTCTTCAACCTGAGCGGCCAGGTCCGCGATGCCTATGTGAAGCTGGACGATGTTCTGGCCCACACGCTGCGGATGAGCGCCGACATGATCGACACCGCCCGCACCATCGGCCTCGCCCCTGAACAGGGACAGAAGCTGTTCAAGCGCTTCCATGGCTGCATCGACACGATGATGCAGAGCCGCGAGCAGCTGCTGGGCGCCCATCTGGAGGCGACCAAGATCCGCATGAAGACCAACCAGGCCGAACGCGCCGACGGCTGCTATAGCCCGTGGAGCGCGCTGGAAGAAAAGCAGGCCGACGCCCTGCGCCTGGTCGCCTGACGCGACCGGACCGGAAGGCAGGATCGTGCAGATCTTCCTCGCTTATACGATCGCGCTGATCGCCACCTCGATCTTCGTGGTGCGCTATGGCGGCGCGACCGGGCGCTGGAGCATCGTCGGCGTCTGGGCGGGGTTCATCCTGGCCCAGACGGCGGTCCTGACCATCCGGCCGGAGGCGGTGCTGATCCGCACGATCCTGGCGATCGAATGCGCCTCGCTGCTGTTCAAGATCATCATTTCGATGCTGAGCAGCCGGCGCTGGCCGATCATCGTCGCCGCCTTCCAACTGAATGTGGCTGCGGTTCAGGTCGCGGTGATCGTGTCGCCCGCCTACCTCACCAAATTCTTCTACGCCATGTCGACAATCTGGGCGGTGCCGGTGCTGGTCGTGATGGCCATGGGCACGCAGATGGACCGGAAACACGCGTTTCCGGCCTGAACAAGGGAAACAGGATGCGGAAATGGCCACCATTCCCTCTTGAGACTGCGCCGTCCGGCGAAAGGCATATCGTTTCTGTTTTTGTCCGATTGATGGAGGGCCGATAATTATGGCATCAAGGGACATGACCCAGCGCGTTACGCGCCATCTGAACCCAGTAGGGAGTGATGGAATGGAGGGAGAGGGTGGTTATCCGGCCGAAAGTCCGGTCGTCACCGCGGCCGACCTAGTCCGCGGCTTTTCCGAATGTCGCGACATGGCGACACGCACGCCGCTCTACATCACCCATCATGGCCGGGCGACCCATGTGCTGCTGGGCGTCAACGAATTCCGGGCGCTCAAAGCCCAGTCGGGCAACGCCGGTCAGGAGAGCGCCGAGGAGAAATTGTTCGCGCTGGCCGACTGGGTCGATCAGGCGGTGATCATCTGCGACCAGGATATGCGCGTCGACTTCGTCAACCGGGTCGCCAGCGCCATCTGTCGCAAGCCGGTGGGGCAGATGGTCGGTCCGAAGTTGGACGTCGTCCTGCCTTCCATCAGCGGCAGTCTGATGGAAGTGCATGTGCGCCGCACCGTGAGCGGCGGCGAGCCGAGCGCAGCCGATATTCCCTCCCCCTTTGCCGACGGCGCCTGGCTGCGGCTGCAGAGTTTTCCCCTTGGAAGGTCAACCGTCATCATGTTCCGCGACATTACCGAGGATGTGCGCCGCCATCGGCTGGCCGATGCCAAGGCCGCGATCATCGAGGCGATGACCGCCCATGGCGATGTCGGCTATGTCCGCCTGTCGGTGCGCGGCACGATCGACGCGGTCGATGTGCCCTTCACCGACATGCTGAGCCTGCCGCGCGAACGGGTGATGGGCGTGCAACTGACCGACCTGGTCCTCACCCATGGCCGCGCGGCATTCCGCCAGGCGCTGGAGCGAGCGATGCAGGGGCAGGGCGCGCAATGCGTGCAGACCATGCTGCTGAGCAATCGCGGCGAGGCGGTGGCGGTGAAGGCCTCTATCGTCGCCCTGCACGGCGCCTATGGCGCCGAGGGGGCGGTGGTGCTGATCACCGCGCTCGATGGGAGCACAGTGGTGGAGTTACCGCGCGCCGCCGAATGAGGCGGGCGCGGGTCAGCCGCAGCGGGCGCTGGTGACGACCATCTGATCGTCATAGCTGACGGTCAGCCGGTCGGGACGGAAGTCCATGGTCATGGCCATATTGGGGCCGCCCCAGCGCAGCGTCTTGGCGCCCGATGCCTTGAGCAGTTCCGCGCCCAGATCGGCCGTCGCCTTCTGGCCGGTGAAGCGGTCGAGCCCGTCATGGCTGCACGGCCCCTGCGCCATGGCAGGCGGCGATGCGGAGCCGGGGCCTTCGCTGCCGGTTCCGGCACAGGCGGCCAGGGGCAGGAGTATCATCGCCATCATCGGCATGGGCACCGGCATCCGCATCGTCCGTCTCCTTATTCAGTCCGCGTCATCTTGAGCCGGCCATTCTTGACCGCAAAGGCAAGGCGTCCTTCGACCAGGTCCACCGCGTCCCGGCCGAACTGGTCATAGCGCCAGCCTTCCAGGATCGCGAGATCGTCGCGCACGCCGGCGGCCAGCGCCTCGATATCGTCGGTGCGGGCGAGCAGGCGCGGGGCGACATTGATGTCGCGCGAGCGAATCTTGAGCAACAGCTTCAACAGGTCGGCGACCAGTGCGCCATCCTTGCCCAGGCCCGGACGCTTGGGATCGCGCTCGGGCATCTCGTCCTTGCCGAGCGGCTTGTGCGCGCCGAGCGCAGCCATCAGCCGGCCGCCAATGTCGTTGCTCTTCCAGGTGGCGGAGAGACCGCGCACCTTGCCCAGATCCTCCTGCGCGCGCGGCGGGTGGCTGGCGATGTCGGCCAGCGTCTCGTCCTTGACGATGCGGCCGCGCGGCAGATTCTTGTCCTGCGCTTCCTTCTCGCGCCAGGCGGCCAGCGCCTTGAGGCGACCCAGCACATCGGCCTTGCGGCTGGCGATGCGGACGCGCTTCCAGGCTTCGGATGGATCATTCTCGTAATTGGACGGATCGCTGATCCGCTCCATTTCCTGGTCGAGCCAGTCGCCGCGCCCGGTCTTGCGCAATTCTTCCAGCATCTTGGGGAAGATTTCGATCAGATAGGTGACGTCGCCGATCGCATAGTCGATCTGGCGCTTGTCGAGCGGGCGGCGCGCCCAGTCGGTGAACCGTGCGCCCTTGTCGAGTTGCACGCCGAGCCAGGCGTCGACGAGGTTGCCATAGCCGATCTGTTCGCCAAGGCCGAGCGCCATGGCGGCGATCTGGGTGTCGAACATCGGATGCGGCGTCTTGCCGGTCAGATTATGGACGATCTCGATGTCCTGGCCGCCGGCATGGAAGACCTTGAGCACGTCCTCATTATTGACCAGCAGGTCGAGCAGGGGCGTAAGGTCGATGCCCGGCGCCTTGGGATCGATCGCCGCGGCCTCGTTGGAGTCGGCGACCTGGACCAGGCAGAGTTCGGGCCAGTAGCTATTCTCGCGCATGAACTCGGTATCCACCGCGACATAGGGGGATTTGGCCATGCGGGCGCAGAAATCGGAAAGCGTCTTGCTGTCGGTAATCAGCGGATGAATTTGCATATGGTCTTCGATCTTATTATGGGCTGGCCCGCGTCCTGCGGGCTGGTCGATAGTCGACAAGGCAAGCCCATAGCCGGGCCGCAACAATTTGTCATTTCCGTAAAACGAATTTGAAAGATCGAAACGCCATGCACGCCTATCGCACCCACAATTGCGGCGCCCTTCGTGAAGCCGATGTCGGCGCGAATGTGCGCCTGTCCGGCTGGGTGCATCGCAAGCGCGATCATGGCGGCGTTCTCTTCATCGACCTGCGCGACCATTATGGCCTGACCCAGATCGTCGCCAAGGCGGACAGCGAGCCGCTGCGCATCCTAGACGGCCTGCGTGCGGAATCGGTCGTGACGATCGACGGCACCGTGGTCGCGCGCGGCCCGGAAGCGACCAACCCGAAGATGGCGACCGGCACGATCGAGGTCGTGGCCGACAAGGTGACCGTGCTGTCGACCTCGGCCGAACTGCCGCTGCCGGTGGCGGGCGAGCAGGAATATCCCGAGGATATCCGCCTGCGCTATCGCTTCCTGGACCTGCGCCGCGAAACGCTGCACGCCAATATCGTCACCCGCACCAAGATCATCCGCGACATGCGTCGCCGCATGGAAGATGCCGGCTTCACCGAATATTCGACGCCGATCCTGACCGCGTCCAGCCCGGAAGGCGCGCGCGACTTCCTGGTGCCCAGCCGCATCCATGCGGGCAAGTTCTACGCCCTGCCGCAGGCGCCGCAGCAATATAAGCAGCTGCTGATGGTTGCCGGTTTCGACCGCTATTTCCAGATTGCGCCCTGCTTCCGCGACGAAGATCCGCGCGCCGATCGTCTGCCGGGCGAATTCTACCAGCTCGACCTGGAAATGAGCTTCGTCACCCAGGAAGATGTCTGGAACACGATGGAACCGGTCATCGCATCGGTGTTCGAGGAATTTGCGCAGGGCAAGCCGGTCACCCCGGCCGGCAGCTTCCCGCGCATTCCGCATGCCGAAGCCATGCTGAAATATGGCAGCGACAAGCCGGACCTGCGCAACCCGATCATCATCCAGGACGTGACCGAGCATTTCCACGGCTCGGGCTTCGGCATCTTCGCCAGCCTGGTCGAGAGCGGCAATGTGATCCGCGCGATCCCGGCGCCGGGCGCGGGCGCGGGCAGCCGCAAATTCTTCGACGACATGAACAGCTGGGCGCGCGGCGAAGGCTATTCGGGCCTTGGCTATATCAACATCAAGGATGGCGTGCCCGGCGGCCCGATCGCCAAGAATCATGGCGAGGAAGCGACCGCCAAGCTGATCGCAGCGCTGGGCCTTGGCCCGAATGACGGCGTGTTCTTCGCCGCGGGCAAGGAGTCGCAGGCAGCGAAGCTGGCGGGCCTGGCGCGCATCCGCGTCGGCGAGACGCTCGACCTGATCGACAAGGACCGGTTCGACCTGTGCTGGATCGTCGACTTCCCCTTCTATGAATATGATGAAGACGAGAAGAAGGTCGACTTCGCCCACAATCCCTTCTCGATGCCGCAGGGCGGGCTGGACGCGCTCAACAATCAGGATCCGCTGAGCCTCAAGGCCTATCAGTATGACATGGTCTGCAACGGCTATGAGATCGCGTCGGGTTCGATCCGTAACCAGTCGCCCGAGGCGATGGTGAAGGCGTTCGAGCTGGTCGGCCTCAGCCAGGCCGACGTGGAAGAGCGTTTCGGCGGTCTCTATCGCGCGTTCCAGTACGGCGCGCCGCCGCATGGTGGCATGGCCGCCGGCGTCGACCGTATCGTGATGCTGCTGTGCGGCGCGCAGAATCTGCGCGAGATCACGCTGTTCCCGATGAACCAGCGCGCCGAAGACCTGCTGATGGGGGCGCCCAGCGCTGCCGAGTTCAAGCAGCTGCGCGAACTGCATGTCCGCGTGGTGGAGCCGCAGGCGAAGGCATAAGCCTTTCCCTCGGCTGGAAGGAACAGGGCTCCCGCCATCTGGCGGGGGCCTTTTTCTTTGCCGTCTTGCCTTGCTGTATTGTTATGATAACACACGTGGCGGCAAGGGAGCGTGGCGGATGATGCGGACGATCATGGCGATAGTGGCAGCGGGGCTTGCGGCGGTGTCTGTGCAGGCGACTGGTCCCGGTTTCGATCCGCGCGCTTTGAAGGCGGTTGCCGGGCCGCCCAATGAGGTGATGGTGCTGGGCACGCCCCATCTGTCGGGCTGGCCAAAGGATTTCGATGCAAAGGCGCTGGGGCCGCTGATCGACCGGCTGGCGGCGTGGAAGCCGCAATCGATCGCGGTCGAGTCCCTGTCTGGCCTGCAATGCGACGCCTTGCGTCGCGCGCCGTTCCGCTATGCGGAGACGGTGGAAACCTATTGCTGGGACGCGACGCCGGCGCGCCAGGCGACCGGGCTGGACGTGCCGGCCGCCACGGCCGAGGTCGAGCGGCGTATGGCCGCCTGGCCGGAGCGGCCGACGGCATCGGACCGGCGCCATATGGCGGCCTTGTTCCTGGCGGCGGCGGATCAGGGATCGGCGCTGGTGCAATGGCTGCGGCTGGACGGCGCGGACCGGCATGCGGGGGATGGGCTGGACGCCATATTGGTGGCGCGGCTGGAAACGCTGCGCCAGCGTCGCAACGAGGAGTTCCTGATTGCCGCGCCGCTGGCTGCCCGGCTGGGGCTGGAGCGGCTGGAACCGATGGACGACCACAGCGCCGACCGGCCCTATCGCAATGCCGAGGAGGAGAAGGCGGCGGGCGCGGCGATCATGAAGGCGTGGGACAATGAAGCGACGGCGCGGCGCAAGGCGGCCGATGCGGCGCTGCAGCCCGGCATCCGGACGGGGGCCGGCGTGCTGGCGCTCTATCGCGCCTATAATGCGCCGGATCAGGCGCAGACCATCTATGACAGCGATTTCGGCGCGGCGCTCAAGGAGCCTTCGCCCGAGCGTTTCGGGCGCGGCTATGCCGGCTATTGGGAGGTGCGCAACCTGCGCATGGCGGCCAATATTCGCGACGTCTTCGCCGCCGCGCCGCGCCAGCGGATGCTGGTGATCGTCGGAGCCTCGCACAAATTCTATCTCCAGGCCTATCTCGACATGATGCACGATGTGCGGCTGGTCGATACCGATGCCGTGCTGCACTGAGGCCGCGCTTGCTCTTGACGTCGGGGTTCGATCTAATCGGCCGTCCCCTTGCAGGAGAGCGGCGCATGACGATCAATCTGTCGGACTATGAGACCGGGGCGAAGTTCAAGGGCGATTATGATGCGGCGCTGCTGGCGCTGCAGCATCGCCTGTCGAAGATCCAGGTCGCCCATATCCTGCATCGCCGCCGGACCGTCATCATGCTGGAAGGCTGGGATGGCGCGGGCAAGGGCGGCATCATCAAGCGGATGACGGCGGACTGGGACCCGCGTTACTATCAGGTTCACCCGATCGCCGCGCCGACGCGCGAGGAACTGGACCATCATTTCCTCTGGCGCTTCTGGACCCGGCTGCCCGCCAGCCAGAATATCGGCCTGTTCGACCGCAGCTGGTATGGCCGGGTGCTGGTCGAGCGGGTGGAGAAATATGCCACCAAGGCGGAATGGAAGCGCGGCTACAAGGATATCAATGCGTTCGAGGCGCAGCAGGTCGATACCGGCACCAACATCATCAAGCTGTTCGTCCACATCACCCAGGAGACGCAGGATGAGCAACTGGCGCAGCGGCTGGATACGCCGTGGAAACGGTGGAAGACCGGCACCGACGATTATCGCAACCGGGCCAGGCGGGCCGAATATTGGGATGCGATGCACGACATGTTCGAGAAGACCGACACCAAGCAGGCGCCCTGGAAGGTGATCGACAATAATAACCGCAAGGCCGGACGAATCGCGGCGCTGACCTATGTCGCGGAGCGGCTGGAGAAACTGGTGCCGATGGATTTCCCGGCGGCCGATCCCGAGGTGGTCAAGCTGGCACGCGAGGCATTTGGCTATAAGCCGGCCAAATAATTCCGTAAAAACAACGATCTGTAACAAAAGCGTCATCAAATACTAAGCGGTCATTTACCCTTTTCTTCTAGGCCGGGCGCCATGTACGCGCCCCAGATGCTCGATCGGCCCGACCCGGAGCCGCATGTTGCCGCCGGCACCGCCTTGCCCTTTGCGCAGGGCTGCGCTGCGGTCCGGCTGGGCCAGCCGCTCAGCCAGGCCGTCGACCGCTTCCAGGATGATGCGGCGCTGCGGCTGCTGCCGGTGGTGGACGCCGCCGATCGGCCGGTGGGGGCCATTTATGAGCGCGACATGCGGCGCATCCTGTTCAATCCCTTCGGCCATGCGCTGCTGCGCAATCCCAGTTTCGGCGGGCGGCTGGACGAACATGTGCGGCCGTGCGCGACGGTCGAGCAGAGTGCCAGCGTCGAACGGCTGATCGACCTTTATGCGGCGCAGGGGAGCGATTGCGAGGGGCTGATCGTGACGCAGGGCGGCGATTATGTCGGCGTGGTCGGCGGTCCGCTGCTGCTGCGGCTGGCGGCGGAGCGGGATACACGCGATGCGCTGGCCCGCACCCGGCGGCTGGAACATGTGACGCGCGAGAGCGGCGCATTTCGCGCGGATGTCGAGGCGCTGATCGCCGATCTGGTCGGCATGGCCGACATGCTGTCGGCGCGCGCTGAACAGGCGGTGGAGCGGGCGTCGGGCAATGGCGAGGCGGCGGCCGGCATGGCGGTCGCGGCGGAACAGACGGCCGACAGCCTGCACGGCATCGCCAGCGGCGGGCAGGAACTGGGCGGGCTGTTCCAGGCGATGGAAAGCCAGGTGCGCGCGGCGGGCGAGGCGATCCGCGCGGCGGTGGCGCAGACGCAGGTCGGGGCCGAGCAGACGGCGGCGCTGCGCGTCGAGGCGGACGGGATCGGCGCGGTCATCACCCTGATCGACGATATTGCGCGGGCGACCAGCATGCTGGCGCTCAATGCCAGCATCGAGGCGGCACGGGCGGGCGAGGCGGGGCAGGGCTTTGCCGTGGTGGCGCGCGAGGTGAAGACTCTGGCGAGCCAGACGCGCGAGGCGGCGGCCGAGATCGGACAGCGCATCGGCCATGTCCGACTGGCGGTGGAGACGGTGGCGCAGGGGCATATGCACATGGACGCGGCGATGGCGACCGCGAACGAGGTGTCGGCGTCGGTCTTTTCGGCGGTGGCGCGCCATGGCGCCTTCAGCCGGTCGATCGCCGCGAGCCTGTCGGAAGCCGGATCGTCGAGCGACCATATCCGCCAGAGTGCGCGCCAGATCAGCGACAATGCAAGCGCGGCGGCGGCGGGCGCCCATGACATCGGCGTTGCGGCGGGGCAACTGGCGACGGTCGCGCACCGGCTGGACGATCGGGCGAGCCGGTTCCTGCAGGCGATCCAGGCAGGCTGAGCCGCACAAAGCCTCTGGTAACGGCGCAAAAAGCAGCTAGTCTTGCACCCAATGGGTCCGGCACGGGCCGAAAATGGGAGAGAAGATCATGCTCGTCATGTTCGTCGGCGTCGATCGCACCGAAACCGCGGTCAACCCTACCCAGGTGACCTTCGTCTCATCCGTGACCGACGGCACCCGCATCCGCTTTGGCGAAGGCCGCAGCGTCACCGTGACCGAACCGATCGCCGAAGTGCTGGATTCGCTCAACCGCGCCCTGCGGCCGCACGAATAGCGGTCTTTTCCCTCTTCCCCTCCGTTGCGCCTGCATGGCGACAGCCCTGTCGCGCGCGCGGCAGGTAAAAGGCCCGCCGCGCCATCGCGCAACGGGCCTTTTCAGAGCGTGAAGCCAGAGGTGGACGAAAGCCAGGATCAGGCGCCCGGTTGATCCGGTCGGGCGCGGTCGTCCTGCTTAGTCGTCATCCCCCGCTTCGGGTCCGGCCATCATCCCTTCGGCGACTTCCTCGGTCTTGCCGCGGATCGCCTTTTCCAGGCGGTCTGCCATTTCGGGATTTTCCTTGAGGAAGGTCTTGGCGTTTTCGCGACCCTGGCCGATGCGGACCGAGTCATAGGAGAACCAGGAGCCCGACTTCTCGACCAGCCCGGCCTTGACGCCGATGTCGAGCATCTCGCCAATCTTGGAAATGCCCTCGCCATACATGATGTCGAATTCGACCTGCTTGAAGGGCGGGGCGACCTTGTTCTTCACCACCTTCACGCGGGTCGCGTTGCCGACGATATCGTCGCGATCCTTGATCTGGCCGGTGCGACGGATGTCGAGACGGACCGAGGCGTAGAATTTGAGCGCGTTGCCGCCGGTGGTGGTTTCCGGATTGCCGTACATCACGCCGATCTTCATGCGCACCTGGTTGATGAAGATCACCATGCACTTGGAGCGGGCGATCGACCCGGTCAGCTTGCGCAGCGCCTGGGACATGAGGCGCGCCTGCAGGCCGACATGGCTGTCGCCCATCTCGCCCTCGATCTCGGCGCGCGGCACCAGCGCGGCGACCGAGTCGACGACGAGGATGTCGATGGCGTTGGAACGGACCAGCGTGTCGACGATTTCCAGCGCCTGTTCGCCGGTGTCGGGCTGCGACACGATCAGTTCGTCAATGTCGACGCCCAGCTTCTTGGCATAGATGGGGTCGAGCGCATGTTCCGCGTCGACGAAGGCGGCGGTGCCGCCCGCCTTCTGGGCTTCGGCGATCGCATGCAGCGTCAGCGTGGTCTTGCCCGAGCTTTCCGGGCCGTAAATCTCGATGATGCGGCCCTTGGGCAGGCCGCCGATGCCGAGCGCGATGTCGAGGCCGAGCGAGCCGGTCGAGATCGATTCAATCTCGATCTTCTCGCGGCTGCCGAGCTTCATCGCGCTGCCCTTGCCGAAGGCGCGATCAATCTGGGCGAGCGCCGCCTCCAATGCTTTCTGTCTGTCCATTGTGCCTGTCTTCTTGGAATCGATGAGTGAGAGCATAGCGGTCATCGGCCTATCCCCTGTCAAGCGGATCGCGTCGAGTCACTCGGCGCCTGCCAATGATGTATCCTGTTTGTTCCTGAGGAACAAGAGGGGAACGGAAATTTCCTATCCTGCCTATTCAGTCGGCGAGAATCTTCTCCAGCGCGCGTTCGACGGCGCCGATGGTGAAGGGCTTGGCCAGCGTCGGGCGATCGGCATGGCCCTGCGGCAGATCGTCGGCCATGCCGCCGGTGGCGAACAGGAAGGGGATCGACTGCTGGGCCAATATGTCGGCAACCGGCCAGCTTTTTTCACCCTGGAGATTGCAGTCGAGCAGGGCGGCGTCGAACCCGCCCTCGCGCGCCAGGGCGCACGCCTCGTCCACCGACGCGGCGGTCGCGTGAAGGCGATAGCCGAGCGCGTCGAGATAATCTTCCAGCATCATGCCGATCATCGCTTCATCCTCGACGATGAGGATGGACTTGCCGTCAGCCATGCGCCCTTGTCCCTTGTTCTTGCTTCCCATCGCTAGCCAAAGGGGCAGGCGATGCCCAGCATAATCGTTTGCCGGCGGGCAAGTTCATTCCACCGCCGGTCGCATCGCCAGCGCGTCGCGCGCCGCTTCGGCCAACTGGTTGACGGAAAAGGGCTTGGGCAGGAAGGCGACATTGGCGATGTCGATCGACTTGCGCAGCTGCTCCTCGGCATAGCCGGACATGAACAGCACGGGGAGGTCGGGGAAGCTGCGCCGCGCCTGCGCCACCATCGCCGGGCCGTCCATATTGGGCATCACCACGTCGGAGATCAGCAGGTCGATCTTCTCGCTGCCGCCCAGCACCTCCAGCCCCTGTTCGCCGTCGCTGGCGGTCAGCACCTTGTAGCCCTGGCGAGTGAGGGCGCGTTCGGCCACGGCGCGGACCATATCCTCATCCTCGACCAGCAGCACCGTGCCGGTGCCCCAGGTCTCGCTGCGCTTGATCGGCGTCTTGGGCTTGGCCTGTTCAATGTCGCCGCCGGCATAGACCGGCAGATAAATGACGAAGCTGGCGCCCCGGCCCAGTTCGGATTCGGCGAAGATATAGCCGCCCGACTGCTTGACGATGCCATAGACGGTGGAAAGGCCAAGGCCCGTGCCCTTGCCCAGTTCCTTGGTGGTGAAGAAGGGTTCGAAGATCTTGGACAAGATGTCGGGCGGGATGCCCAGGCCCGTGTCGGATACGCGCAGCGCGGTATAGTCGCTGATCGGCAGGATTTGCTGCCGCATCTCGCGCACGCGGTTGGCGGGCACGCCATAGGTCTGGATATTGAGCGTGCCGCCTTCGGGCATGGCGTCGCGGGCATTGACCGCCAGGTTGATGATGACCTGTTCGAGCTGGCCGGGGTCGGCGCGCACCGCGCCGAGGTTGCGGCCATGGCTGACGTCGAGCTTCACATTTTCGCCGAGCAGGCGTTTCAACAGGTTGGAAACGTCGGCGACGATGTCGGGCAGCTGCAATATCTGCGGGCGCAGCGTCTGCTGGCGCGAGAAGGCGAGCAGCTGGCGGGTGAGGCCCGCCGCGCGATTGCTGTTCGACTTGATCTGGGTGATGTCGTCATAGTCGCTGTCGCCCGGCGTATGGCGCATCAGCATCAGGTCGCAATGGCCGATGATGGCGGTCAGGATATTGTTGAAGTCATGGGCGACGCCGCCGGCCAGCTGGCCGATCGCCTGCATCTTGGTCGCCTGCGCGACCTGGCGCTTGAGCTTCGATTCCTCGCTATTGTCTTTGAGGCTGAGTAGTACGGCGGCCTCGCCCAGGCCGCGCACGCCGGCGAGGCTGAGCGCGATCGGTTCCTCGGGCTGTTCGCGCATGCGCACGGCGATGTCGCCCGACATTTGCGGGCCGACGGCAAAGCGTCGCACCGCGTCGGCCACCGCTGCCTGATCCTCGCGCACGACAAGGTCGCCGGGATAGCTGGGCGTTTCGGCATCCTTGATGCCGGCGGCGCGGGCGAACGCCTTGTTGACGAACAGCACCCGGCCGTCGCGGTCGGCCATGGCGAGGCCGAAGGGCAGCAGCGAGAGCAGGGTTTCGATATAGGAAAGGGCAGAGGTGCCGCCCCCGCCGGCCGGCTCGTCAATCAGCAGCAGCAGCATCGGGCCGTCCTGCGCGCCGTTCTGGACGCCGCCCGGCTGCGACGCACGGCGCAGCGGCACCTGAAGCAGGCGCAGCGGCAGGCCGCCGCTTTCCTCGCGCGCCAGGAACAGCCGGCCCTTGTCATCGACCCGCATATGGGCGGCGAAATCGCGGCCGGTGATGTTGGCGTCGATCCGTCCGGCGGCGCGCAGCAGGAAGGCGCCGTTGGCGGCACGGATGCGGCCTTCGCCGCCGATCATCACCGCCATGATGCCGGCTTCGCCCAACTGTCGTCCGGCTTCGCCCGTCAGCACGCGATGGACATCGTCGAGCGCGCTGGGCTGGCGCATCGGAGTGAAGCGCCAGAGCAGATAATCTTCCGACCGGCCGGTGCGGGTGATGTCGACGTCGAGGCGCAGGGTCGCATGGGCGATCGCCTCGACCTTGGCCTCACCATCGCGCCAGGCGGCGCGGGCGGCGGCGGTCAGGCTCTCGATCAGCGAGGCATCGGTATTGACGGCCGGCGGGGAGGGATAGCCGGGGAACCATTCGCCGAACAGGTCGCTGGCGCAGACTAGTCGGCCGGCGCGGTCGGTGACGGCGATCGCCATGCTGGAGGCGTCGGCGGCGGCGCGCGCCACGGTCCAGTCGGGCACGGCATCACTTGCGGACAGCGGCGGGGGGTAGAGGCGGCGATACCAGGCGAGCAGCGCGGCGATGGTGATGACCGTGGCGGCAAAGCCGGCGGCCAGTGCCCAGTCGCCAATGGCATAGAGGACGATTGCGGCGGAGGCGGCTGCGGCGAGCGCGAGCAGGGGCACGAAGCTGCGCGACGGGGCTTGTCCCATCCACGCCTCATCATCCCTGTTTACCCGCGCAACCATCGGCGCCGTCCCCTTAAGCCCTTACAATGGAACCATGACGCCACGGATCAGACCCGAGCGATCTCTTCCAATGCGCTGCTTTCGGTGCGCTTGCCAATCCTCAATTTGCGCGCCTGCCACTTGCGGCCCATGCGGCGGCGCCAGAACCAGTCGGCGCCGACATAGCCGAGCACCGCGCTGGCGAGCGAGATGAGGAACAGGCCGAGCAGCATGGCCGGGGCGGCTTCGGAAAAGAGCCAGGCGCACCATTGGCCGATCGAGGCATGGCCATCGACCAGCGCCATGAAGCCCGAGGCGTCGGCGCTGCGGCCGAGCATCCAGTTGCCGAGCCATACCGATGCCATCAGGATCAGCGGCGTGGTGGCCGGGTTGGACAGGAAGGTCATTGCCGCCGCCACCGGGATATTGGCGCGGAAGGGCAGGGCGAAGATCGCAGCGCCGGCGATCTGGACGCCGGGGATCAGCAGGAAGATGCCGACGAACAGGCCGAGCGCGACGCCGCGCGGCACCGACCGGCGGGTGAAGCGCCACAGCGAGGGTTCCAGCACGCGATGGGCGACGGGGGCAAGGACGCGGCTCTTCTCCAGCGATTCACGGGTTGGCGCGTTGGCGTGCCACCAGCGGGAGAAGCGATTGTCCATGGATCAGCTATGCGCCTTCATGATGCGCTGCTGATCGCGCTTCCAGTCGCGTTCCTTGATCGTGTCGCGCTTGTCGTGATTCTGCTTGCCCTTGGCCAGCGCCAGTTCGACCTTGGCCCGGCCCTGGCTGTTGAAATAGACCATCAGCGGCACCAGCGTCATGCCCTTGCGCGACACCGCGCTGTGCATCTTCTCGATCTCGCGTTCGTGCAGCAGTAGCTTGCGCACCCGCTTGGGCTCGTGATTTTCGCGGTTGCCATGGCTATATTCGGGGATGTTGCTGTTCACCAGGAAGACCTGGTTGCCCTTCACCTCGGCATAGCTTTCGGCGATATTGCCCTCGCCGCCGCGCAGGGCCTTCACCTCGGTGCCCTGCAGCGCGATGCCGGCCTCGAACACGTCCTCGATGAAATAATCGAAACGGGCGCGCCGGTTCTCGGCGACGATCTTCTTCTTGTCGAAGGTTGCGGGGCGGGGGCGGGCCATATTCTGCTGCTTAACTCAATTCATCATATAGGGACGCCGGCGCGTCAAACCAGACCGGCGATCTCCAGCGCGCGATCGACCGCGGCGCGGCTCGATTCCGACGGCCAGGTAATCGGCAGCCGAAGCTCGCCGGGCATGTCGGGCCGCACGCGGGTAAGCGCATATTTGACAGGGCCGGGTGAAGAATCGCTGAACAGGGCATCATGCAGGGGATAGAGACGATCCTGCAGCGCCAGGGCACCATCCCAATCCTGCGCGGCGCAGGCCGCCTGGAAATCGGCGACCAGGCGCGGGGCGACATTGGCGGTGACCGAAATACAGCCCCGGCCGCCCATCGCGTTGAAGCCGAGTGCGGTTTCGTCATTCCCCGAAAGCTGGCAGAAGTCCGGGCCGCAGGCGAGGCGCTGCGCGGTGACCCGCCCCAGATTCCCGGTGGCGTCCTTCACCCCGACGATCGACTGATATTCCTGGCTCAGCCGGTGCATCACCGGCACGCCGATGTCGGTGATGGTGCGGGTGGGGACGTTGTAGAGGACGATCGGCAGGTCGCAGCGCTGCGCCAGATAGGCGAAATGCTGGTAGACGCCGTCCTGATTCGGCTTGTTGTAATAGGGCGCGACGACCAGCGCCGCGTCGGCGCCGGCGGCCTGCGCCGCATACATATGTTCCAGCGCGATCCGGGTGTCGTTCGATCCGCAGCCGGCGATCACTGGCACGCGGCCGGCCGCCTGGTCGACGCAGATGGCGATGACGCGATTATGCTCCTCGACCGTCATGGTCGCGCTTTCGCCGGTGGTGCCGCAGGGGACCAGCGCGCTCGACCCTTCCTCGATCTGCCAGTCGACCAGGGCGCGGAAGGCGGCCTCATCCACCGCTCCGTCGCGGAAAGTGGTCACCAGGGCTGGAATCGACCCGGAAAACATCATTAAACTCCTTCAATTCTCCGGGCGACCGGGGCATGATCGGGCAAGCGGCGCGCTATAGCGCGTCATTCAGGGCCTGATAAGGATGCAATAGCGATTATGTCCAGCATGCCGAAGCCCGGAACTGTCGAAAGTTACCTGATCCGCATGCCTGTCATTGCTTTATTGCTCGCAACCGCCGGTGCCGGCGCCCAGACCGAAACCCCCACCGTCTATGCCCAGGCGATGGTGCAGCCTTTGCCGGGCCAGCCGGGCTCGACTCAGCCCAGCGCCTGGAACCAGGCGGCCAGCCGCGTCGGCATGCCGTCCGATCCCTCGATCGCCGGCACGATCAGCCAGTGGCGCGCCTTGCAGCAGAGCGATGGCCTGGGCTTTTCCACCTATGCCAGCTTCATCATGGCCAATCCCGGCTGGCCGGGCGAGGACCGGATGCGGCGGCTGGCCGAGACCGGGATCAATCCCGACAGCTTTGATCCGCGCCAGGTGATCGCCTTCTTCGCCCGCTTCCCGGCGCGCACCGCGACCGGCCATGCCCGCAATGCCGTGGCGCTGATGCAGGCCGGGCGGATGGATGAGGCGCGGGTGGCCGCGCGCACCGCCTGGATCACCGGCACGCTGAGCCCGACCGACGAGGCGCGGCTGCTGTCGCTGTTCGGATCGGGCTTTACCGTGGCCGACCATGACCAGCGCGCCGACATACTGCTGTGGTCCAACGACACGATCGGCGCGATGCGGATGCTGGCCTATGTCAGTCCGGCGCGGCGGGCGATCTATGATGCGCGCATCGCCTTTCGCCAGAAGTCGCCGGACGCCGCGATCAAGATGCAGACGGCCGAGCCGGCCGGCGGGGCGAGCGATGCGGGCTTCATCGCCGACAAGGCGACCTGGCTGCTCAACAGCGGCAACTGGATCGCCGGGCGCCAATATCTGGCCAATCGCCAGCCGCTGACCTTCCGCCCCGGCAATGCCGAAAAATGGTATGAGACGCTGCTGACCCAGGCGCGGTCGTCGGCGAACGACAGCCAGTGGAGCTTTGCCTATGGCATCGCCAGCCAACTGGACGATGCCTATGCGCCGGGCACGGACGTGTCGACCCGGCCGATCGGCGAGCGCGACGATTATACCAGCCTTGCCTGGCTGGCGGGCACGACCGCCTTCTACAATCTCAACCGTCCGACCGATGCGGTGGCGATGTTCCGCCGCTATGCAACCGGCGGCAAGTCGCCCCAGGTCCAGGCCAAGGGCTATTATTGGGCCGGGCGCGCGGCGCTGCAGGCGGGCGATGCCGCCAGCGCCAACAGCTATTTCAACCAGTCGGCACAATTCCCCGATCAATATTATGGTCAGCTGGCGCTGGAGCGGCTGGGCCGGCCGGTGCCGCCGCCGCCCGAACGGGCGGTGTCGATCTCGGCCGCAGAACGCAGCGAGTTCAACAACCGGTCGGTGGTGCGCGCCGCCAGGGCGCTGGGCCAGATGGGCTATTGGGAAGACCAGAGCAAGTTCGTCCGCGCCATTGCCAATGGCGCCGACAGCGATGGCGATCATTTCCTGGCCGCCGAGCTGGCGCAGAATCTGGGCCGCCCGGACATGGGCGTGATGGTCGGTCGTCGCGCCGTATCCAACGGCCTGACCGGCTATGGCGCCAGCGCCTTCCCGCGCGTGCCGGTGCCGCCGACGGCGCAATATAACTGGACCATGGTCCATGCGATCGCGCGACAGGAAAGCCAGTTCGACAAGCAGATCGTCAGCCATGCCGGCGCGCGCGGCCTGATGCAGCTGATGCCGGGCACGGCGCGCGAGCAGGCGGGCAAGCTGGGCCTGAGCTATGACGCCGGTTCGCTCAATGATCCCAGCTACAACATCATGCTGGGGTCGGGCTATTTCCAGCGCATGCTCGACTATTATGGCGGCAGCTATCCGCTGGCCGTGGCCGCCTATAATGCCGGGCCGGGCAATGTGAATCGCTGGGTCAAGGCCAATGGCGACCCGCGCCTGCCGGGCGCCGACATGCTGCGCTGGATCGAGCAGATCCCGATCTTCGAGACGCGCAACTATGTCCAGCGGGTGCTGGAAAATGCCGTCGTCTATGAGGCGATGAACCCGGAGCGGGCCAAGTTCAAGGGCAGCAATGCGGTGCTCAGCCGCTATCTGGGCAAGCAGACGCCGGGCTGATCTTTCCGGTTTGCGCGTCGGCCAAGGCTGTGGATAAGGGGCGGCATGAGCGGTCCCTATCCCAATTATATCAGCCCCGAGGGCTTTGCGAAGCTGCGCGCGGAATATGACCATCTGCTCGGCGTCGAGCGGCCGCGCATCGTCGAGGTGGTAAGCTGGGCCGCGGGCAATGGCGACCGCAGCGAAAATGGCGACTATCTTTATGGCCGCAAGCGGATGCGCGAGATTGACGGGCAATTGAAGCGCCTGTCGAAGAAGATGAAGGACGCCAAGGTCGTCGACCCGCGCCAGCAGCCCGACAAGGGGCGGGTCTATTTCGGCGCGACCGTCACCATCGCCGACGAGGATGACAATCATCGCACCGTGACGATCGTCGGCAATGACGAGACCGATGTGAACGCCGGCCGGATCGGCTGGGGATCACCGATCGCCCGTGCGCTGCGCGGGGCGGCCATCGGCGACCTGCGCCGGGTGCATCTGCCCGCCGGCGAGAAGGAATATGAGGTGATGGCGATCAGCTATCCGCAATAGGATTTCGATCGCTTAACTTCCCACATTTCCCGCACATTTCGACATTCTATTTCCAATCCCTGTAACATCCTTACGCGGGCCGCCCCCATTATAGGGGCGATCTGCCCTGTAGGACAGCATCCGCCAGCCAGGCGCGGAAGGCGGCCATGGCGGGGCTGTCGGGGCGGGACAGCAGGCGGGTGAGCCAATAGCCGCCGACATCGACGCTCTCAGGAAAAGGCTGGACCAGCCGTCCGGCCTGCAGATCGGCGGCGAACATCGCTACCGGGGCGAGCGCGATGCCAAGGCCGGCCCGCGCCGCCTCCACCATCAGCAGCGAGGTGTCGAACATCGGCCCGCGCAGCGGCGGGCAGGGCGCGCCGGCGGCGGCGAACCAGCGCGGCCATTCGTCGGCACGATAGGAGCGCAGCAGCGGCTCGCGCGCGAGCGTGGCGGGATCGGCCAGGCGGGCGGCGAGGGCTGGCGTGCAGAGCGGGGCGAGCGGCGCGCGCAGGATCGGCTGGGCATGGGTGCCGTGCCAGGCGCCCTCGCCAAAGCGGATCGCCAGGTCCAGCCCCTCGCCGGCCAGATCGACCCTATTGTTGTTGGTCATCAGCCGCAGGTCGACATGGGGGCAGGCACGGGCGAAATCAGCAAGGCGCGGCAACAGCCAGCCGCCGGCAAAGGTGCCGACCACGCCCAAGGTCAGCACTTCATGCAGCCGCCCGCCCTCGATCCGCTCCAGCGTGCCGCCGACCCGGTCGAACGCATCGGCCAGCACCGGGAGCAGCGCCAGCCCCTCATCGGTCAGAGCGAGGCCGCGCGGCAGGCGGCGGAACAGCGGCGCGCCGATCCGCGCCTCCAGCTGCGCGACCTGCTGGCTGACCGCGCCCTGGCTGACGCAGAGTTCGAGGCCGGCGCGGGTGAAGCTGAGATGCCGGGCCGCCGCCTCGAAGGCGCGCAGGGCATTGAGCGGCAGTTGGGCGCGATCCATGGTCAAAGCATAAGGTCAGCTAATGGCTGTGTCGAGAATTGATGCTTTGTCGCAAGCCCGTGTCTCCCGCAATCTCTGCACATCACCAAGCATGTAAGGGTAGGGCGATGCGCAACTGGATGGGCGTAGGTATCAGCATGGCTGCGATGTTTCTGGGTGGGCCGGCCTGGACGAAGGCGGCGGATGATCCGTTGCTGCGGCCGATCGCGCTCGCCTCGTCCAAACGCTGGCTGGCGCCGCAGGCACCGGTCCGGCTGCATGGCCAGACCTATCTGGTCGGGTTCGGCGGCCTCAATGTCGCGCTCATCAGGACGAGTGCCGGGCTGATCCTGATCGACGGCGCGGTGCCGCAGGCGGTGCGCGACGTGGAGGCGAACATCAGGGCGCTGGGCTTTTCGATCCGCGACGTGAAGCTGATCCTGAGCACGGAGCCGCATTTCGACCATGCCGGCGGGCTGGCCGCGCTGGCCCGCGACAGCGGCGCGACGGTGGTAGCGAGCGCGCCGGCGGCGGCCGTGCTGCGCACCGGCGGCATCGATCCGGCCGATCCGCAGGCGGCCTGGCTGGAGCATTTTCCCGCCGTCCGCCGGCTGCGCGCGGTCAAGGATGGCGAGGAGATCCGGCTGGGCGACACGGTCATCACCGCCGTCGCGACACCGGGCCATACGATGGGCAGCATGAGCTGGCGCTGGAAAAGCTGCGAGGGGCGGCAATGCGCGACGATGGTCTTCGGCTCCAGCCTCAATCCGATCGCGGCCGATGGCTATGGGTTTTCCGATCCCGCGCACCGGCCGGTGGTCGACGCCTTTCGCGCGACCTTCGCCAAGGTGGGCGCAATGGATTGCGACCTGTTGATCACGGCTCATCCCGATCCGGCCGACCCGGCCAAGCTGGCGCGCTTGCGGGCGAAGCGCGTGCCCAATGCCTTCATCGATCCGACCGCCTGCCGCCGCTATGCCGACCGCGCCGCCGGGATGCTGGACAAGAAGCTGGCAGCGGAAGGGGAAACGCGCAGTTACAGCCGGGGCCAATAACCCCTTTTCCTGCCGGTCTTAATTTGCGACACTATTGTCGTAAATATAAAGGGGAGCAGGATGCAGATCGCGGGCAGGACGACATTCATCACCGGGGGTGGCGGTGGCATTGGCGCAGGGATAGCGCAGGCCTTTGCCGAGCAGGGCGGGCGCATCATCCTGGCCGATATCGACGCGGGTTTCGCCGAAGCGGAGGCCGCGAAGCTGCCGGCGGGGACGGAAGCGATGGCGCTGCAGATCGACGTCACCAGCCGCGACAGCTGGGCGCAGGCGAAAGCGACGGCGGAAGCGCGCTTCGGGCCTGTGGATATCCTCTGCAACAATGCCGGGATCGCGTCGGGTTTTGCACCGCTGATCGACATGGACCCGGCCGATTTCGATCGGCTGGTGGCGGTCAACCTGACCGGCGTCTATAATGGCATTGCCTGTTTCGCGCGGGCGATGGTCGACCGGGGCGTGGGGCATATCGTCAACACATCGTCGATGAACGGACTCAACCCCTTCGGCCTGTTCGCCGCCTATTCGGCGAGCAAGTTCGGCGTGCTGGGCCTGTCGGATTCGCTGCGGCAGGAACTGGCGCCCCATGGCGTCGGCGTCTCCACTTTGTTTCCCGGCCTGACCCGCAGCCGCATGTCGGAATCCGACACGGTCGGGCCGGGCGCGATGGACCCGGCGCGGCTGGCGCAGATTCGCGCCAACATGATGGAGCCGATCTGGCTGGGCCGGGCGGTGGTGCGCGCGGTCGAGCAGGACCAGCCCTATATCATTACCCATCCCGAATATCGCGACGACCTGGCCCGCCGGTTCGATACGATCCTGGCGGCGTTCGGCGCACCGGCCCAGCCGGGCTATCGCACGGGGGCGTCGGCGACCGGGCGCTGACTGAGGCGCGAAAGCTCAGGCCCGATAGTTCAGGAACGGGCGGCGGCGAGGATCATCTCCGCTCCCTTTTCCGCGATCATCATGGTCGGCGCATTGGTGTTGCCCGACGTGATCGTCGGCATCACCGAGGCGTCGATGACGCGCAGCCCGCCGATGCCATGGACGCGCAATTGCGGGTCGACTACCGCGCGCGGGCCGCTGCCCATGGCGGCGGTGCCGACCGGATGGAAGATGCTGCTGGCGATCGCGCCGATTCCTTCGAGCAGGGCGGCGTCATCCTGTCGCTCCGGGCCGGGCCGGAACTCCTGCGGCGCATAGGGGGCGAGGGCCGGCTGGCCGACGATCGCGCGGGTGACGCGCACCGCCTCGATCGCGACCTGACGGTCTTCGGCCGCTGACAGATAATTGGGGCAGATGGCGGGCGGGGCGAGCGGATCGGCGGAATGGATCCACACATCGCCCCGGCTGTGCGGGCGCAGGTTGCAGACGCTGGCGGTGAAGGCGGGAAAGGCGTCGAGCGCGCCACCGAACGCGGCCAGGCTCAAGGGCTGGACATGATATTCGAGATTGGCGCTGGCATGACGCGGGTCGGATTTGACGAACATGCCAAGCTGGCTGGGCGCCATCGACAGTGGCCCGGAGCGGCTGGCGAGATAGTGCAGGCCCATCCATGCCTTGCCCAGCCATGATCCGGCCCGGCCGTTGAGGGTGGCGATGCCGTTCACCCGATAGGCGCAGCGTATCTGGAGATGATCCTGCAGATTTTCGCCGACGCCCGGCCGGTCGGCCAGCACGTCGATGCCGAGTGCGGCTAGCCGGGCGCCGTCGCCGATGCCCGATCGCTGGAGGATGGCGGGGCTGCCGATCGAGCCGGCCGACAGGATGACTTCGCCATCGGCCAGCGCGGTGCAGGCGTCGCCGTCCAGCAGGAAGCGCACGCCGGTGGCGCGGCCCTGCGCGATCGTCACCCGGTCGATCGTTGCGCCGGTGACGATGCGCAGATTGGGGCGGTTCATCGCCGGACGCAGGAAGGCGTCGGCGGCGCTCCAGCGCCGGCCGCGCCGCTGCGTCACCTGGAAATAGCCCGAGCCCAGATTGTCGCCGCCGTTGAAGTCGGCGGTTTCGGGCACGCCATATTGGCTGGCGGCCTGGCGGAAGCGGTCGAGCAGGTCCCAGCGCAGCCTTTGTCGCTCGACCCGTATCTCGCCGCCTGCGCCATGGGTGGCGCTGGCCCCGTCCTGATGATCCTCCGCCCGCACGAAATAGGGCAGGACATCGTCCCAGCCCCAGCCGATATTGCCGGCCTGGCGCCAGCCATCATAATCGGCGGCCTGGCCACGCATGTAGATCATGCCGTTGATCGAACTGCTGCCGCCGATCACCCGGCCGCGCGGATAGGCGATGGCACGAGCGCCAAGGCCGGCCTCCGCCTCGGTCTTCAGGCACCAGTCGGTGCGCGGATTGCCCATGCAATAAAGATAGCCGACCGGGATCTTTATCCACAGCCAGTCGTCCTTGCCGCCTGCCTCCAGCAGCAGCACGCGGTTGCGCGGATCGGCGCTCAGCCGGTTGGCCAGCACGCATCCCGCGCTGCCCGCGCCCAGGATGATATAATCCCAGCGGCCATAATCCCGGTCCATCGCCTCTCCTCTTGTG
>NZ_QLJK01000021.1:0-108116 GCF_003950715.1 Sphingomonas sp. S-NIH.Pt3_0716 | reverse complement strand
GGCGCGGCCGCCCGCCAGCAAAGGAAAAGCCCGATCTCCATCACGGCTGATCACCGACACAAACCCTCCCGCCAAACTAGGGAATTTTAGATGCCCACTTTTGCGGAATCTTCGGTGCCCGTTGACATCTACCGGCTCCAGGCCATCGGTGAGGACCGCCGAGAGGACCCGCACGAACCTGCGATCGGCCTCGTCCCCGGTGCCGAGCCTTCGCCGTAATCGGTGCAGGGCGGGCGGCAGATCCCAGTCCTGGAACGGTGCGCCGTTACGCAGCGCGCCGGGCTTGTGCGCGAGGACCGGCAGATAATGCCAGGGATCGTATATCGTGCGGTTCCGACCGAAGTGGCGCTCATGCTCCCCGACGATCGCATCGCCGCAGCGTATGACGATGCGATCGGCATAGGAGCGCACCTGAACGGTCCGGCGTGCGGCCGTCGACATGACCGAGTAGCGGTTGCGATCGAAGCTGATGAGGCATGTGCCGGTGACGGCATGCTCGCTCTCATGGAAGCCGTCGAACGGTGCCAGGATCGGCTGCAGGGCCGGTCGCTCCATATCCAGCGCCTCGGCGACGGTAATATCCCCGCGTTCGGGATGGGCATGATGCTCGGCCCAGCGCCGGCACTCGGCCTCCAGCCACCCGTTGAGCTCGGCCAGGCTGGCGAACCGGAGCCGCGGCTGGAAGAAGCGGCCTCGGATCGTCTGGACCTGCTGCTCGACCTGGCCCTTCTCCCATCCCGCCGCCGGCGAGCAGGCGGTCGGCTCGACCATGTAATGATCGGTCATGATCAAGAAGCGGCGGTTGAACACACGCTCCTTGCCGGTGAACACGGCCGTCACCGCCGTCTTCATATTATCGTAGATACCGCGTCGCGGCACACCGCCAAAGAACGCGAACGCCCGGGCATGGGCATCGAACAGCATCTCCTGGCCCTCGCGCGGATAGGCCCGGACATAGGGTGCGCGCGAGGCGCAGAGACGCATATGCGCCACCTTCACCCGCATCGGCTTGCCGGCGATCTCCACATCCTCGTGGCTCCAGTCGAACTGGTAGGCCTCACCCGGCTGGAAGGTCATCGGGATGAACGCCGGTGCGCCTTCGCCAGCATCCTTCCGCCGCGCAGCACGCCAGCGCGCCGCATAGCGGCGCACCGCATCATAGGATCCATCGAACCCCTCGCGCACCAGCAGGTCATGGATACGCGTCATCCGTAGCCGATCGCGACGGCCGCGACCTTCGTTCTCCTCAAGCAGCGCATCGAGACGATCCTGATAAGGACCGATCCGCGGCAGCGGCTGGACTTTGCGCTGATAGTTGAACGCCGCCTCCGGCGACCGGATCGCTTTGCGGACGACCTTCCGCGACAAACGAAGGTCACGAGCGATCGCCTTGATCGCCTTACCCGCTGCATGCTCACGCCGAATCCGAACCACTGTCTCCACGATCAACATCCCGTTCTCGCCAACTGATCAAAACCAGTCGGCCAACTAAATCCCCGGGATGAAGGGGTCCTTTTTGCACGCCGATCACCCCACGAAGGGGGTGCCTATTGCACGCTGATCCTCAGTCTGCGCAGCTTAAGAGCGCTAATCCAACGATGCCACCCTTCCCTTCGCGCGCTCAACGCGACTGCATCCCTTAGCGCAAACTGATCCAGCCTCCGGTAACTTCGGCACGATCAGAGAGTTAAGGAAGCGACAGGATCTTACTGTTAGGTAGCGAACATGCCCCAAGCGACAGTTCAGGCCTGGCTCTCCCTCTATGCCGCCGTCGGCGTCATGGCATTAATGTGCGCTACCTTCGCAATTGCCAAAACAGCTTACGACTATCGACAGGGGGGAATCGGTCTTCCCACAACATCGACGCTGGATAAGATGCTCGTGCTCCCCAGGGTCTGGGTACGTTGGCAGATCAACTATCTCCAAGGTGCGCCGGCAGTTTTATGTATTGCGATCTATTTTGCACACTATCTGGGGTTTGAAACACTCGTTGATGTGTAGGCAAACAATTCGACCCCCCTGCCCTGCGCTATCCTAGGAAGACTGGGGTGGGAAGCCGTCTGGATCGACGCCATTCTTGACACGCCGTTGCTCCAACCCTTGGTGATTGCGGCAACATAATCGATCGTCTCACGGAACGGCGGTATCCGGCCGAGCATACGAACGCGACCCGGACCGGCATTATAGGCTGCCAGCGCCAAGTCGACCCTTTTGAACTCGTCTAGGTGAGAACGAAGATACCTCGCCCCTCCCCTCAGATTGGCAAGCGGATCGCGAGAGTTGTAAACGCCCAACCCGCGCGCCGTGCCAGGCATCAACTGGGTCAGGCCAACGGCGCCCTTGGGCGAGACCACAAGCGGATCATACTGGCTTTCCTGGGCCACTAGAGCGTCGAGAAGGCCGGTCGGGACCCCAGCTTCACAAGCTACGGCTGAGATCATCGGGAAATAGCGCGCTCTTCGTGCCTCCTGCCAAGGGGCCAGATCGCCACGCGGACGGTATGGCGTGATTGAGCAGGCGGCCGGACTATACATGAAGGGTGCGACGACATTTTGCGCAGCCCGAGCTGCGCCGGTCATCACCGTGCCGGTCTGCATCCAAAGAGGAACAGAAACCGAAGGATTCGGTATATCCGAACCCCAGGCGTTCTCTCCCGCTGTAATATTGCGGAAATCGGCTTGAAGTCTTTCCGGCGAAACACCAATCTCAGGCACGTCTGCTTGCCTGGGGATAGCGCGCGCGGGACCGACATCAATTACAGCACCCCGGGATATGTCACCAAAGGCGACGATCTCGACTCTACGCTGCGACGCAGCGACGGGTGAAGAAACGGCCGCGATCGCTGTTACACCTGTTACAAGTCTTATTGCGAGGCATGAGTTCATAGCTTCAAACAGCCAGAGTCGACCAATCCGGTCAATGTGGAAAAAAATTACACTGTGCGTCCGTCAAGGGGTGACTTGTTGAGCTAAATTGGCAGAGCGCCCCTCTACTCGACGTCAGTCTGATCGTATCAGATCGTGCAACTACCAAATGAGCTTTGCTTCCGGGCCCTAAGTCACTTGGCTTCGGTCAAAGCCCGCTGTGCACGATTGTGTGCACGCCCTCATCGCTCCTGGGCGCATGACGATCCTAATCGGATAATTTGACGAACCGAGTTAGAGGTTATACCGGATTATTGAGATCACCCGATAATCTGGGAAACCGGATATTTAGGAATATCAGGTATGATGTGTTATCAGGTATAAGGGATTATCGGGTAAGCCCTCTTATCAGGTGCAAGGAATTATCGGGTCATCTCGAGTACCCGGTCGACGCCAATACCGGGTTTCCATTCCAATCCGGTTATGGCATATACCAGGTTAATTGCCATATCTGGTCATCGATGAAATCCGGTTGATAAGCATATCCGATTGATACCAAAACCCGGTTTGCGAAAGCGCTCCGGGCAACAACATTCAGGGGGTCCCCATGCCAACAATCACGATCGCGTCCCCGAAAGGAGGGGCCGGCAAGAGTACCACAGCGGTCATTCTGGCCACGGAACTCGCTCACGCTGGCGTGCCCGTTACGCTTCTAGACTGCGATCCGAATATGTCCGTCAGCCTTTGGGCAAGCCGAGGAGCATTGCCTCCGAGAATCAAGGTTCTCAACGACGTGACGGAATCGACAGTCATCAAAACAATCAAAGAATTCGATCGCGATGGGGAAATCGTCATCGTCGACATGGAAGGTGTGGCTTCACGACTGATGTCGCGAGCGATATCGCAAGCCGATCTTGTTATTACACCGATGCGAGCAACCACTCTCGATGCAACAATCGGCGCACGCGCGATCGCCCTGATAATGGAAGAAGAGGAATCGCTGGGTCGGCAGATTCGATATGCCGCGGTATTCACGATGACAAAAACAGTCCGTTCCAAGCAGCATTCCGGGATTGTCGCTTCGCTCCGTGGACAAGGCGTTGACGTTATAGAACCCGACCTGTTGGAACGATCGGCTTTCTCCAGCCTCTTCGAATTCGGTGGCGATCTCTACACGATGCCACCCCAGGGGAATGCAGTCGCAGCACAGCAGAACGCCTCAGCATTTATGCAAGCCGTCGTAGAACGACTGAAGGAGACTGCACGATGACCGAAAAGCCAAGTTTCGCCATCGACATCGGTGGCCTGAAAACCCGGCCAAAACCACAAGATGCGTCTGCACTCCGAGCGGCAGACGAGGCGGCAGAAGAACATGGGTTCGTTTCTCGCGACCCTGAACCTCGCAAGGCTGGTCGGCGTCCAAGTCCAAGAACAGGACAAGTCCACGCCAAGGTACTGCCGCATGTCGCATTAGAAATCGCGGATGAAGCTCAGCGCCGAGGCGTCACCCAGGGCGTACTCATCGAAGAAGCCTGGGCGCTGTTTACGAAGGACCGCTGATAGGACGATCAGAAAAGGGGAGGGGGGTCGAGCAGACGAGAAAGGATATGTGATGCCCCTCGTTGCCCTTAAACCCACCCAGACCCTCGTCGATATCGTCGGCACCCTTGGCGGCACATGGCACGGCTTCAACGCCATGTGCCGGTGCCCTGCGCACGCAGATTCCAAACCCAGCCTGTCGCTGCGGCAAGGGCATGACGGCATCCTGGTCCATTGCTTTGCCGGCTGCGCGGCAGACGACGTCCTGCGCGAGATCGCCCGCATCGAACCGGGTCGTCGCTACGAGCCACCTCCCGCCCAGCGCGCTGGACGCCCCGCAAATCTCGAGCGATTGTGGAACGATGCTCTCCCGATCGAGGGTACGCCGGCGCAAGCCTATCTGCGCTTTCGCGGTATCACCGGCACATTCGACGACTTGCGCTTTCATCCGCGCTGCCCGTGGGGTCCAAAGCCCCTGACCCGTTTTCTCCCGGCCCTCCTGGTCGCGGCGCGGGAAGGGCGCGTACTTCGAGCGATCCAGCGTATTTTCCTCGACCTTGAGACCGGGAGCTATCTCGACAAGGTCACCCTGGGAACGCCGGGCGGCGCGACGTGGCAGGGGGTGCGCGTTCGCGAGACACTCGCCCTTGGCGAAGGGTTCGAGACGTCGGCTGCCTTCAGCCAGATCCACGGCATTCCCTGCTGGGCGACCCTTGGCGCAGCGCGCCTCGACCGTGTTTATATCCCCGCGAGTGTCACCACGCTCATCTTCGCCGAGGATAATGATTTCGAAGGGCGGCGCGCGCGGCGGAAAGCCTGGGCCGCCTACCGCCCACAGGGGTTCATCCTCAAGCGGATGCCGCCACCGCCGCGCTTCGGCGACTGGGCCGACGTCCTGAAGCCAGGAGCCTGAAGGGGAGGGGGATCGGGTTTGCGAGCTGCACGAGCAGCCCAAGCCCTGGAGATCCCCATGACCGACCTGTTCGATACGGCGCCTGCCCGCGCCGGAAATGCCACCGCTGCTGCCCGTCACGTCGCGGCCTCGATCGCAAGCGGGGTCAAAATCACCCGCGCCAAGCTTAACGACGCAATGGCAAACGCCTTTGGCGGCAGCGACGCCGATGGCCACTGGACCCAGCGCGAGAGCTTCGAAATCCTCGAGCATGCGACCGTCCTGGCGGTCAATGGCGGGGCAAAGCCTCCAAGCATCGCAGAGGCGATCGCTCTTGTCGGCCGACTTCCCACCCAGACCGTCCGCAGCGAGGAACAGATCGACTGGCAGCAATTCTCGACGCCGCTCGACCTTGCGGCGGTTGCCTGCTTGCTTGCCGCGCCACAGGACGACGATATCGTCCTTGAACCGAGCGCGGGCAACGGCCTGCTGATCGCCTGCCTGCCACCTGTCGCGGCGCTTCATCTCAATGAGATCGACCCGGCCCGCCGCGCTCGGTTAGCAGCGGCCTATCCACTTGCCAGCGTCACAGGGCATGACGGCGCACAGATCGCCAGCGTCATGACGGCAGCACCGCGCCCCGGCCTCATCCTCATGAACCCGCCATTCTCGCGGTCGCTCGGCCGCGGCGCCGATGCGTTGGCAGCCGTCCGCCATCTCCAGGCCGCCATCAAACGTCTGGCACCGGGGGGACGCGTCGTGGCAATCATGCCCGACTGGTTTGCGCAATCGGCACGCATGGCATCGGTCTGGTCGACCACGCTCGCCAGCGTCAGCCTCCGCACCTCGATCCGGCTCACCCATGCCTATGGCAAGCACGGCACCGGGGTCGCAGTCCGCCTTTACGTCATCGACAAGGCCGTGGGCGATACCACGACAACAACGATCCAGCGCCGCGATGTCGCTGACCTTCTCGATGTCCTCGCGATCCCGCCACGCCTGCCAATGACCGCGGTCGCGCCAACGCCTGTCAAACGCAGCGGCCCGATCTCGCTGATGCGCAGCGTCAAGTCGAAGCCCGCCGCCACGCCGCGAATCTTCCGCGCACCGGCGCGCAACGACGTGCTTCCCGTAAGCTATGCCGTCCTCGAAACGGCGGCACCGCTGGCCGAGCAGACCGGCGTCTATCTTCCCTATCGCCCGAGCCGGATCGTCTTCGATACCGCTGGGGAGCATCCGACCGCCCTGGTCGAATCCATCGCCATGGGCTCGATCCCGGCGCCGATCCCCTCCCATGTGCCCGCGCTCCCTGAGCGAACCGTGACGGACAGGCTGTTGTCCTCCTCGCAACTCGAGACCGTCGTCTATGCCGGTCATGCCTGGACCCAGTTCATCCCCGGCCTGTCAAAGCCCGACAAGGAAGGCGTCGGCCTGGTCCTCGCCGACGACGGTCGGGCCTATCGCAAAGGCTATTTCCTGGGCGACGGCACCGGGGCAGGGAAGGGGCGTCAGGTCGCGGCCGTCATTCTGGACAACTGGCTTGCCGGTCGTCGCAAGAATATCTGGATCAGCAAGAACGAAGCACTGCACGCCGATGCGATCCGGGACTGGACCGCGCTGGGCGGTCTTGCCGCCGATGTGCAGCCGCTCTCGCGCTGGAAAATCGACGAGCCGATATCGATGGCCGAGGGAGTCCTGTTCGTCACCTATCCGACCCTGCGCTCAAACCGGGGCGATGCCACGCGGCTCGACCAGATCATTGCCTGGGCAGGTGCCGATTTCGACGGCGTGATCGCTTTCGACGAAGCCCATGAGATGGGCGGCGTTGCAGGCGGCGAGGGATCGATGGGCACCAAGAAGGGGTCGCAGCAGGGCATCGCAGGGGTCCTGCTCCAGAACCATCTGCCGCTCGCGCGCGTGCTCTATGCGTCCGCCACCGGCGCGTCCGAGGTCAACAATCTTGCCTATGCGGTGCGGCTCGGCCTGTGGGGGCCAGATACCGCCTTCGCCAACCGTGAAGCCTTTATCACCCAGATCCGTCAGGGTGGCATCGCGGCGATGGAGCTGGTCGCCCGCGATCTCAAGGCCACAGGACTCTATACCGCGCGCGCACTCAGCTTCGCAGGCGTCGAATACGACATCCTGCGCCACGAACTGACGCCCGAACAGATCGAAGTCTATGACACCTATGCCGACGCATGGGCAATCATTCACCGCGGTCTGGAAAAAGCCCTCGAACTCACCGGCGTCGTGGATGCTGCCGAGGGCAAGACCCTGAACTCCGGCGCCAAGGCCGCAGCGCGCTCACGGTTCGAGGGATGCAAGCAACGCTTTTTCGGCGCACTCCTCCTGTCGTCGAAGCTGCCGACCGTCATCGCCGCGATCGAACAGCATCTTGCCGCAGATCAATCCGTCGTGTTGCAGCTGGTGACGACGGCCGAAGCCATCCTCGACCGCCGCCTCGGCGAACTCTCGGCCGATGAGCGCGCGGATCTCGACATCGATCTTTCGCCCCGCGAAGCCGTCATCGACTATCTGACCCGCGCCTTTCCGGTTCAGCAGATGACCTTCTACCGTGACGACACCGGCGAGGTCCGATCGCGACCGCTGCTCGATGCCAACGGCAACCCTGTCACCAACCCGGAAGCCGAAGCGGAGCGCGACAATCTGATCGAGCAGCTATGCGCCCTGCCGCCGATCGCCGCCGTCCTCGACGCCATCATCACGCGGTTCGGCACCGAGATGGTGGCCGAGGTCACCGGACGCACCAAGCGGCTCATCAATCTGCCAGGTGGCGGGCAGAAGCTCGAATCGCGTTCCGCGCGCGCCACCCAGGCCGACTCCGCCGCATTCATGGAGGGCACCAAACGCATCCTCGTCTTCTCGGACGCGGGCGGGACCGGGCGCTCCTACCATGCCAGCCTCGACGCCAGGAACCAGCAACAGCGTGCGCATCTGCTCCTCGAACCGGGATGGCGGGCCGATCGGGCGATCCAGGGCCTCGGACGCACGCATCGCACCCATCAGGCCTGCTCGCCTCTCTTCCGGCCCGTGACCACCGACTGCAAGGGCGAACTGCGCTTCACCTCGACGATCGCGCGCCGGCTCGACAGCCTGGGCGCGCTCACTCGCGGTCAGCGCCAGACCGGCGGGCAGAACCTGTTCGATCCCGCCGACAATCTGGAAAGCGAATATGCCAAGGCGGCCCTCGTCAGCTGGTATCATCTGCTGGTCGCCGGCAAGCTCACCAGCACCAACCTCACAGACTTCCAACACCGCACCGGGCTTGAACTGCTCGACACCGATGGCGTGCTGAAGGAGGACCTGCCCCCCATCCAGCGCTGGCTCAACCGCCTTCTGGCGCTGCCGATCGGCTTGCAGAACGTCATCTTCGACGAGTTTCTCGCCCTGGTCGAAGCCCGCGTCGCTGCCGCGCGCGAGGCAGGCACGCTCGATGTCGGCGTCGAGACCATGACGGTGGAGACAGCAACCGTCCTCGACGACAGGATCTTGCGCACCGATCCGGTCAGCAAAGCGACGTCCCATCTCCTCACGATCGAGGTCACCCGCCGCCGCAATCCGGTTTCGCTCGAGCGCGTCCTGCGGATCGCCGATACCGACAGAAGCGCGGCTTTCGTGCGCAACGGCAAGTCCGGCAAGGTTGCCCTGCGCACCAACGCACGGCCCTGGCTGACCGAAGATGGCGTGGCGATTCCCCGGATCGAACTGATGCGTCCCTCCCGTCACGAGTATCTGGCGCTCAACGATCTTTACGAGACGGCCTGGAGCGAATGTTCGCGCGCGCGGTTCGAGGAAGAATGGAGCGCCGAGGTCCGTGAGATCCTCGACAAGGTCGACACCGAGACGATCCGCCTTGCGACCGGACTCCTGCTGCCGATCTGGTCGGCCCTTCCCAGCGATCATCTCGTCGTCAACCGGGTGGTCGACGACAGCGGGCGCTCGTGGCTCGGGCGCATGGTGTTTCCCCGCGACGTGCCCGCACTGTTTTCCAAACTGGGGCTTGAGAGCAACGATGTCCTTAGCCCTGCGGAAGTCGTCAAGGCCGCCCTCGAAGGTGGCACCGTGACCATCAAACGGCCATTCGCATGCGAGGTCAAACGCGTCCGCGTCAACACCAGCCCCCGCATCGAGATCGTGGGCGCTCCGGCCAACCAGCTGCCGTGGCTGAAGTCGATCGGCTGCTTCACCGAAATCATCGCCTACAAGACCCGCGTCTTCGTGCCGGTCGAAACTGCCGATGCGGTGCTTGCGCGCCTGACCGCCTGACCTCCCGCCGATACCCGTTTCTCCTGCGCTTCGGGCCATGACCCCCGTGGCTAACCCCCGCGAAGCGCGGGACGGGAAGGGGAGGAGGATCGGGGAGGGTGTCCGGTGTGGGGAAAGACGCGCGCCGGACACCATCATGCTCATGGAGACCCCAAATGACCCAGACCGTCAAACTCGCCAAGCTCAAGCGCTCCGACAAGAATGTCCGCACGACCCCGCCGAAGAACATCGAGGCGATGGCGGCGAGCATCCGCGCCCGCGGCATCATGCAGAATCTGCTCGTCACCGCTGCCCGCCCCAAGGGCATGTTCGAGATCATTGCCGGCGATCGACGCTATCTCGGCGCGATGATGCTGGCGGAAGCCGGCGAGATCGATGCGGCCCAATATGATGTGCCGGTCAAGGTGATCAGCGGCGACGAAGCCGACCTGCGCGAAGTTTCGCTCACCGAGAATTTCCAGCGCGAGGCAATGACCCCTGCCGAGGAATGCGTTGCCTTCCAGCATTTTCTCAAAGCCGATGGCGACATCGAGGCGGTTGCACGCCGCTTCGGGCAGACCCGCCGCTTCATCGAAGGGCGGCTGCGTCTCGCCAATCTCGCGCCCCCGATCTTCGAGGCGCTTTCCGAAGGACGGATATCGCTCGACCTCGCCAAGGCCTATGGCTCGACCGAGGATGTCGCCAAGCAGGAACGCGTCTTCCAGCAATACGGCCACAACTCCTACGTCAATGCCGACAGCATCCGAAGGGCCATCGCCAACGATAGCATGAAAGCGACCGACCCGGTTGCCGTGCTTGTCGGCGCCGATGCCTATGTCGCGGCGGGCGGACGCATCGAGCGTGAACTCTTCAGCGAGGACGGGGATCGGTGGACCGATCCGGAACTGGCTCAGACCCTGGCTGCCGCGATCATGGAGGCGGAAGCCAAACGCCTCGGCGAGAATCTGGGCGTCGCATGGGTCCGCCCCGTTGCGACCACCAGTCTCTACGGCATCACCTCCGACCTTCACCGTGTCGTGCTCCCGCCCGCACCGATGACGCAGGAAGAGGCCGAACGGTCCGATGCCATCGTCGAGCGATGCGAAGTGCTCGAGGAGGAAATGTCCGACGAGAGCCTCGAACCCGACGCCTACGGCAAGCTCGAGGAAGAGTATGACGCGCTGCGCGAGGAATATGAGGCGCTCAACTCCAAGGCACCCGAACTCACCGACGAGATCAAGGGGCAGGTCGGGGTGTTCCTGACGCTCGGCCGTGACGGCAAGATGGTGCTCGACACCACCTACTACAGCGAGGCGCCTGTCCGCCTCCCCGGCGACGATCGTCCGGTCCCCTCTTCGCCGTCCTCGCGCGAAACCGCCCCTTTGCCGCCCGAAGCGGTCGCACCGGGGGGCAAGGCGCTCAGCGCCCGTCTGCACGATGAACTGGCCGTTCAGCGCCGCGATATTCTCGCTGCCTCGATCCTTGGCGATCCGGCGCTCGCGCTCGATTACATGCTCTTCGCGCTCGCCGACCCGACGCATTTTACCCGATATGGCACCACACTGCGGGCAAACCATCCGCAGGACCCCCAGATGCCCAAGGATCAGCCTGCGACCCAGGCCCAGCAGGCGATCGCCGATGCGCGCGAAGGGCTCGACACCAGTTGGACGCAGGCCTCAGATCCAGTCACCCGGTTCGAAGGGTTCCGCGCGCTCGACGACGACGCCAAGGCCGCATGGCTTGCCATCGTCGTCGCGTCCTCGCTCGAGGCCAAGGACGATTATAACTCGGTCAAGACCAACCCGCTCCATGCCCGCCTCGCGAGCATCCTCGAGATCGAACCGGCCAAATGGTGGCGGCCGACTTCGGCAAACTTCTTCGATCGCGTGTCCAAGGGAACCCTTCTCGCGCTGTTGACCCAGGTCGGCGGTGCCCCGCTCGCGGCTCGCTACATGGGGTCGAAGAAGGGCGAGATCTCTTCGAGCTGCGAGAAGCTGTTCGCCGGCGAAGCAATCACCGAGGCGGAGACCAAAGACGCCGCGCTGGCCTGGGTGCCCGATGCCATGCGCTACGACATCGCCTCCGCGCTGGTGGACGAAAGCGACTTCGACGAGGGCGATCTCGACGACGAGGCATTCGATGAGGGCGAGGGTATCGAGACAGAGGATGCCGATGACGCCGAGAGCGACCATGTCGATACGCAGGACGCAGTCCTGCCGGACGACGGCACTGCCTCCGACGAGACCGATCCCACGCTGATCGCTGCCGAATAACCCCCGCCCATCGTCTCCTGGGCTTTCCCTGCGGCGCGTCCCGATACCGGGGCGCGCCGCTTTCTTTTTATCCGCGGCCCGAAGCGACAGGCCGCGACGCGAGGACATCGCCATGACCTTTACACGCAAACCCGCAGGACCGCGCCGCGACGTCGCGGCCGAGATCACAAGCCTTATCATCGCCAAGCTGGAAGCGGGGGTTCTCCCCTGGTCCAGACCCTGGGGCCTGACCGGAGCAGGGGGCCGTCCGCTCCGCCATTGCGGCACACCCTATACCGGCATCAACGCTCTCTATCTCTGGGCGATCGGCGACGCACAGGGCTATGCGGGCCGCAACTGGATGACCTATCGCCAGGCCACCGAACTGGGCGGGCAGGTCCGGCGCGGCGAGCGCGGCGCCCACAGCGTCTATTATTCGAGCTTCTCGAAGACCGATACCGATCGGATGACCGGCGAAGCGGCCACGAAGAATATCCGTTTCCTGCGGTCCTATACCGTTTTTAACGTCGATCAGATCGACGGCCTCCCGGCCTATTATTATCCTGTCGCAGCAGCGCCCGAACCGCGGGTCGAAAGCGTGCATCGCGCCGCGATCGACGCGTTCTTCGGAGCCTTGCCCGGCACTGTGCGACATGGCGGAGACCAAGCCTATTACTCGCCGATCGGCGACTATATCCAGATGCCGATGCGCGGCGCGTTCAAGTCGGACGATCATTATGCCAGCACCCTGGCGCACGAATATGTGCATTATTCAGGGGCACCGCAGCGGCTCGCGCGCGAGTTCGGCAAACGCTTCGGCGACAACGCCTATGCGTTCGAGGAACTGGTCGCCTGCATCGGGCAATGTCTGGTGTGCGCCGATCTCGATCTTCCCGGTGAGCTCCACGACAATCACGCCAGCTACATCGACAACTGGCTGCGCATTCTGAAAGGCGATGCGAGCGCGATCATCAAGGCCGCGGCGAAAGCCGAGCAGGCCGTGGCCTGGCTCAGGGAGGCAGCCGCAGCCCAAGCCGCCCAACCCCACACATCGCAAGCCCTTGCGGCATGACACGGAGAGCCCGCCATGCACATCGAACTGCGCAAATTGCAGCTCGTCGCTTCCCTCTCGCACGAGACCGCCTGCTACAGCGCGGAAATCTGGATCGATGGCAACAAAGCCTTCCTCGCCTCGAACCGTGGCTCGGGCGGCGCGGACGACTTCCATCCTACAGGGACCGTCACCGAGGACGCCGTCAACGCATGGCTCGCCGCCAACAGGCCAGCCTCGCGGCTCGGCGACAGCGTCCTTCCCCACTGTCTCGAGTTCGAGGTCGCGGCGCTCATCACCCGCGCGACCGAAACGAAAAGGCTGCGCGCGCAATGTCGCACGAAACTGGTGACGATCGAAGACGGCCAGGTGTTCACCTATGCCCTCAAGGGCCGGGCGCTGGACGATGTTCGCGCCCGCGTCCTTGCGGCAAGGCCGACGGCGCGCATCGTCAACGGCGACGAAACGGCTCTCGCTGTCGCGATCGACACGCTGATCGCGGTCGACGATCGCGATAGCGCCTGAGACCCGGAGACAGGGAGGGAAGGGGGATGGCGGGGAGTCGAGCGCATAGGGCGCTCGAGGAGACCGCCATGTCCTACGATGTCGCCTTTCGTCACCAGCAGGCACTCGACCCCAGTGCGCTCGCCACGATCACCGCCGCCCTTCACGCGATCACGACCGCGATCGACGATTGCCGCAATGCCGGCAAGAATGCCGAAACCGATCCGGCAGTGATCCTCCTTGCCCGGCATCTGGGCACGATCGCCGGCGCGGGCAGCGATGAAAGCCTGTTGCGGCGTCGCTGCATCGATACCATCGCCGAATTACGACGCTTCCCGGCCTTGCTCACGCTCGCGGTGCGCGGCGTCGCCCATGACGCAGCTGCAAAGGATCGCTTCCACGCCGACGGTCGCAAGGCCATGCGGCGTCTCGCCGATGCGCTCGGTCTCGAAGACGGGCGCTACCGCATCCACTCGAACCGCAGCCACCCCTCGCAATCGGGCGAAATCACGCTTCATGGCGAGGAGGTCCACGTCCAGCTGTCACTGGGCGCACCGGGTCCCGACAGCGAGGTCATTTATCGCCGTGTCGATGGTCTTCACGATTGCATCGGCGACGTTCGCCGCTTCGCGTCGATCCGCGACCTCCTGGCACCCGAACGGTTCGCGGCCCGCCTGCGCCGGGAATTGCGTCTCTCGGCCCCCCGCACAGATCCGGTCGGCCTGTTCGCCTGACCTTCATGCCACCGCATTTCGAAAGGACGCCGCCATGGGCTGGCTCAGCATGCCCCTGTCATCCATGTATCCCCACCAAACCCCCAAGGCCTATCTTGAGGCACAGTTCACCTACGACCGGCGCGATGCCGACGGGAAAGGCAAGGGGCTGCGCGTCATTGCCTCCTCGTGTCTTCGCAACAAGGTCTGGTACGCGGCCGCGGTGCCTTCGACCGATGGCATCGATGAACCCGCTTTCGCCATCGTTTGCCTCGTTACCTGGAACCCGCGGGCGAAGGACGGGTATGTGTTCGCCTTCAAGGATATGACCGAACATATGGGGCCATGCGAGGCGGAATGCCCCGAGCGCATCCTCGCGCTGCTGGGCGATACCGACGATCCCGGTGCGCTGCACTGGCGCCGGCGCTGCCTCGAACGTCTCGCTCGCCCCACCCGGCAACTCGAACACGGCATGCACATCCGCCTGCCGAACCCTGTGCGCTTCACCGACGGCTATGAGGGCGACGAGTTCATCGTCCACAAGCGCGGCCGCAAGATCGCGTTGGCAAAACCGGGATCTGGCTATCCTTCCTACCGCATCGGCGGCCTGCGAGACCTCCCCTGGACGCTCGTGCCGCAAACCCGCGTCCACAAGACGGTGTTCGGTTGATCGACGCCGCCGCCCCAGTCAGGATGACCCCCATGTCCGCCCAAACTCCCACCTCCATCAGTCCCAAGCGTTGGCGACTGTGCAGCCGCGCCAACGCACAGGCGGTCGCTGCCCGCATGTTCGACGCGGGCGCGCGCCATGTGTCGATCGTGCGTACCGCCGAACCCCTCCAGCCCTTTTGCGTCGTGCCCTTCATCGTCGATGGGCCGAACGTCGAAGTCGAACTGCGCTACGCATGAGGAGCGCGCTTCCTTTTCTGCTCGCGGCCCTTGCCGCCTGCGGCGCGGTCTCGCCACCGCCCGACGACAGCCCGATCAGCGGGAAGGGCAGGGCGATCGACGGCGACACCGTCTCGATCGACTTTCGCCTGTCGGGTGCCGACGCCTTCGAGCGCAAGCAAATGTGCTCGACAAAGGGTTCCTGCTACCCATGCGGAAAGCTGGCGCAGGATTTGGCATCCCGGATACTCAAAAGCGGCACCGCCACCGTCACGCCCACCGGCGCCAACAGCTATGGCCGACCGGTCGCGATCGTCACCGTCGATGGACAGGATCTGGGCGAAAGGATGATCCGGGAAGGCCTGGCGGTGCCGGCGACCCAGTATCTGCGCAGCGATCCCGAGCGCGCATCGGCCTATCTCGCCGCAGCCCTCGAAGCGAAGACCCAGGGGCGTGGCGCCTACGCCGGAGAATATATCGACCCGGCACGCTGGCGGCATGGGGAACGGCTTGCCTGCGAAGGACGTTACTGACCCATTCCCTCCCTGAGGCAGCGGTCCGGCATCCCCCCATGCCGGACCGCTGTTTTATTTGCCGTCAGTAGGTGAGCCGGGGACCCGGCCCATCGTCGTCCGCCACATAGTCGGGACCCGGATCGTGCGACCATGATGCACCGATCCTGAAGGCAGGATCGAACCGCCCCACCGGCCCGTCGGGTTCGGACGCCACATACGGATTGACCAGAGGCTTAACGGCCGCCTTGTCGCGATAAAGCCTCGCTGCGAGCCTCCCCCGCGCCTCGAGCAGCTTCTCCAGCCACACCAGGTCATCCAGCATGGTGACGACGCCTTTGCCGGCGACGCAATAATAGAGGCAACGCTGGAAATCGTCACACGGGGTTTCGAGGATCGTGGTCAGCTTTCCCTTGCCCGCCTCCTGGCCCTCATGAATCCATTCGAGCGATTCGCGCAGTTCCCGCGCCGACAGATAGGCATCTTCGGGATCGCTGCCGATGCAGGCTCCTGCCAGCATCCTGCGCGTAACGCGAATATCGAGATCCACCGACAATTCGATGAGCACCGTGTCGAGATCGAACGCACCGATAAAATCCGCTTGCTGCATGGCGAACTCCTTCCGTCATTGAACGTAACGTGAACAAAGGTGACCTTGCAAGCTTTATGGAGTATCCTCACCGCCATGTGGCTTGTTCCGCGCGATACCAGGGGCCTTGCCTCCCGTTCCCCCGTCCCGGACGTGGTCCGCGAGGCGCTGGTGCGCTGGTACACCGGCGAGGGCGAGGACGCCGATCACCGCGCTTCGGTCATCATGGTGGTCAAGGCGCGCGACCATCACCAATGGATCGCCTGCGACTGCCTGGGAGAGGGGGCCGATCCCCCGCTGCTTTCACCGGCCTATCTCTCCGAAGCGGAAACCTATTATCTGCGCCGCCTGACCAGCATTCGCCAGCGACGCCCCGAACATCATGTCGATTGCCCCTTCTTCCGCGAACAGGCGCCGCCGCGTATCCGCGAACGGGCGACTGCCACGCCGCGATCGATCAACGAGCCTGACGGGCTCTTCTCCGCGCACCGCCTCGCCCCCGAAAAGCTGGCACAGCTCCCCGCCGATACCGAGCCCGACGATCGCACCCGCGGCGTCGCCATCCCACGGCTTGCCCGGCTGCTGTGGCTTCTCATGGAAATGGCGCACGTCAACGTCGTCGATCCGCTCGAGGTCGGGGAACCCAGGACGACATCGATGGCGAGCGAATTTGCCGCGTTGCGCCACGCCGCCGAGCGCGTTCAGATCGCACCGGGCATCCCGCTCGCGCGCCATCTCTACACCCACATCGATCCCTATGAGCGCGGCATCGTCTTCGCCAAACTTCGCGAGGCGGCTCGGAAATGGCCGAGCGAACATGCGCCGCAGGCGTTTCTGCTTCTCTACGCGACCGACGTCACCGGCTCGACCATCACCCTTGCAGAGGGCCGGGAACTCACGGTCAAGAACCGCATCCGGCATATCGGCGTCAATCAGCGCCGGATGGGACCGCCCTATCTGGTTCTGGCAGTCGTCGGTGAACATAATCCGCGCGAGGGCTATGCCGCGCTCCGCGCCTACGCCCAGCCTATCGCCCGACCCGCAAACTTTATTGCGGTGCATAATCTTGCAGAGCGCAAGACGATCGTCGGGCTGCTCGACCTTCAATATCGCTTCCGCCGCCGCGGCATCGGTGTCGGGTTCAAACGCCTCCTGTTCGATATCGCGACACGCGCGGGCGATCTGCGTCCCGATCTGCTTCTCGACCTGCGGGACTTCACCACCGGCGAGGTCATCGAATCCGCCCTCGAAATCGTGACCGGCGAGGATGCTGACACGCTCGGGCTGAAGCTGCGCCAGGTCGAGAAGCTGCGCGAGATCGCGCCTGTCGTCACCATCCACGCTGAGGATCTCGAAGGCGATGCGCTGGAAGCGGCCATTCTCGATCAGCTACGGATCGGATGAAACTGACTACATGACTTAACCCGTTATTCGAAAACTGCGCCCCGGGACGATCGAAGCCGAAGGAGAGAGGGAGAAACTGTCCGATCCACAAAGGGAGACGACAGATGACCCGATTTCAACCGAGCCTGCGGCCCGCAACCACGCCATGGGATATCCCCGACCGGGCAGAGCAGGTCTTGCCCGGCATCTGGCGGGTCTGGACGCCGAGCTATGGCGGCTACGTCCTTTCCGACGAGCGTCAAGCCGCAATGCCCGACGCCCTGCGACGCGACGATCCCTTCTACGAGGAGGATGTCGATTATGCGCTGGTTCTCTACGGCTTCGCCGACGAATTCCGCCGCCTGCCGATCCCCGGCATCGCTCTTCAGGTCGAGAATGCCCGCCGATCGGTGCGATGCTGGCATCCCGATCGCTGGAAAGACCTGACCGGCGAGGAGGTTTCGATCCACGACAGCCATGTCGTGCGACGGCGCGCCGCCTATCAGGCGATCATCGGCCAATATGAGAGCGTCTCGGCCTCGGGCTCCTGGGCCGACTGGGTGCCCGACGGCAAGGTCGGTTGCGTTTTCCGCCGCGTCGTGAGCGTCGATGCCCTGGGTTTTGCCCGCCACGAAGGCGAGCCCATCTACGGACTTGTCGACAAGGACCGCTACGAGCGCCGGCAGATGCCGGAGACCTTCGACAGCCTCGAAGCGATCCGCGTCGAAAGCACGGCACCGATCAGCAAGCAGGTGCCGGCCAGCGCGCTTGCCTCCCTCCTTCCCACCGCATCGTGAGGCACGAGCCATGAGCGTCTATCTCTATCTCTTTCACGGTCGCGACAACGCCGACCGGGACATGCAGGCATGGGGCAGCGAAGGGCCGGCCATCGGCCCCCTCAGCTATGTTCACACCACCTACGGGAGCGACGTAAAGATCTGCGCTCCCCGCGACGTCCTGGAAAAGTTTTTCCCGGATACGGACATTCATTTCCATGACGGATTTGGCCAACATGCCATCCAGATCGAGGGCGACTGCCTGCCCTATGGCGGCAAATTCTACGGCGACTGGTCAGTCTGCACCCAGGATCGCCTCCGTCCCCCGACAAAGGCGGTCAAGCCTGTCTGCGACCATTGCGGCAGCGACAATGTGACGAAGGACGCGGTCGCCGTCTGGGATGTCGAGACCCAGGCATGGGTGCTGCTGAGCACTTACGATTCCACGACCTGCCAGCAATGCGAACGGGAAAGCGACGACATGCTGGACTGGAAGAGCATGGACGGCGCGCCTGCGCCCGATCCCGACGCCATTGCCGCCCCGCCCGCCAACGATCCGGCACTGCCTGACGCCGATGTCGCCCCAAAGGACCGGACATGACCTCGCCCGCTTCCATTTCCGTCGCCGAGGCCGCGGCCAATCGCGTACCGCTCGGCCGCCACTCCACCGGATCGCTCGAACTCGATCTCGATCGCCTCCTTGCCGGACGGCTGCTGATCCAGGGCAGCTCGGGTGCCGGGAAGAGCCGGACGCTGCGTCGTATCATCGAGGAAGCATTCGATTACACGACCGTCGCCATCGTCGATCCCGAAGGGGAATTCGAAAATCTCGCACGGCATATCGGCGCGACCACGATCCGCGCGGTCGAATTGACCGCCGATGGCCTGACCGCCGCTGCCGCCCGAAGCCGCCGGCACCGTCTCTCCGTTCATGTCGATCTCACCGACCTCGACCCCGACCAGCGGATCATCAAGGCTGCCGCCTTCTTCGCGGGGCTTGTCGGCGCGCCGCGTGAGGACTGGGCACATACTGTTCTTGTGTGCATCGACGAGGGGCATCTTCTCGCGCCCCATGTCGCAGGATCGGCGCGCGATGCCGAAGCCCGGCGGCTCGGGGTCGCGACCCTCACCGACCTTGCAGCCAGAGGACGCAAACGCGGTCTGGCAACCGTTATCGCCACCCAGCGGCTCGCCAAGCTATCGACATCGGTCGTGTCGGAACTTCAGAACTTCCTTGTCGGGCTGAATGTGTTCGACCGCGACATCGCGCGCGCGGCCGATCTCCTGGGCTTTGCGCCACGCGACGCAGACCTGTTGCGTAACCTTGCCCCCGGCGACTTCTTCGCGCTCGGGCCTGCACTGTCGGCGACGCCAGTCCTGGCACATATCGATCCGACCATTACCCAGCATGTGGGCAGGACACCGGAACTTCGCGCGGCAGCGGCGATCGAGGCCGATGAGGCAGCGCGGCTGCTGGATCTTGCCGGCCTTGCCGAGGTCGCCGATCATGGTCCTGGCATAACACTCAAGGGCACGCGCGCGCTCGACGCGTTCCTCCTCGATCCCTCCGCGACCGATGCCGCTGCCATAATGGACGCGCTCAAGCGCATTTCGCCCAACGCCAGCACGGCATGCGATCTGGCGCGGCACCTGTCCCTCGACGCCGATCGAACGGATCGCGCACTCAATCTCCTCTCGGCAATCGCGGCGATCGATACCATGCCAAGGGGCGATGACCGGATCGCCCGCCTCCATGCCAGGCTGCGCGCGCGGCTGAGCGATGTCGCTGTGGTGTCGCTATGACCGATCTTGCCCCCACCGTCGTCGAACTGGTCGCCTGTCCGGTGCGCCCCGAGCCCGAGGGCCGCCTGCCCGAAATGCCCTTCCGGCAAAATGCCTGGACCCCGCAGGAAGTCGCCACGCTCGAGACCGGCTTTCGCGCCGATATCCCGCTGGCCGAGATCGCCGCCGCCCTGGGGCGGGGTCTTGCCGGCGTTCGCGACAAGGTCGCAACGCTTGGCCTTCGCCGCCATTCCCAGCGTCCCTGGACGCCCGACGAGGATAACTGGCTCTCGCGCCACTATGGCTCACGCGCGACCGCGGACGTTGCCGCCGATCTCGGTCGCGCATGCAGCGCCGTCTATGCGCGGGCCGGGGTCCTGGGGCTCACCGAAGGCAACCCCCCACGCTGGACATCGTGGGAGGATGCCCAGTTGCGCGCTGGATATGCCGCCGCCGTCCCCATCGCCCAGATCGCGATCCTTATCGGCCGCCCGCTGTCAGGGACCGCGAGCCGTGCCAACAGTCTTGGCCTTCGCCATCCGGCAAAGCCCCCCGACTGGACCGAGGCCGAGGCCATGCTCACGCTGTCGCTGGCAGAAGAGGGGCATCGCTACGGCCACATCGCATCCCTGCTGGTCGAAGCAGGCTATTGCGAACGCAGCAAGATCGCAATCAAGGCGATCCTGCAACGCCTCGGCTACGGGCGGGGCTGGGGACGTTCATGGACACCCGAAGAGGACGCTCTCCTCACGCTTGCCTATCGGGAGGGCAAAAGCCTCACACCCCTCCTGACGCGTCTCGGGCGGACCCGTTACTCGATCCGCTGGCGCAGCGAATATCTTGGACTTCGCGGCACCCATGCAATGCGGGACGGCTTTCGCGGCGGTCCGGTCTGGTCCGACGACGATATCGCCACCCTGCGCGCGCTCTATGGCAAGATTCCAATGACCGAACTGGCGACGCGCATGGGGCGGACCAAGGCGTCGCTGTTCACGCGCGCCAATAACCTCGGCCTGGTTCATGGATATCAGAAGCCCTGGACGGACGACGAACGCCATGCGCTGAAGCGCGCCTACAACAATGGCGTCGCCTTTGCCGATGTCGTCACGGCACTGGGCCGGAACCATGCCGCCGTCCACAAATATGCTCAGAAGATGGGACTGCTGTTCGGCCGTCGACCGCGCTGCACGCCCCCACCGACACTCGACCAGATCCTTGCCATGGAAGATATCGCCGGAGACAAGCCATGAAGCCGCTCAGATCCCTGACAGACATCGCGACAGGCGAACCGATAGACCGCGATACCCGCCGCGCACGGCTTCTCGCCGCGCGCAGGGCTCCTGTCTGCGGTATCGTGCGCAAAGGCATTCTTGGGGGTCACTGGGACGGCGGCACCGTGGTCGGGGCTTTTCGAGGCGGGCGCGGGACATTCCTGCAAGAGCAGACGCTCCCCGGCGATCAGGAGAGGGGAGAGGGAACGAGCGGGGAGGCGTGAAGAAGCGCGCCAGCCACGAGGAGCGTCCCCATGATCCCAGCCACCATCGCAACCGCCGTCGCACCCGAGACCATCTCCAAGGTGACGCGGCTGTTCAACAACACCGCCTTCGACGTCATCAACGAACTGTTCCAGAATGCCCGCCGTGCCGGTGCGCAGTGCGTATCGGTGTCGATCCAGACATCGGGCGCCGACACTTTCCTCCATGTCGTCGACGACGGTCACGGCATTGCCGACCCCGCCTCGATCGTGACACTGGGTCGATCGGGATGGTCCGACGAGACCCGCCGCGCCGAAGATCCCGCCGGGATGGGCGTCTTCAGCCTCGCCGGGCGGAATGTCATTATTCGTTCCTACTCGCGGCCCGATCGCCAGGGCTGGATGGCGCACATCCCGGCCACTGCCTGGGAAACGAGCCGCCCGATCGCGATCACGTCCGATCCTATCGCCTGCGGGACCGCCATCACCGTCTGCGTGCCGGGCGAGTGGGTCCGCACCCTGCGCGACGACATTACGCGCGCCGCGAAACATTATCCGGTTGCCGTGCTCCTCGATGGAGAGGCCCTTCCCTACGAAGACTGGCTCGCCGACGCCGATCATGTCGAGGAATGGAACGGCACCCGGATCGGTGTCTTCCGGAAAAATCCCTCCCACTATTCCTCGCGCGATCACCGCCTCAACTTCCACGGCGTCACCATTCCCTGCGCCCTGCCTTTCGTCCAGGAGGTCGATCGCGGCGGGCACTGGATCGCCAAGGTCGACATTTTCGATGCGCCGCAGATCCAGCTCGTGCTTCCCGCACGCAAGGAAGTGGTCGAGAACGCCGCCATCGCCGACCTGCGGCACGCCGTCCACGTCGCCATCTTCCGGGCGATCGCCGCGCAGGACAGGCACCGGCTCTCGTTTCACGACTGGCGCGCCGCAAGAGACATGGGTGTTACTCTCCCCGAAGCGGCACCGTATCTCTTTACCTGGTCCGCGCCCGCGGCCGACAGCAGCCGCAATTACGAAACGGGCATGCGCGAAACCGATCCCGCCATGGTCCTGATGCCCGACTTCGACGCGCTGGTCGCCCAACCGGTGCAATCTGCGGTCGCGGCGCAAAACCCCTTCGGCGGACCGCTGGTCGAAGCCCAGGACGCCTTCACCGGCTATGGCTGGTACGACCGTCTCTCGCGCGTCGAGGACGTTGTCTTCCGCGTCACGCAGGGCGACCGCACCTTCACGATCTCCGACAGCAAGGAAGCGCCGATCGAAGCCGAGGACGGATTTGTCGAGGCAATCACGCTTTTAGCGACGATCGGTCAAGCCGGCGTCCTCGCCACCGTGGAATGCGCAGCCGATGTCGCGTTCGCGCCAGACCAGTTCTCCTGCAACTCTGTCGAGGAAACCCGCATCTTCGTTCGCCGCGGCACCGCCATGACCGCGCAGGACGTTGCCGATCTGTTTGAAAATGCCATTTTCTACGCCAGCGAAGACAGCGACGCGGACAGCTACGAGACCCAGCAGGAGCGATTTCGCGCCGACGCGGCCGAACGCATCATCGGTCTGCTCGAAGGCGACGACGCGGCGCTCGAAAACAGTATCCGCGCGCGGCTTTTCAACCATCGTCACCTTCTTCCCGAGGACCGCACCGTCACCATCGTCATGAGCCGCAACCGGCTCGACATCGCCATCGCGCCCCGCGCATCCGGGACGTCTGATCCCGAGGTCGCCTGAAATGGCGCGCTACAATCACGCGTTCACGATCGCGTTCAGCACTGTGTCGAGCGACGCCAAGGGCGAGGATCTCGACCCCGACGCACTCAAGGCGGCCCTGCAAGCGCGCATCGCCGAACTCGATCGCGAAGGCACCTGGATCGAGGCGGTCGGTCCCCCATTCGACAGCTATCTCGAGCCGGAGGAATCGTCATGACAATGCCCATCCCGGGGCCTCCGGTGGTCCTCGCTTACGGCATCGGCGTGGACAGCACTGCGCTGCTTCTCGAGCTGCATGCCCGCGGGGCAACTCCCGACCTCGTGCTGACAGCCGACACCGGGAACGAGAAACCGGAAACATACGCCTATCTCGACGTCATCGGCCCCTGGATGCGCGACCGGGGCATCCGGCACGAGATCGTCTCGTACACGCCAAAACGGTTCAAGCACTGGCCGCCCTATTACGGCATCCTGGAAATGTGCCTGACCAACGCGACGCTGCCGAGCAAATCGCTCGGCGGCTCCAGTTGCAGCCTCAAATACAAGAAAGCGCCGCAGGACGCGTTCCTCAAGACCTGGCAACCGGCGATCGAGGCATGGAGCAGGGGTCAGCGGGTCATACGCCTCATCGGCTACGATGCCGGACCCCGCGACACTGCGCGCGCCAATCATGCGCTCTCGATCGACGATCCCCTCTATCGGTGCGATTACCCCCTGCGCCGCTGGAACTGGGATCGGGCAGACTGCACCGCCCGCATCGTCGCCGAAGGCCTGCCCGTGCCCCCCAAGTCGGCCTGCTGGCTGTTATGTTTGCAGATGGTGTCTCGTCTCACCGCAACCCTTTATTTATGGGCTACAAAATTATCCGCCGTTTGAGACGATCCGAGGCCATTGAAGCGCTCGGGACAGTTGCAAAGCGCTACTGCACTTTGCAACTGTCCCGAGCGCAACCGCCGAAGGCGGTGCGACTCGTCGCGGCGGCATCCGGAATGACTTTGCTGAGCGGAAGAAACTGACTTGCCATTGCCCGTCGGGACTTGCTGATGCGGCCTTGATCGTTGCGCCGACAGATTGGGAAATGTCTGTTACGCGCCCAAGTTGGTCGTACGGCTCGCGTCTTCCTGCGCTGTTGAGCCGAACGACAGCTATGACGTGGTCTGGGACTTTTCTGCCATTCCCGAGTCTCATGTCGAACGTCTGGTTTAGCCATCAGTGGACATTCAGCATTCCACGCACCTCACCGTAGGATGAAAAAAAACTGCCCAGATAGCGGCATGCCAGCTATTAGATGATCAACAGGTGGTAACCTCCATTCGGCCAGAAACGCGTGAGTGCGCATTGACGTCCGGCAACTTTCATGGCGTATCTAAATACGCAACAGGGGGTGTATCGCGAGCCATTCCGCGATACATGATGGAAATGGCATCGGCACAGCAGCTCATAGGTCTCGTAAAGAGCCACGCGGAGGGGGATTCCGATCGCTTCTTCGATCTTGCTATGCAGCTGTCGGCTGCAGAGGAGCAAAAGGGTCACAAGCGCTTGGCCGAAACGCTGCGGCAGTGGGCCAATGCTGGCCAGACGCCTCCTGCCTCGCGAAAGCCGAATCTCACGCCAATCGCCGCTCCGCGTGGTGATCTCGCCGAATTCCTGTTCGCCTCCTATCCCAGCGAGCGGTTGAACAGCGTTATTCTGCCACCGCTTATCGGAGAAGAGCTGGCGCATATCGTTTTCGAGACCCGCATGCGTGAGAAGCTTGAAGAGAAGGGCCTAAAGCCGCGGCGGCGCATTCTGCTTTCCGGACCTCCGGGCACTGGAAAGACGATGAGCGCCCACAGCCTTGCCGGCGAGCTCCAGTTTCCGCTCTTTTCCGTGATGCTGCACGGCCTCATAACAAAGTTCATGGGCGAGACCGCCCAGAAACTGAAACTCGTGTTCGACGCCATCAAATCGACGCGTGGCGTCTATCTCTTCGACGAGATCGATGCTCTCGCCGCAGCGAGGGGCGATGGCAATGACGTGGGTGAAGCGCGCCGGGTGCTGAACTCGTTTCTCCAGTTCCTCGACGAGGACACCGGGCCTTCGATCGTCATCGCTACGACTAATCTGGCCGAAATCTTGGATCGGGCAGTCCTGCGCCGTTTCGATCTCGTCCTTTCCTATGAGTTGCCCGATGCGGCATCGATCCGCCAGGCTCTTGAACGACGCCTCATCGGCTTCTCCCACGCACGCCTGTCTTGGAAAAAGGTCACCGATTGCGCGATCGGGCTGTCGACGGCCGATGTCGTAGCCGCCGCCGAAGACGCGGCGCGGCGCGCGGTTCTTGGCGATCGCAATAGCATAACGACCGTCGATCTAGTGAATTCGCTAGAGCGTCGTCGCTCGCTGCAGGGGCTGGGAAGAAGCGCGAATGCCACGGAATTTACCTCACTTTCTCCTAAAAGACCTCGGAAAGCCGCATCCGTTTCAGGCCAAGGGCGGGGGCGGCGGCAAGACGCCAAGTGACGTCCTCAATCGCAGTGGCCATGCGCAGGCTCTTCTGCAAGCAATCGACCAACTCCCAGCGATAACAGCGGACGGCCTCCCAGGGGTCTATCTCGAAGTCAAAGGCCGACCGGGCGAGCCGCTCGCCAAGGATAGCCTGGGATCAAGCGGCATTGAGCTGCTGCGCAGCGCCGCCGAAGTCGTCAGCGGAAGCACCACCGAAACCGCCACCGTCTTCGCCACGGCCCAGGGCGTGGAGAATCTTCGAAAGAAGATCGAAAAATTCGAGACAGAAGATACGCCGGACAGGGAGAAGGACGGCGAGATCATCCCCGGTCGCCCCAAGAACGCCACTCTTGTTCAGAGCATGGCGGCCATTACCGAGGCGGGCCTGCGCGCGTTATGGCGCGGCCCGCAGGAGAAATTTCCCGCTGGCAATGGCGCGACGCACTGGGAAATCTGGCTTGAGCCAAGTGAAGCGGAAGCCTTTATCGCCCAGGCCGCTGCCTATCAGGTTCAGATCGGGACCGATCGCCTGCACTTTCCTGAAGATGTCGTCGTCATCGGCCTCGCGACACGGGACCATATCGCGCTGGCCGTGAGACGACTTGGCTCCGTGCGTGCCCTTGCGGCGCCAGCGGTGACCGCTGATTTTTTCGATGCTCTGGAGGTCCAGGAGCAGGCTGCATGGGTTCAGGATCTCGCCCAGCGGACCACCTATGCCGGCGGCCTCAATGGAGGTTATGTCACCTTGTTGGATACGGGCGTTAGCCGCGCCCATCCGTTGATCGCTCCCGTCCTTCCGTCACAGGACCGCCACGCCGCCGACCCGGCCTGGGGGCTAGACGACGTGAAAGGGCACGGCACTCAGCTTGCCGGCCTAGCACTGTTTGGCGACCTAACGCCCGATCTGCAATCGACGATGCCAGTCACTGTTTCGCATCGTCTGGAATCGGTGAAGCTGATGCCGGACGGAGGCCCCAACCCGCATCACCTGCTGGGGGTGGTGACGCGCCGTGCGATCAACACAGTAGAACAGACTGTGCGTCGGCGGACCTTCACCATGGCGGTCACGACCGACGAGGACACGCCCCATGACGGCGCGCCCACATCATGGTCGACCGAAATCGACCAACTCGCCGCTGGCGTCTCAGGCGATCGGGCGGCGCCGCGCCTCATCATGATATCGGCGGGTAATACCAACAATTCCATGTTCACAGCGGGTCACTATCTCGACATCTGCGATCTGCCGGAAAATGAGCTGGAGTCGCCCGCACAGGCCTGGAATGCCATCAGCGTGGGCGCCTATACCGAAAAGACTATGCTACCACCCAACGAGGGCCTCATCAGCGTCGCGCCTTTTGGCGACCTTTCCCCCAGCTCCCGTACCGCATCCTGGACTTCGACCTGGCCGCTCAAGCCCGATATCGTTCTCGAGGGCGGGAACTGGGCTGCCGACAACTTGCCTCCACCGCTGCGACACGGCTGGCTATCCCTTCTCACGACCCATCATGCCTATCCGCAGCGCTCGTTCAGTTTTACGCATGACACAAGCGCTGCGACGGCGATCGCGGCGAAGCAGATTACCGAACTCTGGTCGGACTATCCGCTGCTATGGCCCGAAACCGTTCGCGCCCTCTATGTGGCGTCCGCTCGATGGACGCCGCAAATGCAGTCGCATCTTCCCGCCAATGCCAACAAGGGCAGCTACGCCCGGCTCTTTCAGCGTTACGGCTACGGTGTTCCTGATCTCGAGAGGGCGCATCGTAGCGCGTCTAATGCCCTTACCCTGATCGTGCAGGACGTCATCATTCCGTACGGCCTCTCTGAACAGACTGGCGGCGATGTTCACAGGGAGATGCGACTCTTCACGCTGCCATGGCCCGTCGAGGAACTGCGCAAGCTCGGCAACGCCAATGTGAACCTTCGGGTCGCGCTCAGTTCCTTCGTAGCGCCCAACCCGGCCGAGGCATCGCGCGGCTCGCGATATCGCTATGCCTCTCATAATCTTCGGTTCAAGCTGAACCGGGCCGCAGAAAATGCGCAGCAGTTCATGGCGCGCATCAGCAAGGCGGTCGAACCCGTCGGCCCTCAGGTCGAAGAAGATGACCTGTGGGACTTTGGGAGCATCCGGCGCGATGTCGGCTCCCTGCATATCGACCAGTTGACCTGCAGAGCTTCAGACTTGGCGAGACGCAATCTTCTGGCCGTTCATCCCGTCGCAGGATGGTGGAAATCCAAGAAGATCCTGGAGGAGGGAGAGAAAGAGGCTCGCTTTGCTCTCGTTGTGGAGATCGATACGCAGGGGATCGAAGCAGACCTTTACACGGAGGTCCAGGCGGCAGTCGCGGTCCTCAGTGCGACCCAGCCGATCATTATCTAGCAACCCGGTGCTGACACGTTGGCAGGCGTGATGGGATTGTCCGTAGCGGCGAAAGGCGTGCTGATGGGCGAGAGATAATTTCGGCCGCGGCAGCTTACGGAGTAGCCGGACATATGCATTTCCGCGCCGAACGTCCGGCTCTGGTCGCGAGTTGCCAGTCCTGGGCCGTCTGCACCTGAGCATTGGGAATCGTCGGCGGAAAGACCGGTATGGGCCGCTGGCAGTCAGAAGCACTGCCAGCGAGTGTCGCTTTTTCACCAACCACCGGCAACGGACTGAATGATGACGCCGGTGTTTCGGGAGATCAGCACGAAATTCGTTCCCGCATAGCACCAGATATGGCCGGTCGGTGCTGGGGACAGTCCATAGCCGACCGGATTGACGACGACATAATGGCGCATCGACAGGGGGAGGGTGCCACCGACGATCCAAACGCTATGCGCATGTCTGGGCGGGATGGGGTAATAGCCGTAGCCGGGCGCGAAATAATGGCCATGGCGCGGCCCGTGATAATGGACAAATCCGGGGTGGCCGCGCCACCAGCCAGGACGGCCGCGATCGACGATGACGGTGCGGCTGTGCACGACCCCGGCGCGGGGCGCGACGGTCGTATGCCGGACGACCTGCGCCTCTGCGGCGGGACTGGCCATGATGGCCATGACGGACAGGAACAGGGTCGCGCTGCCTGCAAAAGCGGCGCTGACGCTGACACCGTGCTTCGTGAGGGATTGGGGATTGAAAAACCGGGGCATGATCGGACTCCTTGGGTGGGAAGCCTGATATGGATGGCCTTTGCATCATCCGGTCGGGTGCCATGTATCAGTCCGTGTCGGTCATGCCGGTCCGGTTCCTCCTGCACTGCGGAGCAACAGGATGGCGCGAAACCCGCCTTCCGCGCGATTTTCCAGCACCAGGTCGCCCCGGTAGCGCTGGGTCAGTGCCTGGACGATCGACAGGCCAAGGCCCACGCCCCCCGTCCTGCGCGCGCGCGACGGCTCGAGCCGCTCGAACGGTTCGGTCAGGCGCGGCAGGCTGGGTTCGGGTACGCCGGGGCCGTCATCCTCCACCATGATGCGGATGAACGGGCCGTCGGGTTCGACAAGGATACGCGCCTGTCCGCCGCCGTAGCGAACCGCATTGTCCAGCAGGTTGGCCATCATGCGCTGGAAGGAAATATGGGAGACATGCGCATGGACGGCATGGGGCAGGGGCGCGACGTCCACATGCTGGTTGCGCTGTAGGCGCTCTTCGGCGACCAGCGCCAGTTCGGCGCGAATGTCGCATGTCGCCATGTCCAGGTCGGTCGCGGCCGATTCCCGTGCGAAGGTAAGCGTGTCGCTCAGCAGGTCGCGCATTTCCTCGATATCCTTGGCCGCCAGCGCGCGCTGCTCCTCATCCTCGATAAATTCGCTGCGCAGGTCCATGCGGGCCAGATAGGTGCGATAATCATGTGCGATGGCCGCGAGCATGCGCGTTCGTTCATCAAGCAGCGTCCGCAGATGCTGGCGCAATTGCCGGAACGCTTCGCCCAGTTCCACGATCTCGCGCGGGCCGTCGGGCTTCAGCGCATCCAGCCTGTCCTCGCGGACAGCGCGGGCCAGCCGTTCGACAGGCCGCGTCGTCTGCGCGGCCAGCCACAGGATGACAGCGATATCGACAATCGCAACCGCCGCCAGGAAGAGCATCAGATTGTTGACGATCTTGGTCAGCGGCGCTGCGACCATCTGTTCGATCATGATGGCATCGCCGCCGGACAGGGCGACCGATATCCGCACGGGGTTCATCGTGACGGCGGGGCGCATGTCGAGGTCTGCGGGGCCGATATCGCCTGATGTTTCGATGCGAAATGGCCTGCCGCCCAAAGCCTCCTGATAGCGGGACAGGGTCGCGGGCGTGGCAGAGGATGCCTGGCCCGCAGGCAGTGCCGCCAGCATGGTGACGCGCATGGTCGCATCGGAAAAGGCGCGGACAAGATCGGGATGCGATCTGGGCGGCGTGCGTTCGAATGCGGTGACGACCAAAGCGACCTTTTCGGGAACGGGCACCCGATATAGCGGGGCCATCTTGCGCATGTCCGTCTGTTCCAGGAACAGCAGAATGACGGCAATCATGGCCAGCAGATGGAGCAGGACGATGAGGCCTATCCGCTCTCGCAACCGGGGCGGGCGCAGCTTCAGCATCGGGTGACGGCCGGTGCGAACAGATAGCCGTCGCCCCGCACGGTCCGGATCATCACGGGTTCGCGCGGATCGTCGCCCAGCTTGCGCCGAAGCCGGCTCATCTGCACGTCGATGACGCGATCGACCGGACTGGCATGACCGCCTCGTGTCCAGTCGATCAGCAGTTCGCGCGACAGGATGCGGCGTGGGTGTAGCACCAGCGCATGGAGCAGGTCGAATTCGCTGGTGGTCAGGCCCACCGGCTCGCCCGCCGGGTTGGTCAGATCGCGGGCTCCCAGGCGCAGCAGCCAGCCGTCAAACCGGAAACTGTCGCCATTCTCCTCGCTGACGGCCGTGTCTATGTCACGGGTCCGGCGAATGATGGAGCGCAGCCGCGCCAGCAATTCCCGCTTGTTGAACGGCTTGGCGAGATAATCGTCGGCGCCGATTTCCAACCCGATGATCCGGTCGATCGGATCGTCCTTCGCCGTGACGATCAGGATCGGCAGGCGCGGCCAGCGGGCGCGCAGGCGCTGGCATATTTCCAGCCCATCCTCGCCGGGCAACATCAGGTCGAGGATCAGGCAATCGAGCCGTTCCAGCACGCCATCGACGTCGAGGCCGGCCGAATTTTCCATGGCCAGGACTTCAAACCCCTCACGGGTCAGCAACATGCGCACCAGATCTCGAATGCCGGGATCATCCTCGACAATCGCGACCTTGCCATTTGATGCCTGCGTTTCGGCCACCATGCCATACCTCTTTGTCGTCAGCGCCTGTGCCGATGGTGCAGCGCCCCCGGAACCATCTAGCATGGTTCCAGGGGCAATTGATCATTTGCCACGTTTTGCGGCGGCGGCGCGCAGTTCGTCCGGTGTGATCTTGCCGTCCTTGTCGGCGTCGATCATCGCGAAACCACGATCGCGGCGACCGGCCGCCTTCCATTCTTCCAGCGACAGCGCGCCATCCTGATTGGTGTCGGCCTTGATGAACATTTCCCTGGCCTTTGCCGACGCATCCTGCGCCATGGCGGTCGGGCTCTGGGCGATGACCGCGGCGGCCAGCGACAGGGCGCTCGTCAGATATTTCATGTCATTCTCCTTGTATCAGGCCCAAAATGAGCGTGGCCGATATAGCGCGCGCCACCGCAGCATGTTCGACCCCCGGGTGAAGACAGATTACGGTTTGTAACAGCGCGATCCGGCGCCCGATCCCGCTGCAAATATCCGACACATTATGCGGCAAGGCCGTTCACGGCGCGGTGCGACATGTCCCGTCCCGCGCCTTTTGCTGACGCGGAGAAGGAGTATGCATCATGACATTGCGCCAATTCACCACGATCATCGTTTCGACCCTGGCCATCGCAGCCAGCATATCGACGGCCGAAGCCCGCAACCGTTCCTTTCAATATAGCCACAGCCGCAACGTGCAGGGGCCGAATGGGCGAGGGCTGCACAGCAGCTACAACGCCTCGCGCGGCGGCGGGCAGGCAGCCATGAGTCGCAATGTCCAGACCAATGACGGACGTGGCTTCAGCAGCCAGCGCGGGTATCAGGCGCAGGACGGGCAGTTCCACGGCTCCACCAGTCATGTGACCAACAGCGGAAAAAGCTGGGGGCGATCGACCAGCGCGACAGCCAATGGCGACGGGACCGCAACCTATCATCGCAACATGACCGGTCCCAATGGCGGGTCGGCCTCATGGTCCGGCACTATCGGCGACTGACCAGGCTGAACGCGCGCCTAGCGCCGCCAGCCTGTTACATAGCGTTACAAAGTGCGTATCAGATGGTTGCAGACCTGCTCCATTCCCTTGGCCTTGCATGAACCGGCCTGCCTCGGCGGCCTTTTTCCATGGGGATGGAATGGCACGTTTTGCCCATATCGTACCGATCGCGTTGCTGCTGCTTCCGGCCTGTCGGGATGAGCCGCAGGTCAGGGATGAACGGCGTGCCGTGGCCGTCCAGCGCATCGGCGCCGATGCCGGCATCGGCACAACCTATGCCGGCGAAATCCGGTCCGCCTTCGAAAGCCAGATCGGTTTCGAAGTGGCGGGCCGGATCGTCGAGCGCAGGATCGACCTTGGCAGCAGCGTCCATGCGGGCCAGACGTTGCTGCGTCTCGACAACAGCGATTATGCGCGGGCGCTGGACAGCGCGGCGGCGCAGAGCGGTTCGGCCCGGACCGCCGCCGCCGTGCAGCAGGCTGATCTGGCGCGGTCGCGCGAATTGCTGAAGCAGGGCTTCATTTCCCCCGCAGAGTTCGATCAGCAGAAGGCGGCGGCCGTTCAGGCGCAGGCGCAGTTGCGTGCCGCCGGCGCCCAGAGCGGAACGGCATCGGCGCAGCTGGGCCGCACCGTCCTCACGGCGCCGCGCGCCGGCGTCGTCACGCAGATTCAGGGTGAGGTTGGTCAGGTCGTGGGCGCGGGACAGGCGATCGTGACGCTGGCCGACCCGTCCCGGCCGGAAATCGCGGTGGCGCTCCCGGAAGGCAGTCTGGACCGGGTCCGGTCCGCCTCACGATTGAGCGTGAGCGTGTGGAGCAGCCCGGGCCGGCATTATGCCGCCAGACTGCGCAGCATATCGGGCGCTGCCGATCCCGCGACGCGGACCTTTGCGGCACGCCTGTCCGTCGATGCGCCGGCACAGGCGCTGCTGATGGGCGAAACCGCCGAATTGCGGGTCGAAGGCGATGCCGGCGATGCCGCCGTCCGGGTGCCGCTGACCGCCGTGCTGCAATCCAACGGGCGCGCACAGGCATGGGTGCTCGACCAGCGAACGATGGTGGTGCAGCCGCGCGCCGTGCAGATCGGCGCGGCGCAGGGCGACATGCTGACCATCCGGTCCGGCCTGAAACCGGGCGAGACCATCGTCACGGCCGGGGTGCATCTGCTGCGTGCGGGCGAGAAGGTTCGTATCGTGCAGGTGCCGCAGTCATGAGCATCGACATGAAGGGCATGAACCTGTCCCGCTGGGCGCTCACCCATCAGCAGATGGTCGGCTTCCTGCTGGTGCTGGCGGCCGTTGCGGGCCTGTTTTCCTACATGGCGCTGGGGCGCAAGGAAGACCCCGAATTCACCGTCAAGACGATGATGATTACCGTCGGCTGGCCCGGCGCGACGGCGCAGCAGATGTCGCAACAGGTGATCAAGCCGATCGAGACGGTGTTGACCGAGAATATCGCCGAGATCGATTATGTGAAGAGCAAGGCCCGACCGGGTCAGGCGACGCTCAACGTCACGCTCATATCGACGGTCAAGAGCAGCGCCGTCCCCGATATCTGGTATCGCATCCGCAAGACCGTGACCGACAATCGCGCGGACCTGCCCGACGGGGTCGTCGGACCGGCCTTCAATGACGAATTCGGCACGACCTACGGCAATATCTATGCCGTCACGGGCGACGGCTTTTCCTATCCGGTGCTCAAACGCTATGCCGAGACGCTGCGCGACCGTATCCAGGCGCTGCCCGATGTCGCCAAGACGCAGATCATCGGCGCGCAGGATGAAGCCATCTATGTCACCTATGACAGTGCGCGTCTCGCCATGTCGGGCATCTCTGCGCAGGCGATAGCCGACGCGCTCGACACCACCAACGCGGTCGCTGCATCAGGGATCGTAGAGGCCGGCGCGGAACGGGTGCGGATGCAGGTGACGGGCGATTTCGCATCGGTGGAGGCCATTGCCGCAACGCCGATCGTCGCAAACGGCAAAAGCGTTCGGCTCGACGCCATAGCCAGGGTCGAACGCAAGCCGGTCGATCCTGCGACGTTCAGGATGCGTTTCGGAGCGAAGGACGCGGTCGGTGTGGGCATCAGCCTGCGGTCGGACGGTGACGTCGCGCGCCTCGGCGAGGATCTGAAGCGCACGATCGCTGCCCTCCAGTCCGAAATGCCGGTCGGCGTGGGCATTCATACCGTGTCCGACCAGACCCATGTGGTCGACGAATCCGTCGGCGAATTCACGACATCGCTGATCGAGGCGATCGTCATCGTGCTGGCGGTGAATTTCCTGTCGCTGGGCTGGCGGCCGGGCATCGTGGTGGCGCTGTGCATCCCGCTGGTGCTGGCGATGACGTTCCTGTGCATGTTGTATATAGGCATCGACCTTCAGCGCATTTCGCTGGGCGCACTCATCATTGCGCTGGGTCTGCTGGTTGATGACGCGATCATCGTGGTCGAGGCGGTGGCGACGCATCTGGAGGCGGGATGGACCCGGACGCGGGCGGCCGTCAGCGCCTATAGCGTGACGGCGGTGCCGATGCTGGTCGGCACGCTCATCACCGTCGCCGGTTTCCTGCCGATCGCCATGTCGAAGGCGACAGCCAGCGAATATGTGATCTCGCTGTTTCAGGTAATCGCCATTTCGCTGGTCCTGTCGTGGATCGTCGCGGTCATTTTCACGCCGTTCATCGCCTATCATCTGCTGCCCCAGCGCGCGGATGCGCGTGACGACGCGGGAGAGCCCGAAGAACAATATGAAGGCCGCTTCTACGGCTGGTTCCGGCGCGTGCTCGACCGCTGCCTCGACCGGCGCAAGACGGTGGTGGCGGTCGCGCTCGCCATGTTTCTGGGGTCGATGCTGCTGTTCCAGATCGGCGTGCCCCGTCAATTCTTTCCCGCGTCCGACCGACCCGAACTGGTGGTCGACCTTCAGCTGTCGCAAAATGCAAGCTTCGCCCAGACGCAGGCCGTCGCCGCCCGCATGGAAAAGCTGCTGGCGCGCGATGACCGGGTGGTGTCCACCACTGCCTATGTCGGGGGTGGATCGCCGCGCTTCTACCTGCCGCTCAATGTCCAGACGCCCGATATCACGCTGGCCGAACTCGTGCTCCAGACCAGGGATGAGGAAGCGCGCGAAGGCGTGATCGCCAGCATCCAGAGCCTGTTCGCCATGCATTTCCCCGAAGCGCGCGGCCGTGTCAGCCGTCTGGAAAATGGCCCGTCGGTCGGCCAGCCCGTGCAGTATCGTGTGGCGGGACCGGACCTTGCGCAGATCGTGCCGGTCGCGAAGAAGCTGGAGGAACTGATCCGTGCGGACAGTCACGCGCGCGACGTGAACAGCGATCTGGGCGAACCGCTCAAGGCCATTCGGATCGACCTGGATCAGGATAAGGTTCGCGCGATCGGCCTGTCGACGCAGGCGGTGCAGCAATCGTTGCAGGCGGCGATTGGCGGGGCGGGTACCACCAGCTTTCGGGATCGCGATCTGGCCCTCGACGTGGTGCTTCGCCTGAGTGCGGCGGAGCGGACCGACCTTGGTCGCATCGCCAACCTGCCGATCTCCACCCCCAATGGCGCAGTGCCGCTGGCCCAGCTTGGCCATGTATCGGCGGGCAGCGAACCGGCCGTCATCTACCAGCGCAACCGTCAGCCGACCATCACCATCTCCGCCGATGTCGAAGGCGAGCAGGCAAGCGACCTGACGAAGCGGATCGAACCGCAGATCGAGGCGCTGCGCCGCGATCTTCCGTCCGGCGCCTCCATCGTCAAGGGCGGGTCGGAAGAACAGAGCAGCATCAACCAGAAGGCGACCATGGCCGCCGTGCCCTTCGCCATCTTCGTGATCGTCATCCTGCTGATGCTCCAGCTCCAGAATGTGAAGCGGATGCTGGTGGTGCTGGCGACCGGGCCGCTGGCGCTGATCGGCGTGGCGCTCATCATGGCCCTGTTCCGCATCCCCTTCGGCTTCGTCGCCATGCTGGGATCGCTGGCGCTGTTCGGCATGGTGCTGCGCAATTCGGTCATCCTGATCGCGCAGATCGACACCTTGTCGGGCCATGGCCTGGCGATGCGGGAGGCCGTGCGCGAAGCCGCCGTCCATCGTCTGCGCCCGATCCTGCTGACCGCGCTCGCCGCCATCCTCGCCATGATCCCGCTCACCCGGTCGACCTTCTGGGGGCCGATGGCCTGGGCGATCATGGGCGGCCTGATGGTCGCCACCATCCTTACCCTCATCGTCCTGCCCGCGCTCTACGAGCTGGTCTTCGACCGCCCGCAGCATCGCGCCGACAGCCAGGAGATTTCCGCATGAAGCGCCTTTTCCTCTGTACCGCAGCGGCCATGCTCGCGCCGCCCGCCCATGCGACCGACCTCATGGAGGCATGGCAAGCAGCGGCGGCGCATGATCCCGATCATCTGGGCGCGCAGGCTGAGCGCGACGCGGGGCAGGAGGCCGCCGTTCAGGCGCGGGCGCTCAAGCGGCCCAGCGTACAGCTTCAGGGCGGATACCAATATAATGTCACAGAAACCAACGCCCGTTTCCCGGAAGAACTGGACCCGGTCTTTACCGGAAGCCGATCGAGCGGCCGGGCGACCGTTGGCGTGCAGGCGGTTCAGCCTTTGTATGATGCATCTAAACATGCACAGTCGATCCAGCTGCGCGAAAAGGCGGCCGGCGCCGATGTGCAGTTTGCCGGCGAGCAGCAACAACTCATCCTTCGTGTATCGCAGGCCTATTTCAAGGTGCTGGCGGCCGAGGACAGGCTAAGCTCCTATCAGGCACAGGTCGATGCGGCAGAACAGCAACGGCGCGCTGCGCAGGCGCGTTTCGATGCCGGGCGCGCGCGCATCACCGACGTGCGCGAGGCGGAGGCCCGCCGCGACGCGAGTGAAGCACAGCGCATCGGCGCCGAGGCCGAGTTGGCCTATGCCCGTGCCGATTTTTCCGAACTGACGGGCTTGCCGGCGGAAGGGTTGGACCGACCCGCCGGGAATTTCGCCGCGCCGTTGCCGCTCGTGACGCTGGAAGCATCCATCGAGCAGGCGGAGCGTCAGTCGCCGCTGGTGAAGGCGGCCGAGCATCAGGCAAAGGCCGCAGGAGCCGATATCGACCGCTACGGCCTTGCGGGACGCCCCGTCGTCGAAGGCGTCGCCGGTTATCAGGGCCAGTATCGGCTGGGCGGGGAAGGGGGCAATGGCATCATTCCCGACCGCATCCAGTCGGCGTCGGCCGGGCTGCGTATCACCATTCCGCTCTATGCCGGTGGGGCGATTCAGTCGAAGGAACGGGAAGCCCGCGCCAACGCCGTCAAGGCCGAGCGCGCCCTGGATGCCGCGCGGCGGGATGCTCGTCTTCAGGCGCAGCAGGCCTGGCATGCCGTATCGACCGGCGCGCGCCGCATAGCGGCCCTGAACACCGCGAACCGATCGGCCGGCTTGCAGCAGGATGCCGCCAATACCGGGCGGGAGGTAGGCATCCGCACGCAGGATGATGTCCTGAATGCGCAGAGCCAGAGCTTTTCGACCGACCGCGACCGGCGTCAGGCCATATATGATTATATGACGGCCCGGCTCCAGCTCGCCGCCGCGACCGGCGATCTGGGCGATGAGACGCTGACCGGAGTGAATGCGCTGATGAAATGATCGTGTCTGGCGATCAGGCGGCGATCAGGCCGGTCGAAGCGACGGTACGCTTCACCGGCTCGCCGCTGTCGATGTTAAAGGCCATGTCTATCATGATGTGCAGCGACCTGATGGCATGGCGGAAAGCGCTCGCCAGCGCGACGCTGCATTCGTGGACCAATTGGCGCTCGCGCCCTTCGATCATGTCGAGCAGTCGCCATTCATCCTCCGACAGGGCCAGGCCGGCACCGCAGCGAAACGGATGCCCCAGCACGAGTTCGGATAGCCTCATCAGGCTGTCGCAGGCGGGAGCCAGCTGTCCGCAACCGTGGCGGGCGAGCTTGCGGTAGAGATGCGGCTGGGCAGGGATGTGCAGGTGCCGCGCCCGACACCACTGACGGGCGGCGGTCAGCACCAGCTGCTGTTGAATGCTGAAGGAAAATGTCGCAGCCATGGGCTGTCCTTTCGGGGCAAGATCATCTTATCGGGGCAACACGTTCCAGGCCGGGATCGGGGCGGCCATGGTCGGCCCTTGGATTTTCCAGCGTGACCGTCACGATGCCGTTGAGCAGTGACAGGCCGGTCAGGCCGCCAGCTAATATTTCTGGTGCGAACATATTGTCGACCAGCGGAATTTCAGGAAGCGGCGGCTGGATGGGGGGATGCATCTTCATTGCGGGAACCTTGCTGGCAAGAGGGGGAGGGGCAGCCCTTGTCGGATGGCCAGGGCCAGCCGGACGCGCGGTACAATTGCCGCGTTTGCTTGACGATGAGAGCGGCGGATCGCTTGGCGCCTCCGTCCAGCCCGCTGCGGCGTCCCACCAGCAGGCTGACGCCACCACCGATGGCAAGGCGCGACAATTCGCCGGTGGCGGCCGCCACAGCGCCCGGCACGATCAGGCCGGGCTTGCGCCCATCCTTGGCGGTGGCGGAAAAGGACATGGCCGGGCCGGCTTGTCCGGCGATGTCGAACGAGGCTTTGGTGAGCAGGGCTGATCGACCCGCGCCGAAGCCGATCAGCAACCGTTCGGTGCTGTTGCCGGGGTCCGCCCGGACGATCTGGACTCTTACCGTGGCTTCGCCGGGAGAGGGCTGCCCGTCCGGCGTGACGGAGGCGGGGAGGCCAGCCTTGCGATAGGCCTTGACCAGTTCGGCCTGCAGACGATGCGCGGCCTTGCCCGCATCGGGATCGGACCGGATGTCCGGCGCCAGCGTCACCCGCACCCCAATGGCGCCGGGTATCTGCTGCGACCGCGCGGGCGCCATGCTGAGGTCATGGACGGCTGTGCCGGCGCACGCTGGCAACAACAGCAGGGCGCCGACCAGCGGTATCGCCGCTGCGCACATCCGGCCCCTTTCCGCCATGGTCATTCGCCGCCACCTTCGCCGGCAAGGTCGACAGGCAATGCCTGGACGCCGGGCGCGTCCGCCCTTGCCGCCGCGGGCACGGGCGCAGGCACGCCGATGCCCGAGCGCGTCAGGCGAAATCCGAAGGCATAGACCCTGCCGTCAAAGGCGACATTGACCCTGATATCGGCCGGATGGCCGGCGTCCCGATCGATCGGCAGGATGACCATGCCGCCAAAGCTGCTGCCGGGGTCGATCGTGGTCGTCTGTAAGATCTGGGTTCCCAACTGGTCCAGCGTGTAGTCGAGCTTGCGGTCGATGCCGCCGATCACCATCGCGCCGCCTGCGACCGCGGCCGTCGCGCCGATCACGCCAGGCGTATCGTCCTGCCAGTGAATGGCCTGGGTAAAGCCGCCGCGCGGGCCACGGACATGGCGATAATAGCTGCCCTGGTTCGATGCGGTGGATGCGACGCCTGCCAGCACGCCGGCGAACAGCGCAGTACCGATCTTCGCCTGGCGTGCCTTCCGCTCGGCTGCTTCCGCCAGTTGCGCATAGGTGGGAACGGGTGTCGGAATGCCGTTCACGACAGCGGTGATATTTTCCATCCCCAGATTGGCGGGGCGGCCGTCATGGTTGAAGATGGCAATGGAAAAGGCGGCGCGTCCGTCTTCCACCGGCAGGGGCCGAATTTCGACGGTGGCCGTCGGTGATTTCAGGGAAATGGTCGCGCTGCCATGCTGATAGCGCGCCGTTTCCGCGCCAATCTGCTGTGGATAGAGCGTCATGGCCGGGGCAGCATTGGCGATAGTCGACACGCTGGCGAGCAATGCGGTCGCGACCGCGATCGGATAATGGTTCATGGTGAAGCCTTTCGAACAAGAAGACGCGGTGCGGATCCGGGGGGCGAGGATCCGCACCGCGTCGGCGCTGGCCGTCCAGGGGGAGGAGCAAGGGACAACAGCCAGCGCAAAGGGGAAATTGCGGTATGCAATCAAGGGGACGGATCGGGCCGCAGGATGATCCGTGTCCAGTGTCGATCGTCCTGCCGCATAACCGCCTCCTTGATGTCTGAGGCTGTTATCGGCCCTTCAGGCAACAGGAGTTGGCGACGATTGTAAATCTTTGTGACGCCCGGTCGGCTTTGGGGATGCGCAGCGTGCTGGCCGAGTTGGGTATCGCCATCTCGGTCGGGATCTTGATGGCACTTCAGATGGCAGGCGAGATCGTTGATGGGGAGTCCATGCTCGACTTACCGGACGTAGTGAACATCGTTGTCGTGCTGGGAGGGCATGGGTGCGCGTGCCGTCCGCATCGACGACCGTGACATAGAACTGAGTGATCCAGGTGAACCGGTCGTTCCAGTTGTTCTTTAAAAGCAGAACCTCATTGCCGCTGCTCGCCGCATCGAAGGTGCTGGCGACCTGGAACATTCAATGGGCGGCCGTGACGGTCAATCCGTGGCAGAGAAGCCCTTGCTTCAGGCGTAGGGACATATCTTCGATTTCACGATCCATCGACGGCGGAGGCCCTTTCTTGCCGATCATCTAGTAACAGTCTGAGTTGAGGCAATCATCTTGGTGAAGGTCTATCCTGGAGATCTGCACCGGATCCTCCATCGCGACTCATCGACCAAAAGCCATACCGGTGTCGCAGCGATTGTAATCCCTTGTTGGGCGGCCACGAAGGTTCGCAACGAGCAAACGGCAGGTTCCGAAACAAGCTGCCGTTAGAAGCCCGAGCGGTGAACGACGCATTTTGGTCGGTTGCCGACTCCGAACGACCGTCAGCTATCCACGCATCCCGGCTCCGAACCGGACAGTCGCCTACCGGCCAATCGCGGTCATTTACATGCGAGATACCCATTCAAGCTGCTGGTCGCAGGCGGGCCGTTGATTGAGGGAATTCTTCGTCGAGTGATGGGCCCAACCAAAATCCATCAAGCGTTGTGCAGGGGAGGATCAGTGCTGCGCAAGCGGGGAGGGTTTTACACTGAACCTGCCTTCAATGCGTAGCCCGCCCGTGGCGGTCTCGCGTCGCCATGTAGCGTAGAGCGAATTGAGCGTGCAACGTGGCGTCGATTGTAATGTCCTCAGGACTTGCTCGCATCATGAGTCGGCCGGCCGTGGTTTTGGCAGCATTGAGCGCAATTGCCGGAGTTCCGCGTCTTTGGCTTCCAACGCAGCCTCCAGCATGATGATACGATTGAGCAACTGGTTGATCACGTTTCGCAGCTCGGCCTTGCCGCTCGTGCTTTGTGGTTTAGCCTTCGGCGGCTTCGGAGCTTCATCGAACAAAGCGAGAAGTTTGGAGCATCGATAGGCCGTCGCTCGACTGACCCCCGCCTCGCGCGCAACATTGGTTATGCTCAGCTTGCCATTCGTCGCGGTGCCTTTGCCGTCGCGCAAGCGGTTATAGGCGTCAAGCAGCGCGACGGTGGCTTGCGATTTCCGGGGAGGGTTCGCTTTCGTCGTCATCGTTCGACCTGTTCCAGCAACTGCCTGTAAATATCGATCTGTGCCTCAATGGCGTGTTTCTGGATCGGGCTGATGTTCTTGCCATTTTTCATGGTCTCGGCATCTGCGATGCATGATTGCAGAGCCAGCACATGCCGCCTCGCCACCACGCTGTTCGGACAACGAGCAGGCTGGCACCTCGTAAATGCCGGCTGCGCCTCAGCTCCTTTCACCTTCAAGCAGAGGGCGTGGTCGGCATAGAAGAAGCAGTCGTTGATATAACCCGGATGAAGCGTGACGGCGGTGTTCGAGAGCATTTTTGCGCGGCGCCGATCATCAACGACCGTGCCGGGCAGATCTCCGATCTTGTTTCTGATGCTTGTAAATTCGGCGACGAGTTTCGATCGCATGGGGCCGCCTGGATTGATCCCTGCCTTCCAGTCCTCGTACATCTCGACGATATCGCTGAGCTGAGCGAGGCGACGTTCCTCTTCGATCTCCGAACGGAAGCCGGATTGGGAAGTGCCCGCATAGCCTTCGAACATCATGGCGCTCGCGTGCCCATATTGTATCATGCCCGCGATCACGCCGAAGGGCTGACTGGCGATGTACCATGCAAGGGTGCGGCGGAGCTGACGCGTGCGCCACCGCCAGGGTTCATCACCCTCGTCCGGGATATGATAAAGTGCCAGTATGCGGTCGGCTTCGGCGGGCGCCGCCGCTGCCATTTCTTCGGCGAGCCGGCGACACTCTTTGGCAAAGTAATTCAGGTATACGGTCGATTGATGCGCCGTAAGCTGGACATTGCCCACCCCCCGAATCAAGGCCGGTTTGAACAGGGGCTCATCATCTCGCGGCGCTTCCGTTCGATCGGCGCTGTTGTGTAGATAGTCCTGCAACCGTATTGCTGCCAATACGGCCCTGGCAACAGGCTCTATCACGGTCCAGCGATGTTCAGCGCCGTCGACGTTTTTACGGGTTTTGAAGATTCTTCCGACGAGTTCGTAGCCCTTAACCTTCCCATGTTCGTCGCGCATGAGTCTGAGGCAACCACGCTTGAGCGCGGCCGCTTCCTCGCCGCGCATTCCTGATAATAGGCCGATTACGAGATAGCACGCGGCTATCGCCGGTATGAAGGTATAACGGCTGCTGAAGCTGGGAAGATGCGACCGCCACGCAATGTTTGTTCCTGGCATGCTGGCCCAACCACTGCTTGCGCCTGGGCGCTCGGTTCCGAGTTGCGAGATTGCCTTCTCGAGCATAGCTGAGCGTGCCTTCAGCACTGCCACGCCGAGGCCGCTGGCCTTGCAGATTTCTGGCCACGCGGGTCGACCATCTTGGGTCGCCGGTACTCCAGAGCCCGATGCTTCAAGCGCATCCAAATAAGCGCGCAGGCGCTGGTCGCTTAGTTTCGGTGACACTCTCTGCCGACGCGCGGCGATGTTGATGCCAGCTATACGATGTCGGGCGATAAGATCGTCGATCCCATGATGGACGTAGAACATGGCCCACCGCAACGCCGGCGCGCTAATGGCTTCCGGTATTCGCGGTGTGACATTTTCTCGGCCACCCCGGTATCCCGCGATCCTAGTCGCTGAACGGTTACCCCAAGGAGCTATCTCGATTCCCCGGAACGACAGGGAGGGCGTATAGAGCGCAAGTCGCCGTACGCAGAGGATCTTGTAGACAAGAGTTGCCGGTGCGAGGTGCCGCTTCGCGGACAGCCACTGATCCAGCCAAGGCTGATCGATCTCGTGGAGTCGAAGTCCGGCTTCCCGCACTTCTTGTAGAAAATGCCGGATTATATTGCCGACCTGCATCAGCGAACCAGGTTTCAGGACGCCGAGGCGGCCGCGCACATTGTCTCGGGAGTCGTAGTTTAAAGACAGGAACAGGTATTCTCGTATGAGCTCCCGCTCATCAGCATCGGCGATCCGACCGAAGCAGATACAGGCTTCATGGGCCTTTGTCGGCCGCGCGATGGCACATTCGAGCAGCCACTTATCGTCCCCGACCAGAGAGATATTCTGCTGCTCACGGCCACTCACGACCATCTGGGGCGGAATCACCAATGCCGAACGGTCAATCCGCCAAGATGCTTCGGCACGTTCCAGAACCCGACGCATGTTCAGCCCCGCTGAAGATGTGGCGGCAGCGCTGGCGCCACAGCGGCATTTTCCGCCGTGGACCGAGCCTGTTCGATATCGCCAGCGTCGAACACGGGGAGTATATGTACCATAATTCGATTATGGTCGGCGCTGTAGCGCTCGTGCCACTCCGCTTCCGTCATGACGGCGCGCCGTTCAGCTAGCCATGTCAGATAGGTCAGCAATGCAGGCGGTTTTCGTGCGGTGAACACTGCATTCGAGCAATGGAGGCAGCCGGTGAACGCGGTGGCGCAGGAGCCGTTGTCGTTCCGCCCAAGAGGGCTCGACCAAAAGCCGGAACACATGCCAAGGAACGTATCGGCATCGCCTGAGACCAACGACGCGACCGCGCCTGCGTCGAGCTTTTGGTTTCCGATCGAGAGGCCGGATGCGAGCGCGCTGACTTCCTCCTTCGGTGGCAGGACCAACGGCATCATCGCCATGTCGAACAGTTGACCTTCAGCGACCGCTACCGAGCGTGCATGCTCTTCTCGAAGCCCGTCCACCGCGGCATAATGCCGAGCGGCAACTGGCTTCGAGTGATCGCTCGCGAAGCGCCGAAGGTGGCCTGTGTGGCGCAAGTAATTGTCCCGCTTCACCGTCTTCCTTAGCCGGGCGGGAACGATCTTGGTTATCGGCTTGCCCGCTTCGTCGACGAGCCCAAGGCTCCTGATCGCGGCATAGAAGTTGTGGGTAGAAAGGCTGAACCGCCGCCAGCTCGGCAGTCCGGCTGCAACGAAGCCCACCCACAGGTAATCCGCATTCGGGTCCCCTCGATCGGCCATTCGCTCGGCGGCGGGTCGGGATAGTTCGAGGGCAAGGCGAACGAGTCCGCCGGGCGTATTAATTCCACCATCACGCACGCGTTCGCGCTTGATCTTCGCGCGGGGGCCGCCTCGTCCCTTTGTGTATTCAATGGAGACGTACCCTCTCGCGGGGTTCTTCAGGCAGTCGCGCCGCAGGGTCCGCAGGCATTCTATCGGCATTTCGACCCGGAGCGCGATGGCGATGATGAAGCAGATCGCATCAGGCAGGGTCAGAACGAGAAGATCGCTGGCCGCGGCGATGGCAACCTTGCGATATTTGAACATGTCGAACTCGCTTCGAGCGGGGCGCGTGCCGTCGGCGACCCTCAGGAACACATTCTCAAAGCGGCTCCTCTCCGGCTTGTTTCGCAAAGCTTCGATCTGCTCGCGGCCCGACAAGATCCTTTCGCGTGTAGCTACCACGCTGCGATCAGCGGCGTCTTTCAGGACGCGAGCGACGAACGGTGTCAACGGTTCGCGGGGCCGTAATGCCGTTCCGTTGTGCCGGCTCGTGAAGTTGATCCGCGCCTTCAGATCCGGACGAAGCAGATCAGGGTTTCGTTCGTCTATCGCGCGAAGGCCGTGAACAAGGCAACGGAACCGGGAGTATTGACCCCGAACGTCGCAGGCATCGATGTCAGCGGCCGTGATCACGCGAAGCCCCCCGTTGAGGCGCCCGCTGGAGGACAGATGTTTCCCGAGCGGGATCCAGCTCTGTCGATACTGTTCGACACTCGGGACGGCCAGGCCGGCGAACAGCTCGTTCATCATCGGCCCAAGGTACAAGGCAAGATCGCGACCCAGGCCTTCGTTCCCCACCTCGTGCAGCAACCAGGTCATTTCGCGCCCGACACCGTCACGATGATGATAGGCTACGATCGCGTCGGCTCGCGGCTCCTCATCCTGCTGCGGAGGTAAATCGCGGAACGAGAGGCGAGGGCGACCCACTGCTAGAAGAAGCCCATCAGACGAGAGTCCAGCGCCTCGGCCGCCTGATCTACGATTTCGAAGGCTTCATCGAGGTAGGTGAGATATTTTTCAGTGGTCAGGACGCTGGCGTGACCCAGCCATCGCTGGACCCGGCGCAAGGGGTCGCTGACAACCTTCATGTAGATTTCCTCGGTTCGATCCGGGACAGATCGATCGTCGAGCCTCATCACTTCCGCTTTGACGAGGTGTGTAAGCCAGTAGACGGCAAAGGTATGCCGGAGGGTATGGGGCGATACGTGTAGGTCCCAGCCCATGTCCTCCGACAACTTCTTGCTGGTACGCCGGAATATCGACTGCCATGCCGCGGGGGTGAGGGCTTGGCCGTCCTGCGCCAGCCACAATGCTGCCGGCTGCGCACTTTCCAATGGTGCGCCCGATCCGGGCAGCAATAGGAGGTTGCGTCGTTCGTCGATGCGCAGAGTCGCCAGTGATCGAGGGCGCCGCTCGCCCTTGATCAAAACGCGTTGCCCGCCTGCAAGCGTGCCGATGAGCGGCTGCCGCATGGTCCGGACCCCACCCGCGCGTCGCCAGCGATCGACCAACTGGCTCCGCTCCTCGCGAATATAAGCGTCGATGAAGTTACTGGCTACCCGCCTCGGGAACGGCACTGATCGAGGTTTGCGCCCTTTGGTGATTCTGGCGGGCAGGTCGATCATGGTGCTGCGACAGCCGTGAAAGACGCGGGCGTTCGTCGTCGGAAGCTCACCGATCAGAAGGCTTGCGCCTTCTTCGAGCCTAACCCCTGTCGTCACAAGCAGCTCGGCGAACGCGGCATCGCGCATCGGATTCCGCCGGTGAGTGATGCCGTTCGCGTAACCCCCACCGAGCAGGCCTTGGTCTCGGAACAGAACGTAATCCTCGAGCGGGATCATGCGGATCGTATCTTCGGCAACCGCGCCATCACGGCGGAATCTGGTTTTCGGCGCAACTGATATCAGTCCTGCGTCCTCGCTGGCGGCCCATTGATAGAACCGCGTTAGCGCCGCAGAGGTGCGCTTCCAAGACGATCCCGATAGTCGGAGCTCGCCCGGCCCTTCGAGCCGAAGGCTGCGATATTTCCCTACGTCGGCACTCGATGCGTCGAGTAACGACTTTGAACGCGCATCCCGCAGGTAACGGGCAAAGACCTGAAGATCTCGAGCATAGTGGCCTGCGCTGGCAAGGGACACGCCATCGGATCGCAGGAACGTGATGAACGAATTGACTTCTACAACGGGGCTTCCGTCGGAATGAAGGAGAGAAGGGAGATTTGTTTCGGGTAAGTATTTGATTGCGTCCTGCTTTATGGAGTCATCAAGCGCAGGCCGGATCATCGTCCCATCAAGAAGTATAGGCTCGACGCCGAGCCAAGGATCGAACGGGAAAAGATGCACTGAACCCTCGACATGACACTGGGCGTTTCCATTTTATTGCCCCGACCCGATCGATAATGGGACAATATCCTTATCCCGTCAAAGGGAATGGATCGTCTCAATGGCGACATAATGGTTGTGCATCGCCAACCGGCCCGAGGAAATCCGAGCGCTCCCCGCATGGTGCCTGCGCCTCATCGTTCTGGTCGAGGCGCGCGCCGCGCCACGACTGCATACCGTCGAGGGCCTGTGGCGCAGAACGACCCGGGCGCGGCCCGGCTCGATGACGCTCTTCATTCGGAACGAGCAGCTGCTTCCGCCGGATGAAATCGACCGCATCGTGCGCGACGCGCCGACAGACCTCATCCGGTTCCAGGACGTTGCGGGCCAGATACCCATCGGCGAGCGACCGACGATGACCGACTGGCTCGATCGCTTCCATGCCGCTTTCCCACAACGAGGCCGCGGACCCGCGCACGCGATCGCCGCCTGACCGCATTTCGCAAAACCAACCCTGCAAACGGAAGGATCGATCATGATCTGCGCCGCCACCGATACGCGCATCGACACCATAGGCCGCCTCAACGACCGTTGCCGCCAAGGCCTCGATCGCACCGCCCGCATCGTCGTCACCCGCACCTGCCTCGGCGCTCTTGCCGGCGATACGCCTGCATCCGAGGCGATCGCGCAGGCCCATCTCCTCCAGGCCCTGCGCCGCTGCACGTTCGACCCCCGCGACAAGGAGCGCAATCGCGGCGAGTTTACCGTTGGCGACGTCCGCGTCTTCTTCTCGATCGACTATTATGACGAACACCTCGAATATGGTTCGCAGGACCCCGCCGACGCGCGCATCACGCGCCGCGTGCTGACGCTCATGCTGCGGGAGGATCTGTGACGATCGAAATCGTCCTTGGCCTCCCCCATCTGGCGAACGGCCCGCTTCTGGCGCGCGCTGCCGCGCTGTGCGCGCCCGTTCTGATCTCAGCCAATTGCCTGTCGCGCTGGCGCAAGGCCGATGGTTGGCGGCAATGGTCCGGATGGCGAACCGGGACCCTCGCCAATGCGAGAGACCTCGCAAGTCTCGACCTCGATTCCGCAGGCTACACCATGATGGTGCGCTACCGCGGCCTGCCATGGTCGATCGCCGATTATATGACCCTGGCCGCATCCTATCCCTTTCGGCGCATATCGTCGGTCGATTACTGCTGCGAGCACGAAGTCGCCCATGACCGGGAAGAGGTTCTCGACCGCGTCGCGCGCACTGCCGCGACCAACCGCGAATGCTTCGCACGCGCCGGCGATCTCGGCATCCGCCAACGGTTCATGCCGGTGATCCAGGGCCGCGAGCCCGACGATTATGCCCGATCGCTCGATTCCATCGACGCGATCGTCCTTCCCGGCTCGGTCATCGGTATCGGCAGCATGTGCCGTCGGCCGACCCACGGACCTCAGGGACTGATCGCCGTCGTCGAGCGGCTCACCCATATCCTGCCCATCGGGACGAAGGCACATCTCTTCGGGGTCAAGGGCGACGCTCTGCCTTATCTTGCGCCCTTCGCACGCTGGATTGCCTCGATCGACAGCCAGGGATGGGGCATCGCGGCTCGAAGGCATGCCCTGCGGCATCGCATCTCCAAGACGGACCGGCTTGCAGCCGACTTCATGGACCGCTGGTATCGAACCCAATGCGCGCGCCTGCTCGAACCCCCGCGCTTCTTGACCGAGGCCGCAGACATCCCGGTCCGGCCCCCGCCGCTCGATCCCTGGGAACAAGCCATCGCGCAGGCGCGGGCGGAAATCCGCGACCTTATAGAAACCGGCGAGCTCGACCATGACGCGATAACAGATGCCTGGGTCGAGGGCTGGGCCGCCGACATCTGGCACAGCCGGCGGCCCGAGACGCCGCGCTACGTTGCCTGACACGCTCCAGGGCCCAAGGACGATCCCATGCTCACCACCCGTTCACAACGCTGGCGCGACCGGCGCAGCCTCTTCGTCTCGAACGACACGGTGATCGAGCCGTCGCGCTATGCCGTCGATGTCGTCAGCCACGAGATCGCCAGGGCGTTCCTCGCCGATCATCATTACCTGCCACGCTATCCCGCCGCCCAGCTGGCGTGCGGCCTGTTCGGCCCGGGCGCCGCGGGGCGTTCCTCGCTCGTGGGTCTGATCGTCTTCGGCGTACCCGCGAGCAACGCGGTGATTTGCCGGCACACCGGCTATGCCGATGCTGCACGCGGCTGCGTCCTTCAGCGTCTCCTGTGCCTGCCCAGTGTCGCAGCCAACGGCGAGAGCTTCTTTACAGCCCGTGCCTTCAGGTTGTTGCGCCAGGCCAAACCTGCCATCGATGCCGTCGTCAGCTTTTCCGACCCTGCCTTCGGTCATTGCGGCGTCGTCTATGCCGCTCTCTCCGGGGCCTATCGGGGCACAACGAGGCCGAGGACTGTCCTGCGCCTCGCGGGGCAAACGATATCCGGGCGCGCCCTCTCCAAAATCCGCTCACTCGATTCAGGACATGGCGGCGCAATCGCCCACCTTGTGGATCTTGGCGCGCCTGCGCCCATGTCCGGCGAACATCCCGCCGACTGGCTCACCCGCCTGACCAACCGCGGCATCCTCACGCGCGATCGGCAAAGCCCGCTATTTACCTATTGCTTCGAGTTGACCCGTGACGCGCGCCGAACAGGCCAGGACCTGCCTCGACTTGCCTATCCACGCCGAAGCGACGTCATTCGCGATCGCCTGTCCCAAGGCGTGAACGGCACGACACAGGATCGGTTTTCGTCACCCGGCATTCTGCGGCGTGAGGCGGAAACATTCGTCAGGAATTGACCTTCCAAGGAGACGCGACATGAGCCGTCACGATTTTACCGGCATCGAACCCGATATCAGCGTCAGCATCGGTTGGGACCGGCCATTGAACAGTTTCTTCGTTCAGGTTCTACGACGGCATCCCCATCTCGATGGCGAGGATGACACGATTGTCTGGCACGGGACGGAACCTGGCGAGCTGAAATCGGCTTCCGACGCCATCGCGATCGCGTCACGCTGGGCGCGGCTTCCTGCCGACCTTGGCCGCATTCTCGAAACCGACCGGCTGAAAACGCTCGGCGCAAAGGATGGACCGGCGCAGATCGCGATGAAGCGGCGCCTCTTTGGCGACTGAGCCTCCGGGCAGAAGGTGAGGGGGATGGGCGCGATCGATCAATAGCGATCGACGGAGAACCCCATGCCCCATGTCATCGACCTCGGTGCCGGTCCCACCAACGAGGATTGCGCGCAGCTTGGCCAATCGCCCGACTTCGACGCGCTCAACCGCCTCGAAATCGCAACCTACAAATGCGCGCTGATCGCGCGCTACGGCGCGCCGCCTCCCGGCTGCCGTCTCGCTGCCCTGTCAAACGCCCACGATTTCGGCCGCTACGTCACGCTCGTCCTGCACATCGACGACGAGACCGACGAGGCCGTCTGTGCCTATGCCGAACAGGTCGAGGAGGGCCTTGGCACCTGGCTCGAAGCCGGCTTCAGCGCGCCTGTCATCCATGACGGCGAAACCCCCCGGATCGTGCATCCCGATTCCACCGCCGCGGTCGTGAGCGCCCTGCTCATCACTCGCCCGCGTCCCGACGGGCGCTTCCCGGTCCCCGATTTCGAGACCCTCCACACCAACCTTGCAGGCGCCTTCCCGGACGAGGCCGCGGCCGCACGCGCGCGTCTGTCCGACGTCGAAAGCGCCTGACCGCGCCTGTTCCCAACCCGGACGGAGATCAGCATCATGGCGAACACTTACACCAAAGCCGCCTTCACCATCCTCATGAGCCATGCCGACGCCATGCTCCTTCGCGTCGCCGAGCAAGCCTGCGGGATTCTCGACACAGGCGGCGAGGACGAGGATCTTGCGCGGCAATATGACGCCCTCGATCCGGCATTTCGGGCTGTCTTCCCCCCCGAAGGCGCCTCGAAGTTCGGAACCTTCCTCGCGATCTTTCCCGATCCTGGCTTCCCCTGTCTCGACTGCGCCATCGACATCCGGTCGAACGACGCCAACGACGCACAAGTCACGTTCAGCGGCGAACAGTTCGGCGTCGAACAGGTCGCCAACCTGCTCCTGGCAGCATGCAAATCCGCGCTTCCCTGCGGCTTTGCCTGGGTGTCGGACTGCGACCGGCTTCGTCCCGGCGAATTTGCCGGAGGGTGTGTCGTCGTCACAGGGGACGGCGTCCGCTTCCATTCGACCCAGACGATCCTCGAGCGCGCACTGCACCGCATCGAAGCGGGGGCAGACAGTGGCGTCGATGGCGTCGTGCTCGCCGTTCGCGATCCCTCGAGCGGCGATATCGGCTTCTGGAACGATGCGACCCAAAGTCTCGGATTGCTCTGCCACGCGAGCGTCTATCATCCCTCGCGCGCCGCATCCTGGGAAAACGTGCCATTCGAAGAATTCGACTGGATGGCACTTCCGCAAAACCTCGCGGCCTGATCGGCCATGCTCGACACCGATACATCGCATCGCATATCCGGTCTGCCCGCGATCGCACTGCCTCCCGCCATGCTCGAGGCCATCGCAGCAGGCGCATGGGTCGTGTTCAACCTTTCGGGCGGCAAGGACAGCTCGGCCGCGATGTTCACGGTCAACCCGCTGCTCGACGCACTCGGTCACCCCCGTGAACGTCGCCTTGCCCTCCATGCCGATCTCGGCCGCGCCGAATGGGACGAGACCCCGGCGACGGTTGAGGATCTTGCCGCTCTGGCAGGTCTGCCCCTCACGATCGTCCGCCGCGCTGCGGGTGATCTGTTCGATCGCTGGGCCAAGCGCTTTGCCAACGGCAAGGCGCGCTACGAGGCGCTCGAAACCTACAATCTGATAGGCCCCTGGTCTTCCTCGGCGCTTCGGTTCTGCACATCCGAGATGAAAGCCCATGTCATCGGGCCGCACCTCGCACGAACCCTCCGCGGCGCGACCATCGTAAATGTCCTGGGTCTTCGGCGCGACGAAAGTCCCGCTCGCGCTCGCACGCCCGAATGGAAACCCGATCCTCGCTACGCGCCGGCGGGCAATCCCCACGGCACCCGCATGATGCTGTGGAACCCGCTGACGCACTGGACGACGCCGCAAGTGCTGGCTGCCCACGCCACGCTGCATATCCCGCTCCACATCGCCTATACCTGCCATGGCAGTTCGCGCCTTTCCTGCCGCTTCTGCGTTCTCCAGTCGCTCGCCGACGCCAGAGCGTCAGCATCGGCGCCGGCCAATCGCGACGCGCTTCTGCATCTGGTCGATCTCGAAGCGAGTTCGACCTTTTCCTTTCAGCCTGGCCGGTGGCTCGCGGACACAGATCCGCGCCTGCTACCCGACGATCTCGCGCGACGGATCGGCACGGCCAAGGCCGACGCCGCCGAGCGTCGCCGCCTCGAAGCCGCGATGCCGCCCGAACTGCGCTACGTCAGGGGCTGGCCGCCCCGCATTCCGACCCATGACGAGGCCGCGATCATCGCGGCGTCACGGGCACCGATCCTGGCGCGCCACGATCTCTCCAACCTTTACCCGACCGCAAACGCCGTTCGCGCGCGCTTTGCCGACCTCATCGACGTCAAGCGCGCCGCCTGACCCCAGCAAGGACCGCTTCCCATGGCCGATATTACCGATCTCCCCGTCATGAGCCGGGCCGATGCCCTCGCCATCGGCTTTGCCGGGTTCAACGATGTCCCGCACAAGGCGATCGACGTCCCCGACGGGGCGTTCACCATCACCGCAAGAACAAGCGAGGGTCGCCGCGTCACCTTCTGCTTTCTCGAAAAGACTTACGGCGGACCGCCCCGGTTCATCGACATCCAGTTCCACGACCGCGGCACCCATATTCCCAACGCCGACGGCGGGGTCTCGCCGACGTTCAACGCCTTTGCGATAACCCGCGGCGGACGCTTCGTCGCCGATAGCCGCTCTCTCGACGAGGCCCGCAAGCCAACGATCCTGGTCCTCTCGCTCGACAAGGCCGGGGAAGAAGCTGCGCACCCGACACGGCCCGATGGCGGCAGGAAGGATCGCGACCTTGCCGACCTGCTCGACCGCGCCGCAGCGGTCATCGCCGATCCCGACAGCGAGATCCGCTCGGACCGCAACGATCTGGTTGACAGTCTCCATGCCGAGGCTGCGATACGTCGCCAACGGACCGATGCGTCATGACCGTCCCCACGACGGCACCATCGGACGCCTGACCGAAGGAAGAGGGAAGCGAGGGACTTGGATCGGGGATGAATTCCAGCCCCGGCAACAACGGAGTCCCCCATGCGCAGCATCCTTGCCTTCTACGAGATCGATCGCGCCTATGGCGGCCCTGAAGAGGGCGGTTGGTTCTACGATACCGGCACTTTCGTCCGCGCGATCGCGCTCCATTTCGACGAACGGACCGCGATCGACGCGATGCACCGCGCCAACCGCCTTCTCGCACGCCTCCAGCGCCATCGCACGCCGGTCAGCTCGGTCACCTATAGCGGCGGACGCTATCGGGCCTTCGTTTTTTCCGGACTGCCGCCCGCGCGCTTTCCCGCCGAGCGCCCCCGCTACGCCTGATCCCTCCCAGCTCGAAAGGAACAGCGCCATGTACCGCGTCCATTATTACGACAGCAGCGAAGCGGCGTATGACGCCTGCCTCGACACACCCTGCATCGAGGAGGGCGATGTCATCGCCATCCTTTCCGAGCATGTCATCGGTCTCGCCTCGAGCGATCCCATCGCCATCACGCTCGAACATGGCGCGTTCCGCGCGGTTCCCGCGATGCCGGCGTCGCGGCTGCTCGAAGAACTGGTACACGACAGGGACCAGCTGCGACACGCCGTCGAACTGGCACTCGCCCACCATTTGCCGGTCGCACCCCATTTTCTCGCCTTCGCGCTGCGCAACGTGCCCTTGCCTGTCACCTGCACGGTCGTCGCACTGACGCTCGACGACATCATGGTCGCAGTCGACGCGATCCGACATCACGAGACGCGGCTCAACAAACGCGCCGGACTGGTCGATCCCCAGACGTCGCACGGACTCTTTCTCGCCTCGACGCTGCGCAAGCTCGCGACGGCCCGCAGGCATCTGTCCGAGCATCCTCCGCTCGAACATCCCACACATCCCTCTGGCTGACCCTTATCGTCGCCCCGGCATCGTCGAACGATGCCGGAACCGGCTGCGCCGGCAGGGAAGGGGGAGCGGATCGGCAATCCGGACATGGGGTCCGGATCTCTGCCGAAAGGTCATGACCCATGTGCATCGATCCCAATGCCGAACCCGTCGCCTTCGCGCTCGACACCAAACTCTGCCATCTTTTGCCGACGCTCTCCGACGCGCATCGCGAGGCCATCGCTCACGATCTCGCGCGCACCGCGATCTTTATGGCAACCGCGATGGCAGCGGACATGGCCCAGGACGCCGTAAATGGCCTGGTGCCCATCCCTGCGATGCCCCGTCTCGGCAAGCCGCCTGCACCCGCGAAGGTCCCACCTGCCGAAATCGTCGACATCGTGACGCTGACGCCCGCGATCCCGCCCATCGTCGCTGTCATGCAGAAAACCACCGACGTCACGGTTGCGGGCGTCAGCGAGCGCGACGGCTATACGTTCGGCATAGACAACCGGACCGATCGACTGATCGACATCCGACACGCAGGCAAACGCTGGTGCATGACGCCCGACGACGAAGCGAGCGCTGTCGTTTCGCGCGCGATCGGCGCCCTTGTCGCCGCGCATGCCGATATCGGCACTGCCTTGACCCGGCAGATAGCGCGCTGATCGCAGGACATCTGCCCAACTGAAACTCTCCCCGGCATGGCCGGATCGCACCACCGTCCGCGTGAAGAACGCGTTCGGTGAGGGGCGCTTTCGCGCCCTGCCCGGCCAAGGGGCCGGGGAGAGGAGGAGGATGGGAGAAAGTGTCGAGGACAAGGGGTCCAGACGCACAATCTCACGGAGACACGACATGAACATCGGATCGATCAAGCAGAACGACGCGGGCATTTTCATGGGCCGCATTTCGACGCTGGCAGTGGCGATGACGATCGCGCTGAAGCCGGTGCATTCCGCCAACCCGCGCGCGCCGCGCTACGAAATCCACGCGCTCACCCCGAGCCGGACGTGGGTGCAGGTCGGGGCCTTCTTCGAACTCACCTCGACCAACACCGGCGAGGCGTTCCTCAACGGCCGCATCGACGATCCCTCGCTGGCGCAGCCGCTCCAGGTCTCGGCGTTCCGCCAGGACGACGGCTCGTACAATGTCGTGTGGCAGCGCGCCCAGAAGCGCCGCGACGTGACGTCCGCGCTCGGGATCAAGTCGGACGAGGATATCGCGCCGCCCTTCGGGGCCGATGGCAGCAGCGTCAGCGACACCGGCAGCGAACCGACCCCGGACGGTCTCGGCCAGTCCACCGCGCCGGTGGAGGAGCCCGTCGCCAAGGGTCGCGGTCGCGCCAAGCGCGTTGCCGAAGACGCCTGAAATTCAAAGGGGCGGTGCCGTTACGGCATCGCCCTTTTTTTGCCTGCCGGGAACGAGTTCCTCGATCATTCATCCATGACGAGTCAATTCATCGTTGTGTTGAACCCGTTTATCGCCTCAATCCGTTTCACCGATGAGCACAGAGTGAATGGCAGAAACTGGAGCATGAAGAGGAGAGGGTGATGACTGGCAGCTGGACGAATGGAGCGCAAGCCTCGGACGGGACCGGCAAGTCATTGGCCTCAGGAGTCTGCACCATGCCAGATCGCGTCTCGGTATCCATTACCATCGGAGGGATACTCCCTGCCGATCGGGTGCCCGAACTCATCGAAACCGCCAACCGATGCGGCCTTTCTCTTGAATGGGATGGGGGGCCGCTGACGGAGATACCCTCTGGAGAACCTCTCTGCCTACGCGCCCATGAAGTGGTCGGCGGTGATATCGACGACATGGAGGACTTTTGCTGCCATAACGACCTGCCTTTCAGAAGCTGGTCCGACGGTAACTACGGGCATTTTACACCTGAAATCCGCATCTGGATCGGCGAAGGTCCACGACAGGTCTATACCGCCGCACAAGACGAGAAGGCCGTCCTGACCGCCGACGAAGCGTCGCAACTAGGTTCCTACGAGGCGATCATGGAGCATTTCCGTCAGGCCAACTACATCCCTCCGCCGCTCCATATCCTCCCCATCAAGGCGCCGGACGATGCAGCTGAAGCACAATCTTCATGTGAGTAACCCTTAAGGGTTACCCAATTCGACAGTCCAGTCGCCAAAATGCCCCTCTTCGAACCACCACCGTCCGCGTGAAGAACGCGTTCGGTGAGGGGCGCTTTCGCGCCCTGCCCGGCCAAGGGGCCGGGGAGAGGAGGAGGATGGGAGAAAGTGTCGAGGACAAGGGGTCCAGACGCACAATCTCACGGAGACACGACATGAACATCGGATCGATCAAGCAGAACGACGCGGGCATTTTCATGGGCCGCATTTCGACGCTGACAGTGGCGATGACGATCGCGCTGAAGCCGGTGCATTCCGCCAACCCGCGCGCGCCGCGCTACGAAATCCACGCGCTCACCCCGAGCCGGACGTGGGTGCAGGTCGGGGCCTTCTTCGAACTCACCTCGACCAACACCGGCGAAGCTTTCCTCAACGGCCGCATCGACGATCCCTCGCTGGCGCAGCCGCTCCAGGTCTCGGCGTTCCGCCAGGACGACGGCTCGTACAATGTCGTGTGGCAGCGCGCCCAGAAGCGCCGCGACGTGACGTCCGCGCTCGGGATCAAGTCGGACGAGGATATCGCGCCGCCCTTCGGGGCCGATGGCAGCAGCGTCAGCGACACCGGCAGCGAACCGACCCCGGACGGTCTCGGCCAGTCCACCGCGCCGCTCGAGAACGCCTGATCGACCACGGGCGGCGCATATGCGTCGCCCCTTTCGCTCCCTCGACGGGGATCGCTTCGCTCCCCCCGAAGCGGTCCCCGTCTTCATTCTGGCTATTCCGCGCACAATGCGTATAATTGCCATTTCCACCGCAGGAGGATATCATGGCGACCCGCGCTGACGACGACACCGTCAACCTCACCGACTTTCACAAGTCTCCCGGCGTCTATGTCGATCAAAGCCAGACGCGGCCTGTCATTCTCACCAAGCACAAGCGTCCGTTCGCGGCCGTCGTCAGTGCCCAGTGGCTCGAACATGCCGAAGCTGCGCTCGCTGCGCTTCATGGAAACCGCCGTGTCTATTCCGAAGGAACCTTCCCCAATGACTTCGCGGCCCGTCTTGAAGCCTCGCTTCCCAGTGACGCCGAAATTGCCGCCGATCGATGGGACCACGACACCCCCGGCACCGCCGCCTCGCCCGGGTGATATCCTCAACTATGTCTATCTCTTCAGCACCGACGCCGCGGCGGGCAGGGACGAAGGCGTCAAGGAACGCCCCGTTATAGTCCTTGCCGCCGATGCCTCCGGCATCGTCGTTGCGCCCATCACCACCAAGGGCGAGGTACCCGATAGCGACACCGATGCGATCCCTGAGGTTGTCGCGACCGCTATGGGTTTGCCGCGCCCGCAGGAAAGCTATGTCGTTCTCAACGAAGCGAATGAGTTCGACTGGCGCGGCCACGACGTGATCGATCTCAAGAGTGGCGGCTTTCTCTACGGTAGAACCCCGCCGGGATATTTCGCAAAGATCATCCGCGCCATTCAGGCACGGCTCCTGAAGCCTCTGGACCGTCGCTAACGGGTCTCTCATCCAATCGCCATCGACAATCGCCCTCTGAAAGGAGCGGTGCCTTGCGGCACCGCCCCGACGGTTGGGATCGCAACTGTCCGCCAACCGGCCCTGATCTCGCAATCCGGCGGCCTGTAAAGCCATCGCCACCCTGCCAGCGGAAGCGCCCTGAAAGCAGCCTTCGATGGCGATCGGAACGGTGCCGGGGATGGCGGTTGCTGGCGATCGCCCTGGCAAGCGTTCCGCCCGAAGGTGCCCTTGCGGCATCCGGCTTCCTCGACACGGCCGTCACGTCCGCATGTGACCGTCCTTGTTCAGCTCCGGGCTGTCGCCACCATCCCAAGGAGTCGCGACGCTGGTGGTCCGGTTGCCCCCCGCACTCCATCGCCCGGGGATACGGATGACGCACCCGACCCTGTCGGTTCACGAGACTTGTCCATCTCGAAGCCTGCGGGAACCTTGGGCTGCGACCGGCGGTCCATCCGCCGTTTCGTGTCACCTGCGCCGGGAGCCGGAACCCCGCAACCCCTTTGGCAGGGCCGTGTTGCCGCGCGTTGCGCGGCTGCCCGCACCACCCCTGCAAAAGCGGTTCCCCTCCGGTCGATCGATCCCGCCGCCTGCGCGACGGTCCCGATCGCCCTGCGGTGCGGCGCCCCAGCTCCCGGCGCTCCTCAGGTGACACCGGCGGACGAACCGCCGGCCACATCCCAAGGAGGCTTCGAGATGAACAACGTGAACCTGGTCGGCCGCATCACCCGCACCCCCGAGCTGCGCGAGGTCAACCGCACCACCAGCGTCGCGACGATCTTCGTGGCGACCGATCGCCCCAAGCTGAATAAGGACGGCCACACCTACAAGGGCGAGGACGGCTTCACGGTCAAGGAAACCGAATACCACAAGGTCACCTGCTTCAACGGCCTCGCCAAGGCGATCGCCAACAACCGCCAGAAAGGCGACCTCATCGCCATCGAAGGCCGCCTCCACTACACCCGCTGGCAGGACGTCGACGGCAACGACCGCTACGGCTGCGAGATCATCGCCGACCGGGCAGAATTCTACTGACCCGAACCGCACGGGGCGGTGCCGCAAGGCACCGCCCCTGCCGCGTGCTCACTCTGACCGGCGCGCCGCCCTCGACGCGATGCTGACGCATCGCGCCTTGCGCGCGCGCCTCCGCTCGAAAAGGATCGGCATCATGACCACCCAGCGCGACATGTTCGACGGCGATCCGTTCGCGCCGGACCCCGAACCCGAAATCCCGGCACCGGCGCGCGGCAGTGACGACGGCGATGCCGTCGCCCCCACGCCGCTCGCGGTGCCATGCGGCTTCTACGATCGCCGGAACCAGCCCTGCCGCCGTCTCGCGACCCGTCCGATCCTCATGGACGGCAAGCCCTTCGTCCATCGCGACCGGCTGCTGCTCTTTTGCCCGCGCCAATGCTGGTTCGACGACGACAGCGCGGTTGAGCCGGAGCCGGCGAACCGGATTGTCGGCCATACCGGATATGACGACGAACCGGATTTACACATCAATCCGGTAACCGACGATCACGATGACAATTTCGACCCCGACGATCCGGGTCACACCCAGATGCCTGATTACGGGGACGCCCATGACGACGGCGATAGCCACGACTACGATCCATGACCGCGTGATCCAACGCGCAGCCTCTCCGGCTGCGGCTGCGGCCGCTGTCGCGGCCGCCGCTCCCTTGCATCCGGTTCGGGCGGTCGGTCCTGCCATGGTGGTTGAGAGAAGGGCGTAGAAGAAGAGGTTGGGCGTCCCGCCCTATGGGCGGGCACGCGGCTCTACTCGGCCCTGGCGGGCCTCCCGGAGCCCCCTGCGGGGTCTCCGCCCTGACGGGTGACGATCCGCTCGCTGCGCCGGGCGTCCTCCTTGGGGGCGGCGCGGGCTGGTTCGCCCTCCCGGGCTCTCTGGCGCCCGCTTTACGATGCCGTGCCTTGCGGCACGCCATCGTCGCCCGCCGTCGGTCCGACCCGGCGTGCCTGCCACAACATAATATTTTCTCTCTCTGTGATGAGGAAGTTTGGCATGCGGGGATTTGCGGGCCGTCAAGGACGAGCGGTCCCCCAATTTTCACGCACCCGACACTCCGGCTGCGCCTCCGCTTTCGGGCACGAGAAAATCGGCTCCACCGCTCGCGAGCGTTAACCGGGGTCCGTGCCGTCTGCGCGGCACGGCTTCCCGGTTAACGTCCCTGACCGCCCTGACCGCCGCATGCCGGATGAGATTCCTCACCGAGAGAAGGTGAGATTTTCAACACATGGAGGCTATCATGACCAAGTACAGCAACTTCGACGACATGGGCCGCGCGTTCAACGAGCGCCGCGTCGACACCGAAACCCGCCAGACCTACGAAGGCAGCTTCATCGAAGCCAGCGAGATGGCCAAGCTCAGCATCGTGGGAGAAGCCGAGAAGCTGGAAATGCCCGATCCCGATCAGGCAGCAGCCGCCGTCGAACAGATGCTCTCGACGATGTTCGATGTGTTCCGCGACACCCGGATGGAGGAGTTCGCCGCCGACCTCGCATGGGGCTTCGTCAACAGCTTCCACATGGTGGCCAAGCGCATCGAGGGCCGGGAGGATGACGCCGCCAAGAAGCTGGGCGATCTGGTCCGCAGCTACGACCCCTCGGAGATCTACGCTGTCGAACTCGAAGAGACCCAGCTGCTCTGCCAGACACTGGAAGGGTGCGCCGAGGCGATGCGCTGCATGCGCGACCACGCCGGCGAAGTCTATCGCATCGAGACTGGCCGTCCCTTCTCGACCGTGCGCGGCAGCCGCGTCTCCTCCAAGCTCACCGCCTCGATGATCGACGGAGCCGACTATCTGGCCGCACGCGCCGCCAAGAAGCGGGAAGAGCACAACCCGACCGGGCCTGTCGTCGCCTTCTCGGGCGGCATGGAATGGCACGACCACGAGCAGCTCTTCGAACGCCTCGACCAGATCAAGCGCCGCATCCCCTCGATGGTCCTGATGACCACCGCGATGAACAAGGGAGCCGACGCCATCGCCGCAGCATGGGCGTCCTCGCGCGACGTCAAGCTGGTGCGCATGATGCTCGAGCGTCGTCACGGCAACAAGGCGGGGTTCCTGCGCAACGACCGCATCGCAAGCCTGCGTCCCGTCGAGGCAGTCGTGTGCGAAGGATCGGGCGTCCAGATCGACTTCGCCCGCAAGATGCGCACCGCTGGCGTCCCGCTGCACGTCTTCCGTCGCAACGAACAGGCACCGATGCAGCCTGCGCGCAGCCGCCGCGCCTGACGCATCTGTCGGAAGGGCTCCGGGAAACCGGGGTCCTTCCCTTTTTTTACGTCGCCCTGGGCGGCGCTCCGGGGCATCGAGCCCCATCGCGCCGCGTGGGCCTGACCTTGCGGTCGATGACGCCCATAGACGGCAGCGGCCCGGCTCGCTCGCGGCATGGCAATGCCGTCGCATTGCCGATGCACGCTACGCCTCGCCAGTGCCGATCGCACCGCGCATCACAGCCGCGCCGGCTCGCTCGCATCGCGGCCACGCCTGCGCGTGTCGCGCTCGCTCCGCATCGACCGGCGCGGCACCCATCGAGCATGGCGCACCGCCGCCCGGTCCGGCTCGCTGGCGGGCGCGGCGATGCCGTCGCATCGCCTGCGCACCCGCTGCGCCTCGCGCGGTCCCGGGACGCCCTCCATGACAGCCGACCGGCACGGCTCGCTCGCGTCACGGCGACCCCTGCGGGTCGCCCGTTCGCTACGCCTCGCCAGTGCCGATCGCACCGCGCACCACCAACGCACCCGATGCCGGGATGCCGGGTCGATCACGGTCCTTCGGACCGACAATCCTGAACCGACCAGCGCGACCCTGACGGGTCGAAGAGCAGGGGGATCGGGAATGCGGTTTCAATCGGGAGACAAGCCCATGTCGATCACATTCTCGCTCGCAGTCCAGCAGCGCGCCGTCGCCAAACCGGCCATCATCACCGCTCGCCAGCTCGCCGCGTTCCGCGCCTTCGCTCGCGAGCGTGGTGAACTCATCGAGGACGACGATGATGACCCGCTTGTCAGCGCCAGTTTCGAGGCCCGCGTATGTCCATGGTCGCTCGCATCGATCTGCGCCCTGTTCGATCATGACGAAGCCGTCATAGCCGTGGTCGAGGAAGCGCAGTTTCGCGGCCTTACCATCCGGTTCTGGCGCGACGATGCGACCCGCTCCATCCGCATGTGCGTCGGTTCCTCACCCGACGGCGCAGCCGAAATCGATCTCTCCAACCAGAACGGTTACGCCGTTCTCGAGGCGATGGGTCTTGGCACCGAAGCGTGCGGCGACATTCCCCTCGACGATCTGCGCGCGCGGCTCGGAAAACCCGACATCCGCAAAGCCATGACCGACAATGGCCTGCACAGCTATCTCGATCGTCTCGACAGGATTGCCGCGACCTCCACGGTCGCCGACGATGTACGCATGGTCTGGGGTTAGCCTCCCTCCACGGTCCCTGCGTCGGGGGTGCCGGACATTCGTCCGGTGCCCCTTTTTTCTGCCTGCATGGCACAAGATCCGTGACAATCTTTGCCTCTGCAAAATGGGGGAGGGCCTGACGGCCGCTCCCCCATCATTTTGCCTGTCGGGCTTGAGGCCCGACACAGCGCCGACCGACTTACGCGGTCAGGCGCTTGAGCGTCTCTGTCGCCCCGAGTTTTCGGATCGCTTCGAGGATGCCGGTAAACTGCGCGCTGTCGGCCTTCATCAACCCCGACTTCTCGACCTCTTTCAGCCGGTCGCTTCGCTCCCGTTCGGCAAGCTGCTTGCGTCGCTCGCTCAACCGCTGTTCCTCCGCCTCAAGCTGCTTGCGTTCCTGCTCGATACTCCGTGCCATGGGACATGCCTTTTCTGATCGTGTGACCAGCCTCCACGACACAGGATGCCAGCGTGCCGACGACGACACAATAGCACGCAGCATCATCTCCATATGGAGCCACCATCTCGCTCGCTGATCCGGTCTTGACCGGACCAGCATAAGGGCGACGGACACTGGCCTATGGCCAGGTCCGTCGTGGGGCGGAATTGCTCCGCGAAACCCCGTCCCGACGATCCCGAGGATGATTGCCTGCGGCGCTTCCCTGCCGGAATCGGAGCCAACGATCGGACAACATCCCCTGATGCCCCGACAACCACCGATAGTCCCTAGAGATTTGCACACCCTATGCGGCAGGCCGCAGGTTAAGACATTGAAATATCGACCGTTTGCATACGCTTGCCTGTTTGCATGTGCAAACGCCTCACGACACCCACGCTAACTACTTGTCTTTGCACGATAAGTTCTGTTTGCAATTTAGCTACACGTTATTGCTGGAAACCCCCTGCAAATCGCGGTATCTAAGAGGCTCGGAAGCCCCACCATCCACTTGACCGTGGGTGGTACATGTCTAAGTCAACCATAGCTTTTCGGCTTTTGCCGAGTGAGTTGGCGGCACTGGATCAGATCGCTGCAAAGCGAGGCTGTTCCCGGTCCGAAGCCGCTCGCTACGCTCTCATGTTCGGCATCAGATTTGCCGAGGCGGACCATAGCTTCAATATCACCCGCGCCGTGCTCGTCCTCGAGTACATGCAAGCGGCGATCGACGTCATCATTACGCGCGATCACGGTGACGTCGTCCCACAGCTCTTAGCAGCCGCAAAGCAACGCCTGGAGACCTTCCATGCGTAGCAACGACATCCGCTTCAACGGCCAGGCCGCGACCGTCAAACATCACTCCGCACGCGGACGGATCACCCGAAATTCGGGCAACTTCACGCGCGGATCACAGCTGCTCGCCAGCCAGTACAAGATGACGTGGGCCGGCATCCAGGTGCCCATCTGGATCTGGCTCGGAACCTTCATCGTCCTCTTCAACATTTTCGTCTGGCTGGGGCTTGCCGAACATGAGTTCCAGCTGGACCTCATGAAGCTCTATTCCGCCGTCTGGACATGGGTCGGCGCGGACAAGTTCCACCTCATCAACCTGACCCTTCCCAGCGGCATCGTCACCAAGGTTCCGATCGGTTACGTCCCCTACGAACCCCATGTCGTTCACGCATGGGCGAAGACCGTCAAAATCTTCCTGACCACGCTGGTCATGTCCGTCTTCATTGCCGCGCCGCTCATCATGTGGTTCATCATGTGGGCCAACAAGCGCGGGCGCGACATGCTCCAGGAGCGCCACAATCGCGGCGCGATGCTCGTCGAGAACGATGTTCTCCTCAATGCCGTGCGCGCCCACAACGCCAAAAACTTCCGCAAGGAATGCGCCGAGCACGACCCGCCATTCGATCCCGCACGCGTCGCCAAGGCGCCGGTCATCGATCGCGTAGACCAGGGCATCCATGTGCCCTACCGCATCGCCGGCATCCCCTATCCATGGAGGCTCGAACAGAGCCATACGATGCTCATCGGCACCACCGGCACCGGCAAGACGACGCAGTTGCGCAGTCACGTCTCGCAGATCCGTGCGCGCGGCCACCGCGCCGTCATCTTCGACCTTACCGGCGCCTTCGTCGAAAGCTTCTACGATCCCGAAACCGACGTCATCCTCAACCCCATGGACGAGCGCTGCGCACCGTGGACGCTGTTCGATGAATGCCGCAACTATGCTGATTTCGTGTCGGCCGCCGCCGCGCTCATTCCCTCCCATCCCGAGGACAAGGAACCCTTCTGGCAGAACGCCGCGCGCATGCTCTTCATCGAGATGTGCCTGAAGCTTCAGGAAGATGGCGAAGGCAACAACGCCGCCATCGCCCACCACCTGATGCAGGCCGACCTCAAGAAGATCCACGCCAAGCTCGAAGATACCGTCGCTGCCCCGCTGACGACCGAAAAGGCGGCGCGGATGGCAGAGTCCATCCGCTCCGTCCTCAACGTCAACGGACAGGCGCTTCGCTTCATGCCGGACCCGGTCAAGGGCGGGCCTCCGGCCTTCTCGATCCGCGACTGGATCGCGACCGACAATCGCGACGGGTCGATCATGTTCATCACCGGCTCGTACAACGATCTGGAGATGACCCGCGGGCTCTTCACGCTGTGGATCGACCTCGCCGTCAACAACCTCATGCGCCTGCCCAAGACACGCGATCTGCGGACCTGGTATCTCTTCGACGAGGTCCACGCGCTCCATGCGCTACCGGGCATCGAACATGGCCTCCAGTCCGCCCGCAATTTCGGCGGTGCATTCGTCCTTGGCATCCACTCGTTCGACAAGCTGGTCGCCACCTATGGGCTCCAGAACGCGACCGCGCTGACGGGCCTTGCGCGCACCAAGCTGATCCTCGCCACCGCCGACCGCACGACCGCCGAAAAATGCTCCGAGTTCATCGGCAATCGCGAAGTGCGCCAGATGGATGAAGCCTACAGCTACGGCTATAACAATACCCGCGATGCCTCGACGCTGACGCCGCGCACCGCGATCGAACCGCTCGTCCTGCCCGACGACATCAACAATCTCCCCTCGCTGCACGGCTTCGTCAAATTCCCCGACGGCTTTCCCGCCTCGCGGATCGAACTGAAGATACGCTCCTATCCCGAGATCGCCCCAGGCGCCGTTCCCCGGAAGGACTTCAAGCCGACCGAATACGTCTCGCCGCAGGACCGGCGACGCCGGAACGAAAGCGCGGATGAGGGGGGTGAAGGTGGGCGTGAGCATACGCCCACGCGGCCCGTGGGAGGCGTGGAAGAGCGCGAGGAAGAAGAGCAACAGAAGACGCAGTCTGAAGCTGGTCATGCCCGGAGCGAAGCGGAGAAGGCGGCAGCGGCGATGGAGGTGATCGCCGCACCGCCGGTCGTGGTGGATCAGATCCAGATCGCACAAGCGAACAAAGCAGCCGGCGGAACAGAACCCGGGCAGTCGGCTGATGGCAGGACGGCGTCCAATGCCGAGACCGCGCGCGGAACCCACGGCCAGCTCAACCTCGATGCGAAACTGACTGGCATGGGGATGTCACTCATCGATAACCGCACAGCTGCGCAGGGTGCCGAACAGACACGATCGAACCCCGACATGCACAGTCATGAAGGTCCGTCGAACCGTTCCGATGGCGACCGGCATGAGGACCAGTCGACGCGCGAACTGCGCGACGGGTTCGCGACCGATCGCACCGAGGACCATCATCATCGTCATCACGGGCATGACCGCTCGCCCGAGATCGACGATGACATGGACCCGGAAATGTAACCGATGCTCTCGGTCGCTTCCGTCAAATCGGCCTCGGGCGCGGCGAACTATTTCGCCAAGGACGACTATTACACTGCCGAGCATGCCTCCGAGGCGACCGCGTGGGGCGGGGAGGGGGCGGCAGCGCTCGGTCTGTCGGGCGAGGTCACCAAGGAGGACTTCGAGAAGATCCTCAACGGCGAAATGCCCGACGGGGAAAAGGTCGGGCAGGTCCAGAACCGCCAGTCCGGTGTAGACCTGACTTTCTCGATGCCCAAGTCGGCCAGCGTCATGGCCTATGTCGCCGGCGACGCCCGCGTTCTCGCCGCGCATATGAACGCCGTTCGTGCGACCATGGGATGGGTCGAGAAGACCTTTGCCGAAGGGCGGACCTACGAGCATTCCAGGCATGGCGACGCTGTGCGAACCGGCAATCTCGTCTATGCCATGTTCCAGCACGACACGAGCCGTGCGCTCGATCCGCAGGGACATATCCACGTCCTCGTCGCGAACATGACGAAGATGGCAAACGGGGCCTGGCAGGCGCTGCACAATGGCCAGCTGTGGAAGAACAACACCACCATCGGCGCGGCCTATCATGCCCAGTTCCGCGCCGAGCTGGCAAAGATTGGCTATGAAACCAGCATCACCGGCAAGCACGGCCAGTTCGAGATCAATGGCGTGCCCAAAGCCGTCATCGAAGCCTTTAGTCAGCGCCGCACCGAGATAGCGGCCAAGGCGGCTGAACTGGGGATCACCAATCCCAAGGCAATCGACCGGATCACGACCAATACCCGCGACGCAAAATTGAATGTCGAGGACCGCGATGCCTTGCGCGCGGAATGGCGTGATCGGGCAACCGCGCTCGGGTTCGACGGAAAGGCGCTGGTCGATGCCGCCCGGGATCGTGCCGGTCTTGACAGGCCGGATACCCGGCTCGGCACGATGGAACGGGTCGGTGCGGTGATCGAGACTATTCGCGAGACACTCGGAGAGATGTTCCGCCCCGGCGATCCGCTCGTATCCAGAGGTATCGAGCGGCTACGTCTTTCGCCCGTCGAGATTCGCGCTCAGCATGCTGTTGCATCCGCGATCCGTATCCACGCCCAGCGTGAAGCGGCGTTCGAAGTATCCGCCGTCGCCCGAACTGCGCTCGATCTCGGTCTCAAGGGCGTCACCGCCAGTCATATCGATGCCCGCGTCTCCGAACTGATCCGTAATGAGCAGCTGATCCCCGGCAAGTCGGACCGGATCGATGATTTCGTGACCCATGTCACGACGCCCGAGGCGCTGGCGACCGAGCGCGGTATCCTTGCCGAGATCGAGCGCGGGAAAGGCGAGGGGCGCGTGATCGTCCCTGCCGATGTGGTGATCGACCGCATCAATGCCGCCTCGGGCGACAAACAGCTTAACGAGGGGCAGATGGCCGCCGCCACCATGGCGCTCATCTCGCGCGATCGGATCGTTGCCGTGCAGGGCGTGTCGGGCGCGGGCAAGTCGACGATGCTTGCGAGCGTCGCGCGCAATGTCGAGCAGGAAGGCGGCAAGGTCGTCGGCCTGGCGCTCATGAAAGCCACCGCCGACCGGCTCGGCGCCGAAACCGGCATCGAGAGTCGCACCGTCTCCTCCTTCGTCCACAGCTATGCGCGCCATGCGCTCGCAGGGAAGGGCGCAGGCTATGACGGCGCGCGTGACGCGCTCGCCGGCACGACGATCATCCTCGACGAAGCCTCGATGGTCGGCTCCGAACAGATGAAGCACCTCGTCGGCATCGCCAATGCGCTCGGCGTCGATCGCTTCCTGATGATCGGCGACCGCCAGCAGATTACCGCGGTCGATGCCGGCAAGGCCTTCGCGATCGCACAGGCCGGCGGGATCACGCTGGCGCGGATGGACGAAAACCTGCGCCAGCGCACCGACCAGCTGCGCACGGTCGCTGCGCTCACCAACCTCGGTCAGGTGCGCGAGGCGATGGCGGTGCTCGGCGACAAGGTCACGGCCAACCCCGAGCATGTGAAGGCGGCCGCAGAGCATTGGCTGGGCCTTACGCCCGAACAGCGCGAGACGACGGCCATGTTCTCGTCGGGCCGGGTCGCGCGCGCCGAACTCAATGTGCGCATCCAAGACGGGCTTGCCGCCGAAGGGGCGATCAAGGGCGAGGGCGTCGCGATCGGCGTCCTCGACAAGATCAACATTACCCGCGAGGAACTGCGCTACGCTCACAGCTACAAGCCCGGCCAGGTGCTGGACATCCCGAAAGCCGTCAGGGACCTCGGCCTTGGACCGGGCACCTACGATGTCATCGGCGTCGACCACAAGGGACGCGTCCAGGTGCGGATCGGCTCGCGTGTGCGCAGCTTCGACCCGCAGCGCATATCGCCCCTCGACAAAAGCGATGCGATGCAGCTCGCGCAACGCGAGCAGATCCGGCTGCACGAAGGCGACAAGATCCGCTGGACGAAAAACGATCGCGATCGTGGCCTCAACAACAACGATATCGCCCGCGTCATCTCGGCCGACAAGGCGGGCATCCGCGTCGAGGCGAGCGACGGCACGATCCACGATCTCAAGGCAGGCGATCCGATGATGGAGCGGATCAGCCTTGCCTATGCGCTCAACATGCACGCGGCGCAGGGCATCACGACCGACACCGCGATCGCGGTGATGAGCCACAAGGAATCCAACCTTTCCAACCAGCGCCTGTTCAACGTGACCGTGACCCGCGTCCGCGACGATATCCAGCTGTTCACCGACGATCGCGAAAAGCTGACACAGGCCATCGAGCGCAACGAAGGCAACAAGACATCGGCGCTCGAGACCGTGGGCGAACTTTCGGTCGATCCGGCGCGGGGCGTCGCCGGCGCGCAACCCGCAGCAACGTCGAACGAGCCGTTCAACCCCTCGCTTCCGCCGGACCTCGATCGCGCTCCGGAAAAGCTTGGGAGCAATGCCGAAGTAGCCAACAAGGACAACTCTCTCGGTAAAATCGATATCCGCACCGACCCCTCACTCGACCTTACCAAACATAGGGTAATCGTAGAGCCCAAAGCGCCGGAACTTCCCTTCCCTGAAAAAGACATCGGACTGGAACTGTGATGGCGCTCATGCTCATTTCTGTCCTTGCCCTTGTCGCCCTCGGAATGTGGTGGATCGGTCTGTCTGCCCGCTATCAGGCCCCGCAGCCGCCCGTATATGTGTCCAAAGCCGCTCCCGCACCTCGGATACAGCGACGCGCTTCCAAGGCACCCCGCGCGCGTTCAGCAGGGCAGGTCGGCAACCATCCTTCGGTAAAGTCGGTCTCTTCGCGGGCCATCACGATCGAGATGCCTCTCCCTCGACGGGAACCCGGCCCCTTCGAGACCGACCTCGACCTGCCTCGATGCCACCATCTTCCGCTCGCGTTCGACACCGGCCTGTCGTCGCTCAATCCCTACACCGGCCTCGACGACGATCCCTTCGGCGATCCCGAAATCGAGCGCCTTCTCGAACGCTATCTGCCGCAGCAGCGCAGCCGGTTTCACGACGCCGCCCCCCACCGAAAGGAGTCAAGACCATGACCGCCGCCCCGCTATCCTTCGAACAGGTCATCGCCAGCAAACACTGGCATCCCTGCAACCTCGACACCAACACCATGACCCAGTGCATCCAGCAGGCGAAGCATGAGGACGCTCTCGACTGGGGCGGCGAAACCCTGGCGATGGCCGCGATCTTCGGCCTTACCTACGCCGTCCTCATGCCGCTCGGCCGCTTCCTTCGCTCAAGAGCGATGCAAGAGAGGGGAGGCGGGGTCCATGCGCGCTGATTACCCGCTCTCCTTCCAGAGAGAATGCGAACCCGCGCGCCCGCTGTTGACGATCGCGACCGTCCAGACCGCTTCGGCCGACCGGCTTCGCACGGTCCGAAACGGCACGGGCGACCGCCTCGCCATCCTGGGCGATGGCGACGCGTTCACCGCGCTTGCCGACCAGACCCGCGATGTCCTGATCGATCCGGCGCTCGGCAACTGGGACTTTTTTGCCGATCATCCGAGCGACTATGCCAGATCCTCCGCGATCGAAGCGTTCCTGCCGGTCGAAAACGTGCGCGGCACAGCCTTCACCTATGCCGCGCGCTACGTCCTGCTGCGCGCAATCACCCATATCGGCAATGAGCCGGCAGAGACGCTCTCAGGGGTCCGCCGCCTAATCCATGCGCTGCCCGCCAGCGCGATCGCCGAGGTCGCAGGTCACGATCCGTCGTGTCCGCAGGCACTGCGCTGGGGGGAGACCGTGCGCGCAACCGTGATGACCGGCATTGCCGGCATCGCAGACCGCACGCCAGGCATCGCTCCCGTGTCGATCGCCCGGTGGCTGGCCGGGCCTTCGACCGTCATTCTCTTCGTGCGTCGCGATCCCGGGCGTCCCTCTTACGAAATCAGCGCGATCGAGGTGGCGCTACGCGACCATGCAATGCTGTCGGGATTTTCGACGCATCGCAGCGACGACGAAGCGCGGTCAACTGACTGCCGCCCCGATCATGCGCGGAACCCCGCACATCGTCACGCCCCGACCGGCTCCGCGCGCCGGCGAGGCGATCAGTCAGGAGCATCGACATGAGCAACTGGGAATTTGAGGAAATGGGCGAGTTCGGCTCGGACGCCGACGCCGACCGCTGGGCGAAGCGCAACAACCTCGCCCCGCAGGATGTCCGCATCCGCCGCAAGGGGGATGGGGTGGAGCTCGAGGTCCGGCGCTCGGCCCTCGGCGATGGCGATACCCGCCACGATGACCGTCGCGACGGCCGACGCAACGGCTTCTTCTGACAATCGGCCAGAACTGGAGAACAGCATCATGAAACTGAAAATTATCGCCGCGCTGAGCCTTGCCGCTCTCTCGGCCGCCATGCCCGCAGCGGCGAGCGCGCAATCGGCAACGCCCATCCTCGTCGCCATGTCGGCCTATGTCGGAGAGCGGGCTGGAGACGACGCTGCGACGCAGATTGCGGCGAAGAAGGCACATTATGCCAGGCATCGCCATCATAAGGGCAAGTGCAAGGATTGCGCCGACTGCCCCGATTGCAAGGATTGCGACGAAGCGGCCAGGAAAGTCGTGACGCAGGAAGAGCGCGCGGGGATCTGCGATCCCTTGGCCCACGCCAAAAAGGATAAGGCCGGTGCTTGAGCGCGTCTGCCTGTTCGCCGTGACGGCCGCGCTTGCGGCCGTCACACCTTCCATCGCCTTCGCGCAAAAGCTTGGCCAGGGCGGGACGGGCGTCGACGAGACGACGCAACTGCCCCAATGCCCGGTGCCGCTCGGCGTCGCAGCGCTCGTAGAAACGAAAGCTGCGGACCCCGCCGACGCCCTTTCCCCGCAATTGCAGGCACTGATGCGTATGGCGGAAATGCAGAATGGCGGATCGACCGCCCGCGTCGATGCCCTTCCTCTGGTCAAGCTCATGATCGCACGTTCGAACTGCTTCCGCGTAGCCGATCGCGGGGAGGCTTTCAGCGCGCTCGAGCGGGAGCGGGCGATCGCCGGCGCGACCGCTGCCACCCGGCCCGTTACCAAAGCTGATTATCTGATCGAGGTGAAGGTGGTCTATTCCGATGCCAAGTCCCGCGAGTCCGGTGGCGGCATCGGGGGTGTCTTCGGCGGTGCGGTCGGCCTAAAATCCAAGACGCTCGAAAGCCAGGTCCTCATGACCCTGGTCGACGTCAACACCGGCATCCAGGAGGCGGTCGCCAGTGGCTCGGCGCGCAAGAAAGACGTCGGTGTGATCGGTGGGGGTGTCCTGCTCGGGCTTGGTGGCGCTTCAACCACGGCCTGACGCTATCCGAGCTTACCCGGGATGTGGCGACCTATCTTCAGGAGCGGGTCGCTCGCTCCTGAAGACGCCTCATCCTCAGCCCCCGCGATTGTCGTAAGCGCCCTCTTCGCCATCGCGATCATCGCTGCCGCGCTGGGCGTGATCCCAGAGATGACGCTTCAACGCGGCCTGGGCCTCCGGCGACCAGCTCCCCGCCCCGGCCACCGCGACCCAGGCTTCGACATAGTGCTGCGGAGCGTAGACATGCCCGTAGCCCATCGGCGTCCTCGTCGCGAAGGCCATGTCGACGAGAAGCTGCAGGCCGGTCACGACGGGATACCAGCGGAACTGGGGCGAGACGTCGGGGCCGCGCGTCGGCTCGAGCCAGGCAGGCTTTCGGAAGAAGCTACGGCGATCGAAGAAGGTCACCGCGTCGCTGGCATATTGGAGATAGACGATCCGCATCACGCCCCAGGGCGTCGCAGGCGGAACGGTCGGTCCATTCTGGTTCATGAAACGGACGGCGCGGCCCTCCCGGTATTCCGGCAGCCAGGCCGGCGAACCCTCATTGCGCCGGTCTGTGATGTCGCGCCAGAAACGGTTACCGAAGGGCGGGCCGCTCCAGACGGCGCCATCGATCGGATCGCCGATCAATTCGAGCAACTCGATCGATCGCTCCGAATTCATCGAACCCAGGCTCAAGCCGTGCAGGTAGAGCCGCGGCCGGCGTTCCTTGGGCAGGCGCGTCCAGTGGCCATAGACCTCGCTGAACAGCGCTCGCGCCGCCTCGGAACCGTATTCCGGCTGAGCCAGCAGCGAGAGTGGGCTCGACAGATAGGAATATTGCAGCGCGACACTGGCGACATCGCCGTCGCCGAGATGCTCGATCGGGCTGATCGCCGAGGGATCGACCCAGCCGGTGCCGGTCGGCGTGATCACCACCAGAATCTTCCGGTCGAAGGCGCCCGAGCGCTTCAATTCCTCCAGCGCCAGCCGCGCGCGCGCCTCCGCCGTCCCGGCCGCGCGCAACCCGACATAGGTGCGGATCGGCTGCATCGCCGGCCGGCCCGACAGGGCGGTGATATCGGCCGCGCTCGGGCGCGAGGCCACAAACTCGCGGCCCGCCCGCCCCAGCTCCCGCCATTTCACCAGCGAGGCCTGACTGCCGGATTGAAGCGGGTCCGTCGGCTGCGGACTGGCCGGCTCGATCAGGGCGTCGCGTTCGCGGAAGGAGGAATCCAGCACGCGGAAGCCGACGCGCACCAGGAAGCCGTTGGCGAGCGACCAGACCAGAACCGTCGTGATCGCGAGGCCGGCCACGAGCGCGACCCGCCGCGGCATGAAGCCCAGCGGCCGGCGCGCCAGGAAGAGGGCCATCAGCCTGAACAGACGCGCCAGGGTCAGCAGCACTGCGAAGGTGACGAGCGCGATCAGGCTGACCTTGAACGGATGGGCGCTCTCGATCGGCTCCATCGACATCACGCGGCGGATGGAATTCTGCCATTCCGCCGCATTCGCGAGGAAGATGCCGGCGACCAGCAGGCATATGCCGGCGACGACGATGTTGACGATGCGGCGCAGCCGCTCATTGGGCGCCGGCATCTCCAGATAGGTCCAGAGCCAGCGCCAGGCCGTGCCGAAGCCATAGCCTGCCGCGAAACAGACACCACCCAGAACGCCCTGGATCACGGCCGTGCGCGGCACGAGCGTGGGGGTGAGCGAGGCTGCGAACAGGAAGGTGCCGAGCGCCAGGCCGATGCCGGACAGGCCACGGCTCCAGCGCAGCGGAAGCAGGAGAGCTCTCGTGCCGAAGCTCATCATCGCACCTGCTGTCCGTCATGCCCGCCGATCGAGCTATTATATCCATCGATCACGCAGCGCCGGGGCTGCGTCCGATAGCTTCGGCCGGTGAAGCGGGTTCGGGCGAGTGCCCGGCAAGCACGAGGCGACATTCAGAAGCTCCAGACCATCGGAACGTAGAAAACGGATATGACGAAGAACCAGAGCATCAGCGGCAGCCCGAGCTTCCAGTAGCTGTTGAAGCTGTATCCGCCCGGACCTATCACCATCATGAAAGCTGCGCCAGCAGCCAGATGCAGAGCAGCTTCAGGCCGTCCGCGATGCTCGCCATCTGCGGCAGGAGGCCGAGTACGATCAGCCCGAGCCCGAGATTGTCCGCCTTGCTGATCGCATGCAGCCGGCTCAGCGTATCGGGAAAGCGCAGCAGGCCGAGCGCGCCGGCGAGGAAGAGCAGCGCGCCCGCGCTCACCAGAACGATGGTGGCGATATCGCCGAGGCCGCTCATGGCTGCTCCTTCGCCGGATCAAGTTCGGCGGCCGGCTCGGCCATGCCGAGCGCGAAGGCCACGCAGGCAAACGCCGCGAACAGGGCGAGCAGCAACGCGACATCGATCACGGCGGCAGAGCCGGAAGCGGCTCCCAGCAGCAGAAGCACCGCCGTGCCGCCGGTCCCGAGCAGTTGCAACGCCATCACGCGCTCGGCCAGGACGCGGGAACGGAGCACACGCAACAACGCGAGGACGGTCATCGCGAGGACGAGGAACGCCGCGGCGGCCAGAATGTCAGCCATCGCGGCGCTCCGCCCGGAATATCCGGCAAAAGGGCGCCTCGTCGGCAGCGACCTGCTCCGCGATGGGCTCGCGCAGGTCGAGGCAATGGATCAGCAGCATCCCGTCGGCCGCAACGGAAACGGGTAGCTTGCCGGGCTGCAGGCTCATCACGGCGCACGCAGAATCACGTGCCATGCCATCGGGAACGATCGAGCGGCAGGTCGCGAAACCCGGCCGCAGATCGGGATCACGCGCAAAGGCGCGCCGCGCCACATCGACGCCCGCGACAACGGATTGCGGCAGGAAACGGATCAGGAAACGGATCAGGCCGCGAAGAGAAAGCCCAGCGCCGACCGGCCACAGCACGGTACTGGCCCAAGCTCCGGCGGCGCTTGCGGCGATGCCGACCGGCAAATCCTTGAGCGCAGACCCCATCAGGATCACCCATAGCGCCAGCAGGCACAGCCCCCGGACGAGGAGCGCCGAAAACCGCCTGTCATCGGCCACGGCCGCCCCCTCCATCGCTTCCGCCCGCCTCCGGTCGATGCCTGCCAACGCTGCGATGCAGGGTAGCCATCGCCCGGACGGGCAGCATCAGCCGGGCGTCTCACCACTGTGCGCCACGTCCCATTCTCCCCGGAGCCGCGGGTCAGGCCGCCGGGCCGGATCCACCCGCGGCGCCTGCCTCCTTCGGCACCGCGCCGATCATCTCCGCCAGCCAGCGGCTCGACGGATGCAGGGCGCAGAAGGTGATGAGGGCGATCGTGATAGGGACGCCAATGAAGGCGCCGAAGACGCCCCAGAGATAGCTCCAGAAGAAGACCGAGAACAGGACGATCGGCGGCGAGATCGAGAGCGCACTGCCGGCGACCCGCGGCTCGATATAGCTGCCGACGATGAACTGGATCAGGTTCAGGCAGGCGAAGACCGCGATGACCGCCTGCCAGGAGCCGAACTGCGTCATCGCGAACAGGGTCGGGAAGACCGTGGCGACGAGCGGGCCCATGAAGGGGACATAGTTCAACAGGAAGGCGATGAAGCCCCATTCCTCGGCCAGCGGCAGGCCGACGGTCCGGGCGAAGACCCAGACCAGCAGGCCGGTGATGACGCTCATCGCCGTCCGGACCAGCATGTAGCGGCGGATCTTGGCGGCCGTCGCGATGCTGCCGCGCAGGATCAATTCGGCCATGTCGCGGTTGCGCATCACCTTGAGCCTGCGGCCGAAATCCTCGACCTCGAGCAGGCCGAGCAGCACGTAGACCAGCACCACCAGCCAGAAGCTCATCGTGCTGTTCAGCCGGCCGCTCACGGTCTGGACGGCGCGCAGCACCCAGGCCGAGCTGAAATTCTCCGACCACAGCGCCGCAACCGCGATGCCATGCCCTTCGAGCCAGAGCGTGATCTGCTCGTAGAAGGCCTGGAAGCGCGCGGCATCGCTGACGATCCAGCGGCCGACCCGGCCGAAGGCCCAGACGATCAGCGAGCCGAAGGCGAAGAAGGCGACGACCATGACGAACAGGCTCAGCGCCGGCGCCAGCAGCCGCGGCAGCGCGCCCTGCAAGGCCTTCTGCAAGGGCCAGACCAGCGCGATGATGAACAGCGCGAAGGCGACCGGCGCGAAGACGGAACTCGCGATCGACAGCGCGACCACGAACAGGATTACGGCGATGATGACCTGCGCGGCCTGGGAGGTCTTGGCGCTGGTCATAGGCCAGCTCGGCTCCGGGCGTAAAACCGCGTCGCAGCGGCAGTTCTCTTCAGCGCAGGCACCCGTCAGACCCCCTTGGTGAACTCGTCGAGATCGAGCGTCGAATGCTTGCCGATCTCGTCGCGATGCGCCCGGTAGAACGCTTCGGCGGAGCGCCTGCCCTCGTCATGGAGCATCGTGAAGAACTCCCACTCGGCATTGAGCTTCGAGGAATAGCCAAGTTCGATCATGGCGTCGCTGGTGATGCGGTGGAGGCGCATGCGCGCCCAGCGCGCGCCCTCGCCCGTGCCGGAGAGCGCCTCGCGCTGCAGCAGCGCCATCATCCGCAGCTCCTTCAGTAGCACCGCGTTGAAGGAGACCTCGTTGAGGCGGTTCAGGATGTCCCGAGCATTGCGCGGCGTGCCCGGCCGCTCGACCGGGTTGATCTGGATGAGAATGGTGTCGCTGGCCGTGCTCTCTTCGATCAGCGGGGTCATCGTCGGGTTGCCGGAATAGCCACCGTCCCAATAGCTCTCGCCGTCGATCTCGACCGCCTGAAACAGCGTCGGCAGGCAGGCCGAGGCGAGCAGCACGTCCGGCGTGATCTCGCCGTTCCGAAAGATGCGGTTGCGCCCCGTCCTGACATTCGTCGCGGAGATGAAGAGCTTGATCGGGCCCCTTGCGATAGCGTCGTAATCGATCGCCTCGGCGAGGATGTCCGTCAGCGGGTTCGTACCCGACGGGTTGAGGGTGTAGGGCGAGACGACGCGGGACATCATGTCCATCGCCACGAAGAGCGGCGAGGTGTCGAGCGTCCAGCGGCCGAGCAGCACATCGAGCGGCGAGCGCTGGAATGGGCTGAAGCGTGCCGCCTCGGACACCTTCCGCCAGTAGCGGTCCAATGCGTCGCGAGCGCCTGCACGCCCGCCCAGCGCATAGCCGGAGGCCAGCACGGCGGCATTCATGGCACCAGCCGAGGTGCCGGAGATCGCCTCGATCGTCAGCCAGTCCTCTTCGAGAATCCGGCTCAGCACGCCCCAGGTATACGCGCCATGGGCTCCGCCGCCCTGAAGAGCGAGGTCGATGTTCAGTGGAGCGCGCGCGTCGTTGCCGCGGCTGGGGGCGGAAGGCGTCTTGCTCACCGAAGTCCCTCTTTCGTCGGCGCGGCCCGCCGCCTCATGGCGGCGGGCTTCGGTCGATGCTTCAAGCCTGCGGGGCCTCGGTCTCCGCCGCGGCCGAGAGCGCCGCGCGCAGTTGTGCCTCCTTGGTCTCGTCGAAGGAGGTCTGCATCAGCGTGCCGCCGACGCCCTTGAGATCCGCCAGCACTTTGTCGGTCGTCATCTTGCGGATGAGCAGGAACAGGCCCGCCGTGTTCGGCTGCAGGGCCTCGGCGGCATCCTTCATGAACTGGTCGTTGATACCGATATCGCTGAACTTGCCGCCGAGAGCGCCGGACGCGGCACCGAGCGCCGTGCCGATCAGCGGATTGAGGAAGATGAAGCCGATCAGGGTGCCCCAGAGCGCACCGGAAGCGGCGCCCGTGGCGGTGAGGTTGATCATCTGATTGAGCTTCACATGGCCCTTGTCGTCCTTGACCACGACGACTGCGTCACCCAGCTCGATCAGATATTCGCGCTGCAGGGATAGGACCTTCTGGCGGACCTCCTCGGCCTTCTGTTCCGTCGGGAAGGCGATGAAGACGAGATTGCTCATGTCGATGACTCCGTAATCGTGGGTGAGAAAGAACCGGAAGCCAGCCGGTCAGGCCGGAAAGCTTCCGGTGCGGGGGAGGCAGGCACGCGCCCTCCTCATGGCCGTTGCGGCGAAGCCGCGGCGGATTGCGGCCCCGGCCTGACGCGCTGGCCGGGATGCAGGGCCTGCGTGCCGGCCGAAACGATCATCTCGCCGGGTGCCAGTCCCTGCGAGAGGATGATCTTGCTGGGATCGAAGCGCAGCACGTCGACCGACATTCCCCAAGTGGCCTTCCGCTTGACTTCAAGATCGCCTGATTTTGCTCGCTGGGCAAGCGTTTTTCGCCCCGAGCGATGTCTGTCGTCGCGCAAACGGCCGAAGTCGGGTGGATCAAGCCTCGAACCCGCAGCATTCTGGCCCGGCAGAGCCGCTTTTCCGCGCGGCAGACGGACCTGTCCTGCCGCTTTCGTTCAGCTTGGGCATGGATCGTGGTCATGCGCATGACGGAGGCGTTCGAAGACGGCGGATGGCGGCAAGGACGGCCCGCACCATCGGGCCGGTGACGGCGACCTCGGCCAACTGGAAGGTAATGGCGCGGGCGTGGCGGACGACGCGGGCGCCGATCTTGATCAGCTTGAGTTGCAGGCTGGTCAACGACCAGTCCGCCATGGCCTCGGGCAGTTCGATGCAGCGCAGGAAGGTTGCCAGGTTGTAGGCCAGCGCGTGCAGTTGCAGCCGCACCTCGTTGTGCCGGAACTTCCGGCATGACAGCCGCGTCCAGCGAAAGGCATATTTGCCTTCCTTGATGTGCTGCTCTGCGGTGCCGCGCTGGTTGTAGAACCTCACCACCCAGTCTGGCTCCATCGGCAGGTTGGTGACGATGAAGCCGACTTTGGGGAACAGCTCGCCCGGATGCCATTCGATCTTGGCGATGACGCGGCGCGGCTTGTCCCAGGACGCCGCCTGATACTCGAAGTCCTCGAAGAACCGTTTGACCTTGGTCAGCGAAGGCCGTCCCACGGGCCGTGTCAGCCGATGCGCGATCTTCTCGCGCAAGACGGCGTTGGCGGGCAGACGGATGGCGTAGAAGAACCTGGCTTCTTCCAGCCGCATATAGATCGCGGGGATCGCGTAGGCAGCGTCGGCCCGGAAGAAGCGTCCACCAAGGTCGCGGCCAGCATATCGGGCAATGACGGGATCAAGGACATCCCGCCAGCCATCGGCGCTGTGGACATTGCCGTTACGCAGGGCGCAGCGCTCCAGCATGCCAAACTGGTTGAACAAGAAGATGGGGTGATAGCAGGTGCAGTCGAAATGCCCGTTCCAGGCAGCACCTTCCTGATCGCCGTGGGTGGGGCTGACCGAGCTGTCCATGTCCAGCACGATGTATTTCAACCCGTTGCGGTCATGAAACCGGTCGATCCATTGGCCGTTCAGATCGGCCAGCGCCGCCCGGTTCGCGGCCAGAGCCAGCGTCTCGGTCTCGAACCGTCCCATCTGCGATGCCGAAGCAGCTTGCGCCTCGACGGCCCTGCCGCCAACGACCTGACGCATCACGGGATCGAGGGCCAAGCGGTCGGCATCGTTCACATCCTCGTATCCGGCCAGTCGTCCGAACACCGATTGCCGGAACAATCCGTCAAGCCGATGGAGCGTGTTCTTCCCGGTGCGGCTGTCTCGCAGCGCCTCCGACGCCAGATTGGACAGGCCGAGCACGTCATCAAGCTCGCGCATCACCAGCAGGCCACCGTCTGAACTGATCTGCGCACCACGGAACTCCAGACGCACACGGCGGTCGAAATCAACCCGATCTCCCCGCGCCAAGCCCGCACCCTCCAGGTGATCCATGAAACGCGCCCCTCGCAGCCGTCAACGCCATGATTTATATGCGAAATATCACGATTACGACAGCGAAATCAGCGACTTACTTGGAGAATGTGGGTTGGTGTAGGCGCTCTGGGCGGCAGCTATGCCTCGACCGACATCGGCAAGATCACCACGCTTGCGACCCTCGATGCCTTCAGAAAGCTCATCGGGGACGCACGGCCGCGCCTTGAGCCAAGGCTCGTGCCTGCGACGCCGCCTGCTGCCGCACCGTCCACGCCGACGACGCAGCCGCTTCCCTCCAGACCGCAATGACCGGGAAATGCGATGATCGCTAAGAAATCGATCCAGACGGTTCAGACGTCATGAACATGATGGCCGGCTTCGGGCTTACACCCTGTCCCTACTGCCATCGTGCGATGATGCCGTGGGAGCCCGGTCACCGCATCCACCGTTGCGAGACATGCCGGCGACCGCTGGTGCTTTTCCGGCTGCTTTTCCAGAGCCGGACGTGGAGGATCGCGCCGCTTGCGGCCGTAATTCACGCCGGTGCCGCACTCGCACTCATACTGGGGGTGGGCACGGCCATCCTGCTCGATGCACCGCCGGCATGGCTGGTGTTCGCGGTCGCGCTGCCGATCGCCGCCCTCGGGGCGATCGACATAGCCGATGGCTGGCTTGCCTGTCGCACGGGCATCGGACGGCTGTTCCTGAAAATCAGGCGCGGACGTGCTGCACGAACAATCGGCATGCTACGCATTGTCTTCGGTCTCGCTGGATGCGCGGTTGCCGTGATCGGCATCATGCTGTTCGGTGAAATACACGGCGCGCCATTAGGCTCGGCTCCGCCTCCCGACGTTCAAACCACAAGACCATGAACCCTGAGCGGCCTCCCGCGCCCACGTCGCCGTCCCCGGATGCCTCAGCAGTTCCGGTTCGGATCACTGGCCTTTTTTCGTCGATGTTAGCGCTGATCCCGTCGCTGGCGATCGTCTGTGGCGCGTTCCTCTACTTTGCGGGCTACAGTTACATCGACACCTACCTGCGATCGTTCGGGCTCACGTTCGGAGCGACGACAATGTCGACGGGTGAGGTCATGGGCCAGGGTTACACCGTCGTACTGTATCTCACTATCACACACTTTTTCGACTGGCTGTGGCGGGTGATGGTGTCGTCGCTCCTCATTTGGTCAGTTATCGCTGTTGCCCTTGGGGCACTCGTCTACGGCAAACGGAAAGGTTCGAACTCATCAGAGCTCATTCTGGAAATCCTGCACGCCGTCGCCAACCGCGTCGTCAATCTTCCTAATTACATTATCGCTGGGGGCATAGTCGTTGTCGTAGCCGTCAGCTCAGGACCGGCCGGGGTCGAAGCCGCCAAGTTCGAGCGCGAAGCGACGATTGCGAAGGTTCAGAAGGGCTGCTGCGCCTTCTATCAATCCGGCAATATTCGGGTTCGTGGCTATCCCATTGCAGAGACTTCCGACCGGATCGCGATTTATACCAATCACGGCGTACACGTTTTGCCAGCTGAGGGACTGCACATTCTGGAGAAGCCCCCGTCCAAAACCCTCCCCGGGCAGCAAGTTCGCTGATGATACTGTTTTGCCTCATCCTGGGTGACAGCACCGCGATCGGCACCGCATCCGCGCTGGCGGCCCAGGGTATCCGCTGCGAGGTCCATGCCCGCGTCGGTGCGCCGTCGGCCGAGATAGCCCGCATGCCCCGGTCGCGATCGCCAGCACCGCTCGCTCTGATTGCGCTCGGATCGAACGACCCTGAAAACCCAGCGCTCGCCCGCAATCTCACGACACTGCGCAGCCGCACGACGGCGTTTCGCGTGACATGGCTGGCGCCCTACCATGCACGCGCTTCCCGCATCGTTGCAGCAGTTGCCCGCAGCTTTGGCGATACCGTCATCCAGTTGAGCGCGGTGCCGACCGCCGATGGCGTCCATCCCGCCAGCTATCGTCCGATCGCGGCCGCGCTGGATTGGAAAAGTCTGTCTGAAAATTGGCACCATGTTGCCATTGGTTCCGCGCGACCGCCTGCGCCAGGGACAACGAGACCGACCCCGGTGCCAGATAGACGAGCCACGGTCCTCGTCATGGAATGACTGCCCGGCGGGCATGAGCATTCGCGCAGATCGTCGCAGCCGCGCAGCGCCGTAATGATCGGTTTACTTGTAAAAAGCATATTCAAAGGGTGGAGAGGTCGTTGCGACCGCTCAGCCTTTTTGAAGAAAGGGGATATGTCTTATGTTTCGACTGAATCACGATATGGCACGCCGCTTTCTGTACGTCGAATTGCGGGGTTTCTGGACGCGGGAAGTCCTAGCTCGGTTCCACGATGAGGCCCGGCTTGTATTGCAGCGTGCAATAGCCAACGGAGCAACGCCCGGCGAAGGCCATATCCTGGTCAATGCGAACGGATTTCCGGTTCAGGATCGAACGATCGCCGAGGAGATCGCGCAGTTCATTCCGCTCTATGGCAAGCTGGCCAGACGCATCGCGGTGGTCGGATCGGATTCTTCCCTTCAGCGCCTTCAGGCAAAGAGACTGATCGGTGAGAATGGCAAGTTGTTCGACAACGACGAAGCCGCGAAGACCTGGCTGTTCTCCGCCGATCGAACAGGCACTGCACATGCGGGAACGGGGCGCGCTGACATTATCACCGCGCGATCGGCACCTGATCGATCCGCGTCGTCCATGACGGGCTTTTGAACGCTCGCTTCGTATCGTAGGACTTGGTTCCGAACCCCTCGGATGCAAGGCGCATGGTATTGCGGCCGAAGCGACCGTTGAGCCCGTCGATCGCGGACAGAAGGGCAGGGGATCGCGGGTCGGGCTTTGCAAACAAGTCGGCCTGATGCGCCGCCATCCTTTCCAATCCCTCCAGCATCACCCCGCACTTGGTATAGACCCGGCCCGTCTCGAACATCGCTTCGGCCATGCGCGCGGCCATGCCGGCGATGACGCGGGGATCGTTGGTTGCCGGCGACAATCGACCGACGCGCGATGCCGATGGCGCGTTCGGTTTGAACCTGCTGCCATGCGCAAACGCGATCAGCCTCGTCGCAGCCAGACCCTGATTGCGGATTTTCTCGGCCGCGCGAACGGCGCGCCGAACCATCGCTTCGCGCAGCGCGTCCACGTCGCTCACCGGCTCCCCGAAACACCGCGTCACAGCGGTTGCCTTGGATGCCGGCGGCTCAGGCTCGAAATCGGTGCATTCCACCCCGTTCAACTCACGCACGAGGCGCTCGAGCACGACGGTCCCCACATCGCGCGCGACCTCGGGCGGAAGCGCTGCAAGATCGGCCGTGGTGCGCACGCCCAGCGGTCGCAGGCGTTGTGTCATCGCGCGCGCGATGCCCCAGACTTCCTCGACCGGCCATTGTGCGAACATGCGCTGGCGCAGTTCGACATCGTGCAGGTCGACCACCCCGCGCCAGACCTTCTCTGACGCCTTCGCCAGCGCATTGGCGACCTTGCTCAGGGTCCGCGTCGGTCCAAGGCCAATCCGGATCGGCAAGCCTGTCGCCCGCTTCACGTCCGCGATGATGCGATGCGCGCTCTCGACGTCGCCCAGTCCGTTCGCCAGGACCGGCAGGCGGAAGAAGGATTCGTCTATGCTGTAGATCTCGATGGTGTCGCTGTGATCGGCGAGCACCTGGTTGAACCTCCGGTTCATGTCCGCGTAAAGCTCGTATGAACTCGATCGGCACTGGACACCGTGCTCGCGCACGATGTCCCGGATCTTGAAAAGCGGCGCGCCCATCTTGATGTGCAGCGCCTTGGCTTCCTCCGAGCGGGCGATCGCACACCCGTCGCCGTTCGACAGCACGATGAGAGGCTTGCCCCGGAGCGAGGGATCGAAGACCCGCTCCGACGAGCAATAGAAATTCTGGACGTCCGCTATCCCCCACATCGCCTGTCTAGCCTTGCAGGTTGCGGACAGTGGCGCGCACGACGCCCCAGATCTCGACGGCTTCATCCGCGACGACTGGCTCGTATCTCATGCGAGCGTTGCGTGCCTCCAGCGTCGGCTTTCCTTCGCGCCATACCAGTTGCCTGATGACGAACCCGCCATCGACCACGGCGATGACGATCCGTCCGTTGGACGGGGTCACGTCCCGGTCGACGACGACGACATCGTCGTCATGGATGCCCGCGTCGAGCATGGAATGTCCGCTGACCCGGAACACGAAACTGGCGGCGCGATCGAGGCGCAGCAACTCGACCAGATTGACCGCCGTTTCCTCCCAATCCTGCGCGGGTGAAGGGAAGCCGGCCCCTGCTGCGCTGACGATCTTGAGGCACAGGTCAGTGGGTATGTGGGCGATCGGAACGGGACGGGAGAGGGGAATCACGCAGGTCGACATGCGCGCATGATAATCCGCAAAGGAACATCAGGGGAACGCATTTTTCCCCTTTTGTTCTTTTGCGCGATGACTCATAGAGTCATCGATGCCGATCCGCCCCGAAAACCGCTGGCTTTACCCGATCGACTGGCCGCAAATCTCGGATCATATCCGTTTCGGGCGGGCAGGGGGACGCTGCGAACAGTGCGGCCGACCGCACAAGCGGCGTGTCGCGCATCTGGGTGACGGCCGCTGGTGGGACGTCGAGGCACGCGCCTGGCGCTCCGGGCGCGGCAGGAAGGTCAAGGTTGCCGCCGGCTTCTCGCTCGACCTGGTGCGAACGACCTATGTCGTTCTCGCCTGCGCGCACCTCGATCATGACCCTGGCAACTGCCGCCCCGCCAATCTCGCCGCGCTCTGCCAGCGGTGCCACATCCTCCACGACGCCGAGGAACACCGCTGGCAGCGCTGGTGGAATGCCTTTCGCTTCCGAGCGCTGCGCGACCTCTATGACGATCCGGTTGCCGCCCGCCACAAACTCCAGCTAAAACAGCAACACAAGATCGTTTCGATGTCGATACGATAATATATCTTATGTTAAATCAATGACTTAGTTGCGGATATTAGCTCTGCCGGGTTGAGCCAGCTTGCGCAGACCAAACGCGACAAAAGCGAGAAATACGCCGCGGAAAATGAAGCTGATCCCGACGATCGTCGCGAGCATGACGAGGCTGGTCGCGGGACCAGCGAACAGCAGATATCCGCCCAGAAGAATATCGAGGACGCCCAGCGCAAGACGCCATCCGCGATCGTAAGCGCCCCGGATGGCGCTCGCGACCTGAAATATGCCCGAAACAAGCAGCCAGAAACCTAACGCCCAGACCAGGGAGATCGCGCCGGCAAAGGGATTGAACAGGATAATTCCGCCCGTCACGACACCCAGGACGCCCAGCAGCACTTCGGTCCAGCGTCCCCGATCGGACAACGACGAAACACCGGAGACAATCGCGAGGACACCGTAACCGATCAGAAACACGCCCAGGAGAACGCCCGTCGTCAACCCGGTGGCGATCGGATTGGCAAGCGCGACAAATCCGATCAAAATCACGAGAATGGCATAAGCCAGAATCCAGCCCCAGGCCGACCCTGAACGCGCTTCCGACCTTTGATCCCATGCAGTGTTGCTTGCCATGATGCGTCTCCCTTTTTCCGCACAATTCCCAAATCGGCGAAGAGTTTCTCCCCGTAACGGGCCTGGAGGCGCGAGGTCGAAGCGACTTCCGAGCAGCCGCGCTCAGTAATCGAGGTTGCGCTTCTCCATCTGCGTTGCCGCCAGATCGGCAACAAGCCCCGCGCCGCCAGTCATCTCGTAGATGCGCACGACGTCTTCGTCGGAAAGGTTGGCGACCATTGTGCGCACGGCATTCGCGTTGTCCGCGTCGAGCGTTGCGGCAGCGCCAGCGTCGTCCGCAGACCCGGCAATGCTTTCGTCACTTCCATGCCGGGGCTGCGTCATCGCTCAACCGCCGTTCAAACGATCGCGGACCTGCTTGGCAGGCGCGAAACTAATCTTGCGCGATGCAGCGATCGTGATCGCCTCGCCGGTCGCGGGATTGCGGCCCTGACGCTCGGGCGAATCCTTCACTTTGAACTTGCCGAACCCGTTGATGCTGACTTCATCGCCCTTAGCGACAGCATCGGTAATATCCGCGAAGACAGCCTCGACAATTTTCTTGGCGTCAGCCTTTGAAAGATCGTGAACGCTGGAGAGTTGCTCGGCAAGATCCGAGGTCGAAACGGGCATGATGTAATCCTGTGCCTATGGTTGAAGTATCGGGTTGGGCCTGGTTTATGCCTCACCATTGTCCGGCGTCGCAACCTGTTCGAGCATTTTCCCGTCATAGGGTCGAACAAGGGCGAGCGCGTCGTCGGCCGAGCCATCGAGCCACTGGCTCAGGTCGGCGCGGTGAAGGATGACCGGCATTGCCTTGGGATGCCAGGGGGCGACAATCGCATTGGGCGCTGTGGTGCAAAAGGCATAGGCCTCGCCCCGCTCGGTCGGCCGCCAGATCCCGGCGAAGAACGCGATCGGATGATCGGGCAACGAAAACCACATCTGCCGCGGTTTGCCATCGTCCCCCTTCCCGCCTTCGGGATGCGGTTCGGCAAAATGCGTGAACGGGACCAGACAGCGACGCTCGGGATTGGAGATCGATGGCTTCCACATCGAGGACGCGAGGTTGCGCGCGTTGGTCACATATTTGTCGAGTTTGATCGCCGGATCGCGCTTGCTCGCAACCTTGGTCGGGAAGCCCCATTCCATCGCGACCGGCTCGAGCGGCCGATTGCCTGCCGGCGATCGCCGGATGACAAGCCCGTGCCTGGGCGTCTTCTTGCCGGTGGGAAAGATTTCGAGAGGGATCGAGATGACCGGGTTTTCCTCGAACGCCTCATATCCGCATGCCTGCATCACGGCCGTCTGCCGAGCGCTCAGTCGATAGCGATTGCAGATCGTTCCTCTCCTTCAGCCCATCGACGTTACCAGAACTCGCGACCGCCCCGATATTCCCGCCACGCATTATCCCATTTCGTGCCGACCTCACCCGCGACGGGCCTGGCCCCCACATCATAGCCTGCCATCACGTCATCGATGTGCGGCGCTGGCGCGGGACGATTGAACGGTGCGATCTTTAGCGCCTTGAGATACCAGACATAGGCGCGCTCATGATCCGAAACCGGCTCCGCCTTCCCCCAGGCCACCTCCTGAAACTGACGCTGGGCCGCACTCTTGGGCCGGCGCTCCCGCAGGCGAAGGGCGTCGTAGAATTTCAGATGCCTGTCGAGCAGTCGCTCGTACATCGCGATCGTGCGGGCATCTTCAGGACCAGCTTCACCCTGCATGCGCCTTCTCCTGCCACGGAGAACAAATGCGGAAAGTCGCTCGCCAATCCCACCGCGAAGTGATACGCTTTGCAAGCGTTATTCGACCATCGGGTCGGACGGGCGGGAAAGGAGCAGCCATGTTGAACCATGATACTGGCCAGATGGACTGGGATCGGCATCCTATCGGTGGCGCACCATTCCCCAGTTCGTCCTATTCGATCAATCCCGAAAATATGTATGATATGGCTACGCCGCGCGGGCGTGAGCTGATGGATGAAGTTTATCCATCTTCTCGTAGAGATGGTGCGCCTAGCGAGCCGCATACTTCCAAGATGTTTTTCTATTTCATCTTGTTTGTTATGTTCTTGGGATTTTTTGTCATCCCCGGCCATTCCTGAGCTGGAAACGCCGAGGATCGACCGGCGCTCCGTCCTTCCACAATTCATAGTGGAGATGGGGGCCGGTCGATTTCCCTGAACTTCCCACACGCCCCAATATCTCACCCTGTTCGATCGTGCTTCCGACAGGAAAGCGCGAGCGATCCTGCATGTGGAAATATTTGCTTTGCGAGCCATCGCCATGTTCGAGCACGATGTAATTGCCAGCGCCGTTCGCCTGAAAGTCGTTCTTAACCACGCGTCCTGACGCCGGAGCAGGAATCGGGGCTCCGGCGCGTTGCGCGATATCGACGCCCCGGTGATGGTGTCCGGGCTGTCCGGTTACCGGGTCCACCCTCCCCCCCATGTTCGACGTCAATCGCCCGGAGATCGGCAGTGTAGCCCGCTCGCCGCGCGGCAATTCATAAACGTGGCTGGTGCCTTGACCGATGCCAAGCCTATCGCGGGCCGTATCGCGAATACTCTCGACACCGGGTAATGTCGTGGTGATCCACGCATCGTTGCGTTCCTGAACATGCTTCCCGATCTGTGCGGCCGTTCCCTTCGCTTCATCGACGCCGTTGCCGATCTCGAAAGCGCCATGGGTGATCCGGACCGACGCATTGGGAATGGCATCGGCCACCTCCCCGGCAAGACCGGTATCGCGCGAACTCTCCCTGATCGACACTTCGGGACCTTGCGCTCGAATGCCAGCGGCGCGGCGTTCCCCCCACTGCTGGACCCCGCCCGCCGTGGTGGAGGCGGGACCGTGCAGCGAGTTGTCGAGCTGCCCTGGAATAGTCACGCCCAGTTCTTCACGGACCGAAGCCACCTTGCGCTCCATAAACTCGCCAAGAAGAATATCGCGGACCTGCTCCTGCTCACGCGTGCGCGGCATGACCATGCCCGGCGTCCAATTGAATTGCGACAGGGTCGGATCGTTCAGCAAACGCTCCTGCGCATACACGACAAATTCCTGGCTCTCATTACGGTTGAGCGACCAGCCTCGTTGCTCAGATTCGCGCACGTCTTGGCTGACACGCTGGAAGGTTTCTTCGGCTCGGGTCGCCTCGAGCGACGCCGAGCGCGATTCCCCAACGCTGACGCCAAGCTTCTGCGAAAGGGAGCGCACCTCGCTATCGCCACTCGTGCTGGTTTCTCGCATGAACTCATCCCGCGCTGCACGGGCCTGTGTCGAATTGGTCTCTTTGGTGAGGTAATCTTTCAACTCTGAATAAGCTTGGTCACCTGAGATTGTACGCCCCGTATTCTCCGACGCAATGGATGCTAAACGAACTCCAAGTCCACCTTTGACGCCAACATCAGCAAACTTATTCTTCCATACGCTTGCAAGCGCCTCGATACCTGCATTTGCGTCGCCAGTCATTTGTGTTGCTCGGGCAACCTGCTGACTGTCTGATTCGGTTAACCCGAACTTGCTTGTCAGGCCGCTCGAAAGGCTACGCGACACATCCGTCATCCTCGCAACGCTGTTGTTGAACCCAGACCCCGTTTCAGTAGAGCTGCCCCGGCGATGTTCGGCTGCCGAGAGCAGATCGGTGGCGGTGGTGGCGGTCGCGTTCCAGGACTGCGACGCGGAGTTGCGCAGCGACTGCGTGTGCGACTGCCCTTCCGACAGGGCGCGGCTCATCTGGCTGTCGAAGCCGGAAGTCCGCGTCGGCGTGAAGGAGAGGTTCGAGATGCCCTGCCGGGTGTCGAACGCGTTGCTGCCGTCGGCAAAACCGTAGGTGATCCCGCCATCGGCATTGGTGTACGACCCGACCGCGAACCCGTCATTATATTTGGGCTGGGTGTCCCACTTGTTCGACTGGGTCATGCCCGAGGTCAGGTTCTGGAACGAGGTATTCCCGTAGGAATAATTGCCCGTCGTGCGCTCGGTCGCCGCCTGTTCGGCCGCGCTCTGCGCCGGCTGCAACATCGAGGTCGCATGTCCCGCGATCGCCATCGCGCCGCGCGCCATGCCTCCGGCGATGAACGGCACGCTCATCATGAGGAAACCGGCAAGCGTCGATATGCTCTCGTTGACGTTCGCCATGCCGTCGCTGACCAGCAGCGTCGGCCCTGTCGGCGAGACGCCATGATAGAGCGCCGCCGCACGGCTCATCACGAACATGTGCAGGATGACGTAGAGCGGCCCCCAGGAGGCAAGGTAGAAGAATCCCGTTCCATAGCCCTTGAGGGTCTGGATGCCCGTTCGCGGGAACAGGAACAGCGGGAAGAGGACCGGGAACATCGCGTAGAAGACGACGGTCAGCACGATCCCGAGCAACGGCACCCAGGTCATCGCCTGCGTCGCGATCGAGGTATAGGTGTTCTTCGCCTGCGCATCGGCACGCTGGGCGGCATAGGCATCCCATCCTGCGTCCGAGAAACTTTCGCGCGCGGCCAGGAACGCGTCGATCATCGAGACCTGTCGCAGATAGGTATAGGCGTCGCTCGGCGTGCCGTGCATCTGCGCGGCAACGATGGGAAGGTCATCGCGGATCTTCTGCGCCGCCACCGCATCGGAGAGACCGGGATAGGCGCTCCTGGCAAAGGGGATCAGATCCTTGTCGAACGCTGCCTGCCACTGCCCGTCCAGTCGCGAATAGGCCTCGTTGCAGGGAATGATCGTATTTTCGGTGGTGCCCGGTCCCGTCGAGGCGATCCAGCGCTGGCTGCGCGCTGGGCTGCCCGGTCCGATCGCCTCCCAGACATTGGTCGACCGGGTGAGATCGTCCATCGACTTGAAGCCCAGCAGCACGTCATAGAAGGTGCATTGCTTGAGATGCTCGTCGAGGTTCGCCCGGAACACGCTGTCGGTGATCTGGAAGGTCCGCGCCTTGTCCATCAGTCGCGCACCGTAGATCATGCCGTTGGTCGAGAGCGAAAGCGCGTTCGGCATGACGAACACCGTCTCGGCCGTGCGCGTCATCCAGTCACCGACCTGGCTCGTGAAAGATGCCATCACGCCAAGGCCCAGCGGGACATTGTCGACCACCGCCGGCGCCAGTGTCGGATTGATGCGGTCGGTGACCTTCACGGTCACGGTCGGCACCATCAGCATCATGTAGATGAGCGTCGACTGGAGGAACCAGTTGAACCAGGCCCGCCAGTCAAGCGAGAAGGCCACGATGAACAGCGAGTAGATGAACCCCATCACCATCACGACCTGGAGGAGCGAGCGATAGCCCCCTCCCCCCGTCCACGCCGCGACCGCGTTGAAGACGTTGACGATATATTCGCCGCCGCCGATCGTGAAGACTTCGAGCGCGCCCATCGTGCCGTTCCCTCCCTTTAGCGGACGCCCTGCGCCGACAGACCACGCCCGAAGCGGAGCGAGGCGGACAGCTGCGGGCTCATTGCGTTCTTGAGGGTCGATTCCATAAATTGGGTATATTGAATTACCCGGTAAGTGTTGGAGATCTGGCCCGCCATCTTCTCGTTGCGCCGCGACAGCTCGGTCTTGACCGTGTCGACCTGCGCGCGCCACGCCTTGAACTCATCGGTGGAGACGAACTTCGCGCCCGCCTGCGCCTGCGAGATCGTGTCGAGCATGCGGTCGAGCATCGACATCAGCATGTCGATCGAAACCATCTCGGCGAGCGTGGCGCGATCACCGCCCGACAGGCCCATATGCGCCGCCTCGTTGACGACGAGGATCTTGTAGAGCGGGATCGAGGTGATCCCGAGCAGCGCAATCTCGTCGCCCGACAGGGGCGCGTTCGAGCGGATCTTCGACGACATGCTGTCCATCGCCTTGAGGACGCGGGTTCGCAGCGCCTCGTTGGTCGAGATCGTCAATTTGGTCGGCGTGGGCTTGAGGCACCCCTTGTCGTCGGTGGTGTCGCACCGCCACACATCGGTCGGCGCCGTAGCGGTGCCGTCGAGCAGCGCCTGATAGGTGTCCCAGCTCGCCGGCGCGATGAACCGGAACGTCCCCATGCTGTCCTTGGTATTGGCCGCATCGTAGATGATGGTCCCGACCATCGTCATGAGGAATTCGGCATATTCTCGCGATGGCTTAGTCGCGCTTTTGGCGTTGAGCGCATACCAGGTGTAATTCTTCGACTGCACCAGTTCGCCGTCGTCGCCCGCCTTGGCGAGGGTCGATTCACGCTCGCCCTTGTTGGTGCAGCCATGCCGCGCCGCGGCCGCATCGGAAAAGAAGCCCTTCGCGCCACCGACCTGCTGGCAGATGGTGGACGAAGCCCCGTCCATCGCCGGCCAGATCGAGCCGATCGCCTGCTGCGCCGCTTCGCAACTCGACATGTTGAACGCGTTAAGCTGCTGCACGCGCTGGCTCATGTCCTTCATGACCCCGCCGATCTGCGCGGAGATGGAATCGATCGCGAGCTGGAAGGCAAAGCCGATCGCGTTGTTCGCGGTCGCCTTGAGCATCGCGACGATTTCGTCGGCGTTGATGAACGAGAAGGAGCCGGCAAAGAGGTCGATACCGCCGCACCCGCCCCGCGCGCTAGGCAGCGCGACATTGACCGGATTGATCGACTTTTGCGGGAAGCGGCTCCAGAGTGATCCGCCCGAATAATAGCCCGCGGACTGCCCCTGGAAAGCGGTCGGGCCGGTGACGTTCGCCGCCGCGCCCGACTGGTTGAAATAGCTGTTCATCTCGCCCTGGACGTCGGCCATCGCCGGCGTCGCCACGAGCCCCCCGACTGCAAGGATCATACTGGCCTGCGCGAGGATCGCCGCGCAGAGGCGAAGGATCTGCCTGACCATCAGAAGTCACTCCCGGGTTTGATGCTGGTGAGCGTGAAGATGCGGTTCATCACCTCGTCGGCCGCCATCACGCCGTAGCCGATCGGCATCGGCCGCTTGGTGACCGTATCGAAGAGGACGAGTGCGGGGACCTGCTGTCCGCGCATGCCCATCGCCTTGTACTGACCGGTATCGACCGTGTAGTTCGGGAAGGCGCGGGTCGGACCGCCATCGAGTGAGATCGCCATGACGGTGAGACCGAAGCGATCCGAGATGCTGCGCATGATCGGGCCGAAGGTCTCGCACGCCGCGCAGGCCGACGAATAGAAATAGAAGACGCCGTAGCGCTGCGAAATTTGCGACAGCACCCGTTCGCGGTCGGCGTTGCGCGTATCGAGCCAGGTCCGCTTGCCCAACTGGTTGACCGGACGCTGGAGGGTGTAGTCGAGGTCGGGGTTCTGCCAGATCGTGCGCTGCCACATGTCGGCGAAGGACGACGCCCGGTCGAGCTGCTCGCGCTGGAACGCGATATAATGGGCGATATTCTCCGGCGTCGGTTCGAGGATCGCGCGCGCTTTCAATTCCTCCAGTTCCTTGGCGATCGCCGCAAGCCGTTCGGCCGAAGAGCGGGCGGGCTGCGCCGACTGCTGCTCGCTCGGCTTGGGCTTGGGCTTGTCGCAATAGAACCAGGTGCCGAGCCGCCGCTCGCGGCAGTAGAAATCGTCGCCTGTCTGGGCGGCGACCCGGTCGGCCCCGCCAAGATCCTCGTCGCGCTCCCGGTCGGCCGACGATGGCGCCTCGCTCTCGCGAGCCGAGGATACAGAATCGAGCAGCGGCGTCAGTTCCTGCGCGCTTGCGCCCGCCACAGGGGCGATGCCGCCTGTGGCGAGCGACAGGATGAGGGCAAGGGTCAGGGCGTTGCGCATATCAATCCTCATCTTTCTTGGGGTTCTTCTTCTCGCGATCCTCTTTCGCGCGACGGTCGAGATAGGCGCGCAGCATGCCAAGGAGGGACGGCTCGCGGGCGGAGATCAGCTTGGCCATGTCCTCGCCCAGGATGCGGAACAGGTTGCCGTAAACGGCGATGACCAGCGTGCGGGCGTGACGCTTGGGATACAGGGTCGTGCCGCGCCGCAGGATGAGGTTCGCGCGAATGAGGCGGGCGATCGTGGGTTCCAGATCGATCGCCCGTAGCTTCGTGTCGAACCATGCGTCGAGCGTGGGAATGAGGAATGCCGCCGGATGAGGCCCTGCCCGCAGCAGCGCAACAAGCAGCGCGAACTCGGCGATCGAGAGATCGGGAAACGGCCGATGGTCCGCGAGATTGGCGATCACGCTCATTTGCCCGCCTTGCTGTCGTAATAGGCCTTGATCCGTTCCTGGATCTGCCTGGAGGTTTCGATCTCGTCGGGGAGCTTCGCTGCATCCACGAACTCGGCATAGACTTCGGTGAAATCCATCTTCGAAAGGTCGAGCCGCGAGAACTCGTCGAGCGTGAAGCCCTTGCATGTCTCCTTCTTGGCGCTCCCCCACGGCTTGTTGATCTGCGGGCGACCCTGTTCCTGAAGGATGCGCGAGAGCTTGCTCTCGAAGCAGCAATAGGCCGTCGACCTGGACGTGCAGATGCCCAGCACCTTGTCGGTGCAGTATTGGCCGAGCTTGTGGCACATCCCCATGCGATCCTGGACGTCGAGCAGCTTCTCCTGGCTCGAGCACATGAACATGGTGAGGAACGGGGTCGCGAGCGCGGCAATGGCGGCGGGCCCACCGGCGATCGCCGCCGCGCCGGCAGCGGTCGTGATAAGGCCCGAGGCCTTCCCCGCGCAGCAGTTGACGAGACCGAATACCGGCTTGTGGCAAGTCTGCCGCTTGCCCGAGAACAAGGTCATCGTGTCGGGATTGAACTCTTCCTTCGCCTGCCCAAGCGCATGGAGACCGACGACTGCATCCTTGAACTCGGTCGATGCCTCGCGCTCGACCGGCTCACACTGACCGTCGAGGCAATAGACATCATCGCCGCAAATATATTGCTTGGGCTGCGTCGTCGGCGCCGTCGGGATCGGGCATTTATAGACCTTCGTCGTGACCTGACACGGACCGACCTGGGGATCGTCGAGGCATTCGTCGCGGACATAGACGCACTGCGGATTGCCGGCGAGTTCGCCGCAATCGCTGGCTTGCGTGGTGCCTACGCAGCTGTACGTGCGCTCCCAGTTCCAGCAAGCCCGCGTAATCTGGACCCCGTTGACGGTGCGCGTGGTGGGATCGGGATCGACGCAGGTTTCCGATTTCAGCTCGCAGGTCTTGCCCGCGGTCGACGCGTTGCACATCGTCTCGTCCCGGCGCTCGTTGACCACCTGTCCTGTCGTCTCGACGACATAGGAGCGGGCGACTGCCGGGCTGTCGCACTCATAGGTGATCTCCTCGCCATCGGCGACATCGGGCTCGAAGCATTTCCCGAGCGTCCCCTGGTGGCAGATGGGATAATGCACCGTTTCGCGCGAGCGCACCCGGCATACGCCGTTAGCGACGGGCTGCGTGAACGCAGGAAAGCAGCGCCGGCCCGTATTGTTGCCCGCGCGCGGCGGATTGCCGATCCAGTTTTCGCAAACATAGATATATTTGGTCGAACCCGGCGTCACATCCATGACGAGCGGGGTCCGGCACACCGCCGCGCTTTCCTCGACCTTGGTTCCCGTGTTGCAGGTCGCCTCATAATAGCCTGCCGACCCGCCTGGAGGGAGCGGCTTGCAGCTGCCGTCGGCTGCGCCCAGCGACTGACCGCTCAGATAACTGTTGGGGTCCTTCTCGACATCTTGCGCGCGACCGACCTCGCCAGCCCCCAGCGTCACCTTGAGGCGACCCGGATCGGTGACCATGCGCCACGCATCGTTATGTCCTGCGGCCGATCCGCCCGCCGCGATCAGGGCATCGGGATCGTCGGCATAGGCTTGCGCCGGATTGGCGGTGGCCGAATAGCCGGGCACCTGGCTGAGCGGTGTCGAGGTCGGCAGGCTTGCCGCGCTGGCCCGCGACGATTTGCCGAGCGCCTTGGCCTGCTCACGCGCCGCAGCGAGATCGCCCTTGGGATAGACATAGGGCTGGCCCGGTGTCTGGGTCGGCGCTTGCTGCTCGGCCTGCGCCTGAACGCGTGCGGCTGCGCTCGATGCGCTGGGCGCCTGTGTCACCGTCAGGGACGGCGCTGACATGGCAGACTGTGCCGGCGCGGGCTGGGGCGCAGAGGTCGCGGACGGGCCAGGCGATGCCTGGGCAGGCGGTGTCGGCTGCGCCGCCTCATTGAAATAGGGATAGTCCTGAAGATCGTAATAGCCACCGCTCGGGCTTGCCTGCCCGCTCGTTTGCGCGAGCGCGGCCCCCGGCAGGGACAGGAGAGCCAGAACGGCGCTCGCAAGGATGCCCCTCCCCGCCATCGTCAGGGCGTCCGCACGAGATTGGCGAGCGCGGTCCTTGCAACCAGCGCCCCCGGACCGTTCGCATCGGCAAAGGTCTCCAGCGCATAGCGGACGGTCACATTGCCCTCCATCCGGTCGAAGGGAGGGGGCGTCGTCTTGCAGGTCAGCCCGTCGCAGGGCGTAAAATCGCTCGATGCAACGACATAGGTCGGGACGGCGCTGACATCGAAAGCGCGGAACAGACGCGGGTCGATGCCGATCGAGGCGAACTGCTGCTCCTTGTCCACGACCTTTGCGAGCGCTGCGATGAAGGCCTTGCCTGAGTTGCCGGGAAATCCCCGGAACACGACCACGCCGCCCGCCGCCGAGGTCTCGGCGATAATGCGCTTAAGGGCCTGGGGCGGCATCGAGGTCGAGACGAACACCATGAACTGGGGCGCGGTGCCGCGATTGTCCTTGAGGTTGGCCGATGCGGTCTGGATCATCTCGTCGAAATCGACGACGCCTGCCGGTCCCTTGGGCAACCGGGCCTTGTCGATCGTGCGCATCTTCTCCATCGCGACCGCCTGCACGGTCTGCGCATCCTGGCGGAACGCCTCGCCACGCCGCTGAACCTCGCCGACGAGCGCGGCTGCATCGGCGTCCGCCTTGGCCGAGCGCGCACGGACGGCATCGAGATCGAGCCCCTCCACGCTCTGGCCGAGCACGGCCGCGCCGGTGCCGATGGAAGCGATCGCGGCAATCGATAGAAGGAGCTTCTTCATCGCCAACCTCAAAACATGCAGCAGTTGCGCTTGCGCCAGAGCAGATACCCAAAGTCCTCGCCCCCCACCGGGAAGGCGCGACCGGCGTCTGGCGGCAGCGTGGACGCCCCGATCGTCGAGCAGGCGAACTTGCCGCTCACGGTCGGCGTCGGGTTCGTCATCTGGATGCGGTATTGGGACTTCTTGAGGATCGGCATGACGTACTTGTTGCAGAGCGCCTTGGACCCTGCCGTCCCCCATGCGAGGCCCTGCCGGTGCATCTTGAAGAGCAGCCGCTCGGCCGCGAGGCGCGAGGACTGCACCGGCGAATTATGCGCCGCGATGTTGCCGTTCATCGGGAACATCGACCCGTTGCACCCGGAACACCAGAACATCTGATCGATCGGCAGCGCCGCGGTCGCCGCCGCGCAATCGGCCGCGCATGCCGCGACCGCGATCGGATTGTTGAACAGCGCGACCTCGGGATTGATGAGCGTCGTCAGTACATCGTCGTTCCAGAGCGGATCGATCTCGGTCATGTAGGCGACGTCGAACGAGGCCTGCTCGAAGCACAGGAAGTCGGTGAGGATCTCCATCCAGTAGAGCAGCGGATAGACGTAATAATGGGCCTGCCAGTTGGCAGAGTTCTGCGTCGTGCCGCCACCGATCCGGGGGCCGGTATATTGGCCTTGCCCAATGTCGAGACCCGGATTGAGCCGCAGCCCGCCAAGGTTGGGAAAGCACCAGGGCTTGGTCGTGACGTCGACGAGCCGCGCCGGTTCCCAAAAGCCGATCGAGATGCCGATCCGGGGAACAGGCGATCCGCACGCGCAAACGGGCAACGACGGATTCTTCGTGTCGGGCCGGCTTCCCGGCCAGATATGCGCGCCGCCGATCGACAGCGGAAACAGGCAGGACCAGCACACATCGGTCACAGGGTTTACGAACTTGCCGGTGCAGTTGGCAGGCAGCGCACTGGCGGGCGCGGACCATGCAGCGAGCGCGGCCAGGAACGCCAGAAGGCCCACAAGACGCCGCATCATGGCAATGGCTCCTCACCTTCGCTCTTGCGAACCCTCGCGTCGAAATAGGCATTGTCGGCGCGGTTCTTGCGCACGACGTAGAGCGGCACGAGGATGACGAGAGCGAGGACAAGTCCCGCGATCATGCCCCCTGCCCCCGGTCCGAACAGAGCGTGGAGCGGTCGGATCGCGGGCACGGCGAGCGCCAGTGCAAGCGCGGACCACAGGATCGACAGGCGCATCGCCTTGAGGCCCGGCGTTTCGGGCGCGGCCATCGGCGTCCTGAGCATGTCGAGCCACATCATGCGCCCGCTCCCGGCATCTCGATCTCGCTGATCCTGAGCACTTCCCCCTGGGGCGCTACGACAGCGGGAACATGCGCGATCCCGAAATGGCTGGTGAGCTTGCCCTGCTGGTCGAAGAAAAAGCGGCGCTTCTTCTCGCCCATGCGATCGAAGGGAGACCCGGCGACGAAAATGATTTTGGCGTTCTGCGCGCTCCAGCGCTTCATCGCCCACTCCACCTGTGCGTCATCGCGCCCGTCGATGAACACAAGATCGGTCTTCATCGCCACGAACGAGAGCGGATTGACCCGCTGCCCCGCCTGCGCGACGAGCCGACCCTTCTGATCGCGCACGTCCTGGTCGAGCACGATCGAGGGATCGAAGGTCCAGCTGCGCGCCTCGCGTACCGCACCGATCCCTGCAACCGGCAACGGATTGCGCACCCGCTCCTGCGCCTTGACGCGCAGCGCCGCCTGCATGCGCTCGATGCTGCCATCGGCCTGCATGGTCTTGAGACGCCGGTCGATCGTGTCCAGAAGATCGGGTTCGACGATCCCCCAGGTCTGTCCCATCACCCCATGGTCATGGGCCAATGCGCCCTCGACGACAGGCCAGGCAGAGCTGGCGACCAGTGCGATGGCGAGGAAGCCACCGGCAAGGGCGACCTGGCGGATCACAGGATCGGCGTCCCGGTTCCGACCAGCTGCTTTGCGCAGGCAAAGCCGATCTCGGCATAGCGGCTGTCGAACCCGTCGGGATGGGGCGTGCCGACATAGTAGCAGCCCTCAGGAACGCGCCCGACAGGCCCCGGTGTCAGGGGTTCCCCGGTGCGCGTCAGCGGCTTCATGTGCGCGACGCGGACGCCGTCGACATAGACATACGCGCCGCGATGCTCGACCAGCGAACCCGCCATCCCGATCACCCGCTTGCCGAACGGCCCTGTTTCCGGTCCGAAATGACGACGGACCAGAGCGTTGTCGGGCGGCACGAAGAACACATAGTCGCCTTTGGCCGGCGTCTTGCCGCGCGCGACGAAGAAGGCCCAGTTGGGCAGGCTCTCCGAGGCGTTGATCATGAAGGCGTGGCTTTGCTGCCAGGCACCGAGCGCATTATACCCCGCCCATGCGCTTGCCAGCAGCGCCACAGCGCTCCACTGGCGCACGCGCCGCGCGATGAGGGCCTTGCGGGCGAGCGGATCGCCCTCCCCTGCCGCACCGCTCACCGCGCCCGCAGGCGCGAGCCTGTCAGTAGCCGCCGCCATTGAGGCCTCCCTGCGCGGGCGGTGCGACCGTCGCTTCGACAGGCGAGACCGGTGCCGGGCCGAACGGCGAACCCTGGGGCGCTGGCGCCGCCTGAACCTGCGCGGACGGCGCGACACTTCCGGAGGCTGATGGAAGCATCGCGCCGACCGCGGGACCGGAGGCGGGAGCCGGCGCGGCCGCAGGGAGAGGCACGCGCGCGAAAACCGCCTTGCGGATCTGATCGGTGATATCCGGGACATTCTTGGAGAGGACCGCTTCGCCCACAAGGACGGTGGTGCCGCCCGCGCCGACCTTGCGCAGTTCCTCGTCGAGCGTACCCATGAATGCCCGCGTCTGGGCCGCAACCTGCTCGGGCGGGCTGTTGCTGTGGCTCTGGGCCTGCACATATTCCGACACGATCCCCTCGAGCCGGACACTTGCCATCGGCACGGTGGCAGGGGGCGTGAGCAGATGCTTGGTCACCCATGCGCCCCAAAGCAGCACCGCCACGATAAGCGCGGCTGCGACATAGGCGATCCTGGGCAGACCCTCGGGCTTGCGGCGCACGGCCTTCGCACCCGTGCCGCGCGCCGGCGAAGCGGGCGTGGCCTCGGGATGGATCGCCAAAGGGACAGGCGCGGGTTCGCCGGATACGGGGGCCGCTGTGGACCGATCGAGAACGTCAACCATGCCGGGTGCCTTTCGTGGAAGTGACGATCGCGAGCAGCAGCTTGCCGCGCAGCAGCGCGACCACGCCGAAGGCGACGATGAAGGTGAAGAAAAGCTGGTCGCCGAACACCGCACGGCGCGCGCTGTCAGCCGCGACGAAGTGCGTGCCGAGATTGGCGACCTGCGAGAAGAAACCGATCGCGGTGAAGTCGCCGAGCATCAGGAAGAAGAGGATCGCGACCCCGAAGGTCGCAAGCAGCGTCATCGCCATCCAGCCCGACGTGCGCAGCAGCACATAGCACATGTCCGCGAACGCCCGGGCGAACGCGCGCTTCCAGGAAAAGGGCGTCGGCGTCTTCCAGTCGGTGTCGAAAGGCGTGAGCGCGTTCATTCCGCCGCCTCCATGAGAGGCGTACCGATCGGTTTGCCGATATATTCCTCGGGATAGGCGACCCGCTCGATCGCCTCGTCCATCGAGCATCCCTGCTCGATCAGATGCTCGATGTCGGCAAAGGTCTGAGGGCTGGAAGAGTAGAGCGTCGCGGAATATTTATCGAGCACGAGGCGACCGACCGCCATCGAATCCGGCCCCTTGATCATGATGTCGGAATATTCCGCGCCGTTGCGCTTGAGCGAGCGCAGCAGGCTTTCGGTGTAGGGGTCCATGTCGAACCGGCCATGCTTCTGGAAGTCCGAAATCGTGTCGGGCTTCTGCATGAGGATGACCGACCAGTCGGAATTCTCGAGCGCGGCAAGGCTCCCTTCCGACTTGTAATAATCGTTCAGGCTCTGCGTCGCGGTGATGAGGGACGCGCCATATTTCCGGCAGGTCCGGCTGTAGGTTTCGACGAAATCGGCCATCGATCCGCCGCGCAGCATCTGCCACGCCTCGTCGATCAGCAGCGCCTTGGGGATCTGGCGATCCATCCGGCGCATCGTCTGCGAGGACATGAACATGATCGCGGTCAGCACGACCGAGCGCAGTTCCTCGCGGCTCGAGAGGTCCGACAGTTCGAAGACGGTGAGCGCGTTCGACATGTCCACCGACGCCTCGCCGGTAAAGAAGCTGCCATAGGTGCCCGCACTCGAGAACGGGAACATCGCGATCGCCAGATCCTGGCCCTGCGGCGATCCGTCGGTGCGCAGCGCCTCGACCACATCGTCGACGCTGCCCCCCCGCCCCTTCGCTTCCCAGACCTGATTGACCGCGCGATCGATAAGGCCGCGCTCGGTATCGTTGAGCTTGTCGATGTGGCGACCCATCTGACCGACGATCGACTTGAGCATCGCGAGCGCGTCGATGAGATAATCCTCATCCTGCGCGACCAGCGCCTCGTCGATCATCGAGAAGGGATTGAGGCTGAAGCCGTCGCGCAGGCGAAACTCGACAAAATTGCCGCCCAGGCTCTTGGACATATGTTCGAACGAGCGGCCATCGTCGATCACGATGATCTTGGCACCGACCCCGGCGAACGCCGCGCACAGTTCCTGAAGCGCGACCGACTTACCCGACCCGGACTTGCCGAACACCGCGACATTGTGGTTACCCGCCTTGTTCTCGAAGGGCGACCAGAAGAAGGGCTGGCCGCGCCGTCCGATGAACATGAGGTGCGGCAAGCCCCCGCCCAGAAACTCGCCCTGGATCGGCAGCATGTTCGCCGCGGTACTGGTGAGCATCGTGCGCAACCGCTTCATGCGCTTGAGATCGCTGTCGAGGCCGTTGCCCAGCGTCATCGGCAGGCACGACATGAACGCCATGATCTGGAGAAAGCGTTCGTCGAGCAGGTCCCAGCCAGCGGCCTTGTACATCGACTTGACGGTGCGCTCGTTGGCATCGCCCATCCCCTTGGGGCTGATGATGCCGACCGCATAATAGGCCTGCACCAGCTTCTTGCCGAGGCGCAGTTCCTGGGTGACATGCTCCCATTCGCGGCTCTGGTCCTTGAGCTGCGGCAGCAGGCGCGCCGACTTCGAATCCGCAAGGCTCGACGTGCGCATGAACTTGTAACCCGCCTTGGACGAGGCGGCCTGCTCGTCCTGATAGCACAGGCACAACGAAGTCAGCGTCGGACAGCCAGGGCGCAGCTTGTCGGAGAACATGTCACCGATCAGCTTCTGCACGTCCCACGGTGCCCAGCGGTTGGGAAGATTGCGAACCGAGAAGAAGCGATAGTCGAACGTGTCGGGTCGGATCTCCTCATACTGGGTCTCACCCGAAAGACTGGTCACGGCGCGCAGCGGCTCGACCGAAACGAGCAGACGATCGGCGTGGACGACGGTCTGGACGTCGCGGCGCACGCACTGGTCGGCAATCGGATCGAGGTCGGAATATTCCGATACCTGGTCCGACACGTCGAACGCGGGCGCGGTAATGTCATCGATCAGCGCAATGAGATCGACCGGCTTCATTCGCGTGGCCGGCATGTCGATCGACGCCAGGGTCGAGACGATACTGTCGCGCACGCCAATCAGTTCTTCGGGTGTCGCTTTCGACGCAGCGATCGACACCGACAGAAAGATGCGATGATTGCGGACATGGAAAGGCCCGTCCTTCGACATCGAGACCCATGCCCCGTGCCGCAGGAACGCCGATCGCCGCTCCGCGATCTTGCGATGCACGCCGCCGGCCTTGAACCGTGGCAGCGCATATTGCGCGATCAGCGCGCCCACGCGCGGGCTCTGGAACGAGAGAAGCTGGACGCGCGCGCTGGGCGGCACGCTCTCGGAAAGCATCTGCGCGAGGATCTCGCCGGTGCGCTCATCGGCCCCCATGAGCGGCGCCAGCTCGAGCGCGAACGCAAGGCTGTCGGTCTGGTAGAACAGATCGTTGCGCGCGTCGAAGCTCCGATAGGGCAGCCATTGCGAGAGCATGGGCGCGCCGTGCGAGGGCGTACCCTGATCGGGGCCGCGTGTGTCACCCAGCAGCCGCGCGATGAAGCCTGTCTTAGCGGCCATGGCTCAGTCCTCCACGCGCGGAGAGAACGAGGCAGGCCGGTTCGCCGGGTTCCCCGAAGCGAATTCCGGCGCATTGCTTTTGGGCTTGGCACCGACCGGTGCCGGCGCGGGGGTTGCAGCCCGTGCAGCGACCGGGACCCCCTTCCCTGCCGCCGCCTCTCGCGCCTTGGCGCGCGCGGCTGCGACCGCCGCGGCGGTCGGGGCACCCACAGCGCTCGCCGGCGGTACTGCCACGACCGGCGCGGTCGCCGGGACTTCGACAGGTGCCGACGCGGACGGCGGGATCGGCGTACCGAGCTGCGAGAGGATCTCGGGGCTGACGTTGAGGACCTGCGTCGCGGCAAGGGCAGGACCGTGCCCGTCGGTCGCGGCGAGCCATTGGCCGTTATCGACCACGGCCTGCACGACGCTCGTTTCATGATAGCGCCCTGCCCCGTCGACATGCGCGGGAAAGACGATGCGCAACACCTTCTGCGGACCCACACCCGACGCCTGCGGGGTCGCTGCATAGGCGATGCGCTGCGGCCCCGCCTGCCGCAAGGGCGCCTGGAAGGGACCTGCGGGACGATAGCTCGTCTCGCCGCTGATTTCCGCGAGCGCCTTGTCGTCGATCACGGTTGCGGGCGCACAGCTGCCCCCTTGCGGGGCACCGCACGCAAAGCTGCCCTTGATGTTGGTCCCGAAGGTCGTGCACCCTGCCAGCAGCACAAGGCTCGTTGCCATCGCGATCGCGACCCGCCGGGTGCGGCCTCGCGGGCGATACTGGGACACCGGACAGTCCGGCAGACGGATCGCCGAACGGCTCATGACCTTGCTCCCTTCAACCATGCAAGAAGTTGCGCCTTGGGCTGGAACCCCTCCATCACCGCGCCATCGGAGCGCACGAGAACGGGCGTGCCGTTGAGACCGTGCGCCTTGGCGAACGCCTCATTCTCGTCGAGACCGCTGGTGTCGCACTTGCCCGTCCCTGGCACCGGGTCCTGCGCATAGGCGGCGCGTACCGCTGCATGCCGGTCCTTCGCGCACAGCACGCGATCGGCGACGTCCCGGCTTCCGAGCACCGAGATCGGCCGCTCGATCACGCGCACGTTCATCGTCTCGAGCGTCTGGCTGAGCGCCCGGCAATAGCCGCAATGGAAATCGGAAAAGACAGTGACGCTCTGGGACCCCGAACCCCATATGATCGCTCCCTTGTTCGAGAGCTTCGAAAGGTCGAGCGTGCGGACGGCCCCCCGTTGTTCCGTCACCCGCGCCCCGTTGCCGGGCGCAGAAGGCTCGGGCGCATCGGCTGCCGCATTGGCGCGCGCCGCGCCGCCCACCAGCATGTCGGGGTTGAGCGCCAACAGGCGCGCTGCCGTCAGGTCCTGCCGGGTTTCCATGTCATAGACCCGGCCGATCACGAGATAGCGGGCCGACTTGTCGACATAGAAGAGATTGGCGCCGGCGGTAACTTCGCACAGCCCCTCGATCTTCGTGCAATCGATCCCGGTGATCGGCGTCTTGGGGAGCCGCTGCTGGAGCGCGGCCTGCACCTGCGGCCCGATCGCCGGCTCCGCGCTGCCGGTCAGCATCATCGCCGCGCTGGCCGCGACGCCAAGCAGAATATTCTGTGTCATAAGCATATCCTTTCGGCCCGAGGCTCAGTTCTGGATGAAGACGCCTTCGAGGAAGACGATCTCGACATCGATGCCGGTCGGCATCTCGATGATCGGCTGATATTGCTCGGCCCGCTCGATCAGATATTTGCTGACCATGTCGGCGGACTGGGCGATGCCGTTGCCCAGCCCGGCCTGTGCGATGTCGCCCAAGCCGATCTGTTCGCGCTTCCCGTTGACCGTCACGTTGTTGCCGGTGAGGAGCGAGTTGGTGTTGGCCGAGAAGCCGCGACCGAAACCACCTGCGATACCGGCGATGAAGGCCTGGCCGACAAGCCCGCCCTCGCGGCTGACCACCCGCCCGCGCACGCCGGTCTTGCCGGCAAAGCTGATGAAGCCCTTGACGTCCGAGACCGCGAAGCGCCCATTGGCCTGCGGACAGGTCATCCGCTGGAGCTTCACATAGACCTTCTCCGAGGAGAGGTCGCCGCGTGCCGCGCCGTTGATGACGCAGCCCTCGATCCGGGTCGTGAGCAGCTTGCCGTTGCTGTAAACCGAGCGCGCCGGCCCTGTGATCCGCAGCACGACGGGAAGCGGATCGCTCTGCGACTGCACCCCTGCCGACGCATCGACGCCGACGATCACCTTGGCCTTCGCGATCGAATTGGGCGGCAGATAATTGGGGCTGTCGGTATAGCTGGTCGTGCCACCCGAAATGCGCGTCGCCGTTCCGCTCGGCCCGCCCTCGAACGAGACGAGCTTGATCGAGCGCGACTGCGACACCGCGGCAGCGGCCGCCTCCCCTGCGCTCATCGGTGCGCCCGGACCCCGATAGTTGGGCTGGCCCATCGGCCCGTACATCTGCGCGGGCGCCGGCGCAGGGGGCGCGCTCGACCGCTGCGCAAGCTGCTGACGAAGCTGGTCGTTCTCCTGCTGGTAAGCGCTCATCACCCGCTGGCCATCTGAGGCCATCGACTGTTTCTCGCCCTGGAGCGCGGCGATCTGCGCCTGAAGCTGCTCCATCTGCGCGCGCTGGCCGTCGACACCCTTCAACTGGTTGTTGATCGACTGCATCTGCGCTTCGGATGCCGCCTGCCACTCCCGGTCCGACATGTTCCGGTTGACCATGTCGTCGGTGGTGATCTTGACGACCTTGTCGTCTGCGCCCGACGTCTTGAGCTTGGTATCGTCGCCCATGACGTACCAGGACCCCAGCACCAGTGCGAGCGCGCCGCCGCAGCCAAGGTAGAGCAGCTGCTTCTTTCGGACGGCGTCGTTGCCGGCCATCAGTTCGCCCTCGCCTTCTTCAGGCTCGGCATCGAGTTGCTTGGGTTTCCTGCCGGGGAAAAGGTCCTTGAGGCTCATGGCCGCACTCCGTTGGCGAGGCCCGACGGCGTGACGATATACGCTGTGGTGACTTCACCGGGTTTGAGGTTGGGATTGGCGACCGATACGGCGATCGCGTTCGACGGCGCGATCGTTCCTTCGCCCAGCGCGACAGGCGATCCGCCCTTGTTCTCGATCCGCAACACGCGCCCTGCGAGCGCCGTGCCCCGATATTCGGTGAGCATCTGCACCTTGAGCGACCCCACCATGACCGGATCGGTAACCGCGGGGCGGACGTCGAAGCCCTCGAGCGGGGCTTGCTGGAACATCGCTTGGACGAGCGTGGCGGACGCTTCCTGCGGCGTGGTGTCGGCCTGTGCGACCGCTGTCTGCGCCTCGCCTGCGATATCCTTGTTCTCGACGAACACCTGTTGCGCGTCGTCGCCTGCAAGGCGGCAGCTGAACTTGTAGACATACCCCTTGGAGGTCGTGCCGAAGAAGGAGACGTTGGCCCGCGAATAGGCTTCGGGAACAGAGACGTAGATGTCGCCGCGCGTCGGCTCGTTGACGACCGTGAAATCGTCGCTCTCGACGCCGGTGGTCAGCTTGGAGACACTGGCAAAGCGGTCGTCCTTGAGGCTGATCCGTGTGAGGCCGGACTTGGAAAGCGTGCAGGAAACCTCGCTATTGTCCTTTGCAAGCAGATGCTCGTCGGCAAAGGCAGGCGCAGCGAGCGCCATTCCCCCGACCAGGATCATGCCTGCGCCGACGAAGCGCGAGAGCGAGCAGACGCGGGAGGCGATCGCCGTCCCGCCTCCGATGAGGCCAAATGCGATCAGGGGCGTCATGCCTCGTCTCCGGTTGCAGCGTCGTCCTTGTCGACCTTGGTGACCATGCCGAAGCCCTTCAGCTGAAGGGACAGGCCGCGATAGGACCAGTAGAAGCGGAAGGTTTTCGCCTCGGCAGTCACCGCCTTGGAGCCGACGACGGTATGCAGCGTGCCGGTCACTTCCGAGGTCAGGTTCTCAGGATCAACCTTCATGCTGGCGAGCGTGAAATACTGGCTGATGCTCGACCCGCGCTGTTCGCTCAGGATCTTCATGAGATCGCGCTTGAGCGAGCCGTGACTTTCGGGCGTCGCGATCTTGAGGATCGACTCCATCCAGTAGTCGAGATTTTCAGGCGAGCGGTTGAGCGTCATCAGCGCGGTGTCGCGCGTGACCATCTCGAGATACTCCCGGCTGACCCCGCTCGAGGACAGCGTCAGGGGCGTGCGGACGATAGGTTGAAGGACGATCTCGCGGTCGCGCGTCGCGCCGACCAGGAAGAGGATGACCACGAGGCCCGCGAGAACCAGCGCCACGATGCCGAGCATGTTGCGCTGCTTGAGAACCCGCTGCGACTGCGCGAGACCGACACTATAATCCATTTCAGCCCACCATCACGCGAAGGTGGGAGGGTGGCGTCGCCTTGAGACCGGTAAAACTCGACGGCAGGTGCCAGTAGGCCATGTGGAGAATCCACGATGTGGCCTTGCCGGCTTTGAGCTTTCGGAAGCCCCACCATCCGAGCAACGAGACCATCAATCCGATCACGACGTGCTGCGAAAGGATGCCCCAGATGAAGGGGATCGCCATCGCGAGGAACTCGTCCAGCGTCCAGAAGCCGATCAGCTCCGGATCGTCGAGATGCGAAGGGATGGTATACCTGTCCATAAGCGCTCACCGCCCTCCCAGCGGTTGATCCCAGTCGGTCCTCAGATCGTCGCGGTGACGGTCGAGGTGACGATCGGAATGCCGGTGCCCGCACCGACGCCGACGGCGACGGGAACGGCCACCTGGCCGAGGCTGAAGCGACCCGACGCAAGCGCGACGATGCCGCCGGCAAGGCTCATCACGGTGATGATCTTGCCGCCCGAGCCCTCGAGGAAGTCCGTGAACTTCGTGAGCGCGGTATTGAACGTGGTGTCGGTGCCCGCAAAGGCCGCCGAAGCGCCCAGGATCATCACGCAGGCGATGATCGCAAGGCCAAGAAGGATACCGTTGATCTGGTTACCCTTCGGCATCGAAAGTGCAGTCATGCTCTTTCCCCTTGGAAGACGACGCACAAGCACGTCGTCTCCGTTAAGAGGATATAAACTCATGGTGATCGCAAGTATTAAATCATGGTGTGTAATAGAATTACACTAAATGGTGTAATAGGATTACACACCTGTGTAACCAGGTTACACACTCCACATCATTGACGAGCAAACAGTGTAAAATTTTTACACTCTTCGTTGCGATGTGGAAACGTATTACCAGTTCAGGTGCATTCCCGAAATTTTCGTTCGCTGAAATATTTTTATTACTGCGGCAAACTTTCTTCTGTCTGCGCTGGCGGGCGTCCGCTTACAGCGGTATCAATCGCCTCAATGTCCCAAGCCCTATATACCTTTCGCGTTAGCGACCGCGTTTTCCGCCTCACCGCCGATGCGATCAGGGTCTATTCCCTTAAGACCGGCCAATTCGAGACGGTTTCCTCGACTGCCATACATGGTCTCGGAATTATTGGAGAAATGCTCGATTTCCGACAAATCTGGCGGTCGGCGAGCGAGCGTGACGAGACAGGTGATTATCGCATAACGCTGCGTATCAATCTTCGAGACAAACCCGCCTTCCAGGCCGCGAGGGAGGCCATCGCGAAGGCGACCGGCACAGTTCCTCCAGTTCGGTTCGTCTTTGTCAGCGCTCTTCTCGCCGTGTTTGAAGGAACCGATTCCTAAATCTGCGATGAACGGTGATTCACATGGGATTGACAGAACCGACTCATACGGCTGTATGATACCCCCCTAACCGGGGGTGCCATGCCATGAGCGACCGGAGTATCGGGTCACAAGAAAGCGTCAAACGCCAGGAGTGCTTCAGGCGCCTCTTTCTTCACGAGTGGAGACGACGCCGGATCACGAACAAGGAAATGGCCCGCAGGCTCGGCCGCAGTCTCAGCCTGATCAACAAGATCAAGGCATGCAATGCCGCTGTTACCCCGGTCATTCACAATCAACTCGTCGCTGTCCTCGAGATCGATATCGACGTTGCATCTTTCGCCATCGACATACTGGGGAAGCCCGAACTCTATTTTGACCCGGGTTTCCGGCAGTTCGTTCGCTGGATCGTCGACGTCGCGTCCAATTATGACAATGCGGGTGAGGAATGCGCCACGTTCATGGCACTTGCCAGCGAGGTTGGATCCGCACCGGGCGCGCCGTCTATCTTTCAAAAGCTGTTAGGCGACATCCAAAGCCCGGTTGCTACAGCATCATGAGTCGAGCGCGGTGTTGAAAGCAGATGTCTTATGACTATCCTGCCCCATGCCCGAAAAGGACTCGACGACAAGGAGCGCACGGTCGATGCGTCGCAAAAAGCTGCGTGAGGACG